>DATAXV010000197.1:0-67101 GCA_036272915.1 Candidatus Dormiibacterota bacterium
GGTCCTGGCCGGCGCCGGCCACCTCGCCAACGTCTCCCAGCCCCAGCGCTTCACCAGCGCCGTGCTCGACCACCTGGCCGGACCCGCCGGCGAGCGCGGCGAGGTGGTGCGCCGGGCCGTTCTCGGCGACGCCCACGTCGACCGAGCGGCCGGCCGCACCACCTCCTTCTCCCTCCCCTTCCAGCGGCTGATCACCGAATACGCGTGGGGAGGCGTCTGGGCGCGGCCCGGGCTCGGCCGGCGGGAGCGCAGCGTCGCGACCATCGCCATGCTCGTCGCCCTGGGCCGGATGGAGGAGCTCGCCCTCCACGTCCCCGCCGCCCTTCGCAACGGCCTCGACGCGGACGAGATCCGCGAGGTCCTCCTGCAGACCGCCATCTACGCCGGGGTGCCCGCCGCCAACACCGCCATGGCCGTGGCCGAGCGGGCGCTGCGCGAGGCCGGGGTCGACCCTGCCGGATCCTCGAACGACATACCCTGATACGTGGAGAGACACCGAGGCCGCCACTGGAGGAGACACAGTCCATGACTGGTGCGTTCACCAAGAGCCGGTTCATCGACCCCGCCGTCGCCACCTACGCCGCCGCCCACTCCACGCCTCCCGACGGCCTCCAGCAGGAGCTGCGCCGGGTGACCGAGCAGCGCACCGGCGGCGCCTCCGGCATGCAGAGCGGCGACGACCAGGCGCTCCTGATCGAGATCCTGGCCCGGGGCTTGGGCGCTCGCCGGGCCCTCGAGGTGGGCACCTTCACCGGCTTCTCCGCCCTCGCCCTGGCCCGCGGCATGGGCACCGAGGGCCGGATCCTCTGCTGCGACGTGAGCGAGGAGTGGACATCCATCGCCCGCGACTTCTGGGCCCGCGCCGGCGTGGCCGACCAGATCGAGCTGCGCATCGGACCGGCCCTGGAGACGCTCCGCGCCCTCCCCGCCGCCGAGGAGTTCGACATCGCCTTCATCGACGCCGACAAGGGCGCCTATCCCGACTACTACGAGGAGATCCTGCCCCGGATCCGCCGCGGCGGCATCGTCATCGCCGACAACACGCTGCAGAGCGGGCGCGTCTACGACGGCTCGGCCGGCGGCGAGGACACCGAGGGCATGCGACGGTTCAACGACCGCTGCGCGACGGACCCCCGGGTGGTGACGCTGGTGCTCCCGCTGAGCGACGGCATGACCGTCATCCAGCGCCGCTGAGGCCGCCTCAGCCCCAGATCTCGGCCGCCGTCTCCACGATCAGGCTGAGCTTGGCCTTCTCCTCGTCGAGCGTCAGCCGGTTGCCCTCGACGGTGGAGGAGAAACCGCATTGCGGGGATAGGCAGAGGCGGTCGAGGTCGATGTGGCGGGATGCCTCCTCGATCCTGCGCTTGAGCGCGTCCTTGCCCTCCAGGAGACCCCGCTTGGTGGTGACCAGGCCGAGGACGACGACCTTGCCGGCGGGCACGAAGCGGAGCGGCTCGAACCCGCCCGAGCGCTCGTCGTCGTACTCGAGGAAGAAGCCGTCGACGTCGAGCCCGCCGAAGAGCGCCTCGGCGACGAAGTCGTAGCCGCCCTCCGCGGCCCAGGACGACCGGAAGTTGCCCCGGCACATGTGGACGGTGACGGACATCTCCCCCGGCCGGTCGCGGAGCGCGCGGTTGAGGTTGCGGATGTAGGTCTCATGCTGGTGCTCGGGATCGCCGCCGATGTCGGCGACGTGCCGGCGCTGGGCCGGGTCGTTGAGGTAGGCGAGGCTGGTGTCGTCGAACTGCAGATAGGTGCAGCCGAGCTCGCCCAGGCTCCGCACCTCCCTGGCGTAGGCGTCGGTCAGGTCGTCCCAGAACCCCTCGATGTCGGGATAGACGGCGGGGTCGATCATGGCCCGGCCGCCGCGATAGTGGACCATGCTCGGCGAGGGGATGGTCAGCTTGGGCACCGCCTGGCGCACCTGGGAGCGAAGGTAGGTGAAGGCGTCGGCGAAGATGGTGTGGCGGAGGCGGATCCGACTCAGCACCCGGAGCGATGGCGGGGTGAACTCGATCGTGCCCTCGGCGTTGCGGAAGCGGACCGGGGTGGTGCTGTCCGCATCCGCGCTGACGCCCTCGATCTGGTGGATGAAGTCCATGTGCCAGGAGGACCGCCGGAACTCGCCGTCGGTGGCCGAGCGCAGGCCCAGGGACTCCTGCATGCGCACCGCGTCGGTGATGGCGCGGTCCTCGATCAGGTGGAGGGTGGTGTCGGTGATGCGGCCGCCGGCGTGCTCGGCCCGGGCGTGGAGCAGCTCCGGCGGCCGGAGCAGGCTGCCCACATGATCGGCTCGGAAGGGCGGCCGGGTGCGATCTGCCATCTTCTCCTCCATCTGACGCGGTTCCCTCAGCGCCGGCTGCGCAGGCGGCGCACGAGCTCGAGGCCGATCGTGAGCACCGCCGCCATGCCCAGCGCGAGGAGGACCGCCGTCCACGTGCTCTCGAAGGCGGCACCTCCAATGCTCCCCAGGATGCACGCGTACGCGGCCCAGGTGATCGCGGCGCTGGCGTCGGCGGCCAGGAAGCGCGGCCAGGACATGCCCAGGGCACCCGCCCCCAGTGTCACCGCCGTCCTGCCCCCGGTATGTACCGGCCGCCGATGACCATGATCGGGGCGTGACGGCGCACCTCCGCGGTCGCCCGCTCGAGCCGCTCGGCACCACGCCGCCCACCGGCCAGGCGCCGCAGCGCCCGCTCACCGGCGAGCCGGCCGAGCCAGTACATGACGTTGTCGCCGCCATGGCGCCGAGGGCTCCGGCGAGCACCAGGATCACGAGTTGGGGCCTGCCCGGCCGGGTCGACAGCACCGCTGCCGAGATGAGGATGGTCTCCGACGGGATCACCGGAATGATCGGGTCGAGTGCGGCCGCCAGCGCGGCCGCCACGTAGATCGCCGGTCCGAGACCGGCACCGATCTGGAACAGGGTGTCGAGCTGGCTCACCGGAGGTCCGGTGCGGTGCGCCACCTGAGCATCGTATCGGCGGCGCCGCGAATCCCTCTGACTTCCCAGAGCGCGTCGGCGGCTCGATAATGCCGTCATAGCCCTCGGCTCGGACCGTCGCAGCGCTCAGGGACCGCCTCGTGCGGAAGACCGGATGGAGGCGCGGCCGTGATCGAACGGACCCAGGTCGGCATCGTCGGAGCCGGTCCGGCCGGGCTGATGCTCTCCCATCTGCTCCACCGGCGCGGGGTCGAGTCGGTGGTGCTCGAGCGGCGCAGCCGCGACTACGTCGAGCGGCGCGTCCGCGCCGGGGTGCTCGAGCACGGCGCCGCCCGGCTGCTTCGCGATGCCGGGGTCGGGGAGCGGATGGAGCGCGACGCCATGGTCCACGGCGGCATCTTCATCAACTACGAGGGAGGCCGCTTCCACGTCGACTTCCAGAGGCTCACGGGCAGGGGCATCCTGGTCTACGGCCAGCAGCTTGTGGTCCGCGACCTGATCGACGCCAGGCTGGCCGCCGGCGGCGAGATCCGGTTCGAGGCCGAGGCCCGGGCGATCGAGGGGATCGACGGCGACCGGCCCCTGATCCGGTATCGCCAGGGCGGTCCTGAGCGCACCCTCAGGTGCGACTTCGTGGCCGGCTGCGACGGCTCTCACGGCATCGGGCGAAGCAGCATGCCGGCCGGCACCCGCGTCTATGAGCGCGCCTACCCGCACGCGTGGCTCGGCATCCTGGCCAGGACCCCACCGGCGAGCGATGAGCTGATCTACGCCTACCATGATCGCGGGTTCGCCCTGCACAGCATGCGGACGCCGGAGATCAGCCGGCTCTACCTACAGATCCAGGCCGACGAGGACGAGCGGACCTGGAGCGAGGAGCGGATCTGGGAGGAGTTGCGCATACGCCTGGGCGAGCCGGGCCTTCACTCCGGCGAAATCCTTGAGCGGGGCGCCACGCCGATGCGGAGCCTGGTGGTGGAGCCGATGCAAGCGGGTCGCCTGTTCCTCTCCGGGGACGCAGCCCACGTGGTTCCGCCGACCGGGGCCAAGGGTATGAACCTGGCCCTGGGCGACGTCGCCATCCTGGCCCGGGCGCTGGCCGAGTGGTTCGAGGATGGACGGCGAGAGCCGCTGGACGCCTACACAGCCCGGTGCGGCCGGCGCGTCTGGCGTACGGAGCACTTCTCGTCATTCATGACCGAATTGCTGCACCGTGGACCTGGCGAGGACGCCTTCGCACACCGCCTTCGTCTATCCCACCTCGCCTACCTGGAGCGATCCACGGCAGCGCGGACCTCCCTAGCCGAGAACTACACCGGCGCCGCGACAGACGACATCGATCGCTGATCTCGCAGAAAATACCCTGCACAGGATGATCCTGCACAAGATAATTCTCTCCAGGGAACTTCGGACCACAGCCCTGGCAAAGGAGTACCTAGACAGTACGGTTCTCCCCAACCTCGTCGACCACCACGCCTCCAAAGCCTGGGAGGACATCTGCCGGGAGCATGTGCTTAGGGCGGTTGAAGGCATCAGCGGCGTGGGCCGCTGGTGGGGTGTGGTCAGGACCTCGGCCAGGAGTACGGAGATGCGCGAGGTCGACGTGGTCGGGGTTGGTGGTGGGCGGAACGTGGTTGTGGCGGGTATGTGCAAATGGACGACGTCCCTGGTCGACTTCAACGAACTGAACCTCCTGGACCGTCTGATCCCCCACTTCTGCGATGACCACGTGAGGCCGCTGCGCTACCTCTTCTCCCGTACGGGCTTCACCGAACGGCTCTCCGCCCATGCGGCGGCAGATGAGACCATCCGGTTGGTGACGCCCGACCTGATCTACGTCCCGTAGACCGGGATTAGATGCACGATCAGGTCAAGTTTCACGTCGCGATCTGCTGCCTCCGCATAATTCGTCAAGGTCCTGGTCGAGGCGGTGCCAGGCCTTTGCGGGTGGGGAGCGGGAAGCGAGCTCGTCGGGTAGGGCAACGTTGAGGAGGCTGAAGGCGGGACCGAGCATTCGCCCGTGGCGGGCGGCCACTTGGACGGGGTACCCTCTGCGGACCATGGCGACAACTGAGCCCCGGCCGACCGGCGGCAGGGAGCTGATTCGGATCGAGGTGAGCCCGCGCGAGGAGTTGATGCGGGCGCTGGGGGAACGCATCCGGGAGCGTGGCATCGTCTCGGCCGCGATCGTCTCCATAATCGGCGCCGTCGATGCCTGCGAGTTCTCGACCATGCCCAGGGACGACGCTCGGGCCGATCTGGTCCACGATCTGAAGGAGCCGCTCGAGCTCTCCGGTTCGGGAGAGGTCGTCGACGGTGTCCCCCACATCCACTGCGTCCTGGCCACGGCCGAGGGCACGGCGCGCGCCGGCCACCTGCGCCGGGCGTGGGTCGAGACCTGGTTCGTTCACGCCTACCTGGCGCCCGTGGTTCCCACCTGACCGACCGCAGGAGGGCTCGTCCCCTCGGCTTGGCGTGGCGCTCGACCGATCACGGCGATAGCCCCCCGCACCCCGTCCCCGCCAGTCACCAGTCTGTCGCGGGACGGGAGCTGGGACCGGTCGCGGAGACTCAGCCTCTCGGGCGATACGGGAATCCGCGGAAGAGGCGGCTCAGCACGGGCATGACCAGCCAGGTCATGATCGCGCAGAGCGCTGGGCTCACGATCGCGAACCGCAGCGGGGGGTGAGGGTGAGGAGCGGGATGACCGGGTAGATCCCACACGCGGACAGGATCGACATCCTCCAACGGGCGGGTGGATCGACGACTCCCCGACCGGGAGTCGCGCCTGGAGGCGTGGTCGGTAGCGACCTGGCCACCCGTTCAGAGGAGCGCCCGCTCCTTCAGCTCCAGGTAGCGCTCGACCAGCGACGGCGAGAGCTGACCGGCCTCGACGTCGAGGCAGTGGACGCCGCCCTGGCGAAGGACCTGGAACGCTCGCTGGCGGGCCAGCAGCAATTCCTCCCCCGCCGTCCAGTCGTACGCGTCGGCGGATGTCCGGGGCCGGTGCCGGACGGCCTCCATGATCGCCGGGTCGGACATGGCGACGACCAGCAGCAGATGGCGCCGGCCGGCGCGAAGGGCGTGGGCGACCAGGTCCTCGGAAGCTCCCTCGTCGAGGACGTCGGTGAGCAGCACCACCAGCGATCGGGCGCGCACGCGCAGCGCCAGCTGCGACAGGGCGTCGGCGTACTCCGGTTCGGCGTAGACGGCCGGCACCCGGTAGAGCATGCGGGCGATGCGGGGCAGCTGCTTGCTGCCGCTCTCCGGGGTCAGGTAGCCATGGACCCGATCGGAGAACAGGAGCAGCCCCACCCGGTCGCCCTGGTTCTGCGCCACCCAGGCCAGCAGCAGGGCCGCGTTCACCGCGTGGTCCAGCTTGGTCAGGTGGCCGGCGGGCGCCGTCATCAGCCGGCCGCAGTCGAGGGCGATGACCAGCTGCTGTCCCCGCTCCGCCTCGTACTCGTTGGTGACCGGCTCGTCCCGGCGGGCGGTGGCCTTCCAGTTGAGGTGGCGGATGTCGTCGCCGGGCAGGTATTCGCGGAGCCCGGCCAGGGACAGCGCAGCCCCCGGCCAGCGCGCGCGGCGCTGCCCGGCGTAGGCGCGAAGGCCGCGCCGGAAGGCGAGCTCCTGGCGACGCACGGCGATCAGGTCCGGGTAGACGTGGGCCTCCTGGTCCAGGGCGAGGCGGAACTGCCGCCACCACCACCCGCCCGGGCTCACGACCCGCACGTCGAGCGCGGGGATGCGGTGGGCGCCTCGCGAGACCGGCCTGACCCGGTAGCCGCAGCGCATCTCCCCCGCCTCGTCAAAGCGGCCAGGGACCTCCCTGGCGTCGGCGGCGAGCGGCGGCGGCACGTGGTCGGCGAGGCGGCCGCGAAGCCCTGCGGCGCCGGGGCAGGTTACGGTCAGCCGCACCTCCTGGGTGGCTCCCAGCGAGAGTGGCTCGGGCAGCTGGCGGCGCGCCCGGAAGGCGGACACCGGCGGCAGTCGCCGTGCGTCCCAGCCGGCCAGGCCGGCGGCCAGCAGGAGGTAGACGGCGGCCAGGATCCAGATCAGTGGCGAGATCGTGGCGAGCGCGATCAGGGCGCCCCCGATGAGCAGCCAGAGCAAGAACCGGCGCGACGGGACCAGGGTCAGCCGGGTCCGCCACCCCGTCCGGGGCGGGCTCTCCGCCGTCGCCGGCCCGTAGGCGATCACCGCGGCGGGGTCACCCGACCGACGATCTGGGCGAGCACCGAGTCGGCGGTATGGCCGACGACCTCGGCCTCGGCGCGAAGCACCAGGCGGTGGCGCAGGCTCGGCGCGACCAGCGCCTTGACGTCGTCGGGGGTGACGAAGTCGCGGCCGTCGAACAGCGCCTGGGCCTTGGCGGCGAGGAGCAGCGACACCTCGGCCCGGGGTGAGGCGCCGAGCGCCAGCTCCGGTGCCGAGCGCGAGGCCTGGGCCAGCTGGACGATGTAAGCACCGATGGCGGAGTCGACCCCGACCTTGCGAGCGTCCTGGCGGACCGAGCGCAGATCCTCCGCGCCGAGCACCGGCTCCACCCCGGCCTGGACCGGATCGCGAAGCTCGGTGCCGTCGTTCCAGCGGCGCAGGATCTCCAGCTCCTCGGTGTCGGCCGGGTAGCCGAGAAGCACCTTGAAGAGGAACCGGTCCTGCTGGGCCTCGGGCAGCGGGTAGGTGCCCTCGTACTCGACCGGGTTCTGCGTGGCGAGGACGAGAAAGGGGTCGGGCAGTGGCAGTTGCTGACCGTCGAGGGAGACGCCGCGCTCCTCCATCGCCTCGAGCAGCGCCGCCTGCACCTTGGCCGGGGCGCGGTTGATCTCGTCGGCCAGAAGCACGTTGGTGAAGACCGGGCCGCGCCGGACCTCGAACTCCCGGCTGCGTAGGTCGTAGATCGAGGTCCCGACGATGTCGGCAGGCATCAGATCGGGGGTGAACTGGACGCGCCGGAACTCGACCGAGAGGACGCGGGCGACGGCCTTGGCGAGCAGGGTCTTGCCGGTGCCGGGCACACCCTCGAGCAGGACGTGGCCTCCGGTGACGAGGGCCAGGGCGCAGAGCCGGACCGCCTCGTCCTGGCCGACGATGGCCTTGCCCACCTCGTTGCGGAAGCGTTGCATGAAGTCGGCTGCGTTCACGTGTCCTCCTCGGGCTGGGTGGGATGGGCGAGTCGATGGAGCCGGCGGGCGGCGAGCAGCAGCCCGTCCTCCCCTCCCCGCTCCCGCCCCGTCTGCTCGGCCGCCGCCAGCTCGTCGGCCGCGGCCGGGTCGCGCCGGCGCAGGCTCCCCTCGAAGTCCTCCTGGGCGGCGATCCCGGTGCGCTGAGCCAGGTGGCGCCGCGTCGCCTGGCCGAGGCGCCGCAGGGCGTCGTCGTCGGCCCGCGCCCGTCGCAGCAGCCGGCCGACCGCCCGGACGTGCTCGACCGAGGAGCGATCGCCCGCCCCGGGCAGCTCCAGGCGGGGGCCGAACGCGCGACCACGCAGGAAGAGGCCGAGGAAGCCGACAACCACCGCCCAGATCAGGGCCAGGCCCCAGGCCGAGGCGAGCCCGTTGAGCGGGCTCTGCGAGGCGACGCCGAGGGCGGGGTGATGGTACTCGTCGAAGGCGACGCGGCCGCCGGGCCGGGTGAGCGCGATCAGGTCGGCGGCGAGGCGTCCGTTGTCATAGGAGCCGAGGTAGCCGTTGCAGAGGGGCAGGGGGTCGGACATCACGATCAGGCGACCCAACCCTACCCGCTCCTGGAACGCCATCGCCCCGCCGTCGGTGTAGTCGAGCAGCGGCACCTGCCGTGCCTCGGGGGCGAGCGGGGTCGATTCCTGGTCGTCGCCGACCGTGCTCACGCCGGGCAGGAGCGGGGCGATCGCGGTGGCCTCGTCCTGGACCGACTCACCGGCCAGCCGGCCCACGTCGAAGGCGCGGTCGAGGCGGGCGTTGCCGCCGTTCGACGCGTAGACGGCGACCCCTCCCCCCTCCAGGTACCGGCGGAGCCGGGCGACGTCTCCGGCGGAGACGTTGTCGGCGGGCGTGAAGATGAAGAGCAGCCCGATCGACCGGTCGGGGCGGAACGAACCGTTCAGGGCCTCGGTCGGGTGGCCCAGCGTGGAGGCGTACTGGTAGAGGGCCGAGGTCCCGTCGGCGGCGTCGCTGCCGGAGGAGTTGTCGGGCGAGGGCTGGGTCGAGCTGCGGCTGACCAGTACCATCACCACCGCCACCAGCAGGACCAGGACGATGACCAGGCGCAGCCCGGTGCGGCGGCTCATGCGGGCGCCTGACGGCGGTAGGGCGCGGCCGCCGCCCGTGCCTCGTGGTAGCTCTCCGCAGAGGGCTGCCGCCGGCCGTAGAAGCAGACCTCGAAGGCCCAGAGCAGCGGGCGCAGCCGGCTCGGTTCGCTCGCCCGCGCGAAGAGTTCGCGCACCGTCAGCGGGCTCAGATCCCAGTCGCTCTCGTCCCCGAGCTGGACGGCGACGGCGCCGGCCAGGGCGCGGACCGCCCCCGCCCAGTCGCCCGCCTGCTCCAGCCGGTCGGCCTCGGCGAAGCGATCGGCGCTGCGCCGCGCCGCCGCCGCCTGGCGCGCCGCCGCCCGCCGGCGGGGCCGGCGCCAGAGGGATACCGAGAGCCAGAGCGCGGCCAGCACCACGAGCAGGGCGGCGGCGGCGACGATCGCCCAGCGGACCCAGGTCGAGCTCCCCGAGACGGCGGGGCCGATGCGGCTGAGCAGCCGGTTCAGGAGGTTGCCCACGTAGTCGCGGAGCCGGTCCCACGGCGAGGGCCGAAGACCGGCGTAGCGGGATTGCGCCAGGATCGCGGTGAGCGAGCGGTGCGCCCGGGCCGGGTGCTCGACCCGGGGCGGCGAGCTCAGGGCCTCGTCCAGCGCCTCCAGCCGCACCCGGGCGTCGGCCAGTCTCGGCGGCGTCGAGATGAGGTCCTCCTCGATCTCGGGCTGCGTGTCGCCGACCCCGGATCGGAGGGCCTCGAGGGCGTGCTGCGCGGTGACGGCGGGGTCGCCGCCGGCCTGGAGGATGTGGAGCGCCTCCTCGACCGTGGTCCGGTAGTAGGAGCCGGGGGCGGCAGACGCGCTCACCGGCGTGGCCAGCAGGCTGAGGCAGACGACGGCCAGGGCGGCCACGAGGAGCCTCCTCACGCCGCCCCCTCCGAGCTCGGGGCCAGCGCCGCCGCGGCGAGCAGGTCCATGTCCAGGCTGTCCTTGCGCACCCGGGCGTCGACGTAGAGCACGACCAGGCCGACCCAGAGCAGGGGGACGGTGACGACGCTGATCAGCGTCACCGTCAGCACCAGGATCAGCCCGGTCAGGGCGCTGGGCAGCAGCGGCAGGAACTGGACCGATATGCCGGCGGCGAAGCCGAGGACGCCGGCCAGCACGTCGGCGACGATCGCGACCACGACGATCACGCCGAAGCAGCGCCACCAGGCGACGTGGGTCAGCTGCCAGCTCCGCCGGATCGCCCGGATCGGGCCGACCCGCTCCGCCAGCAGAGCGGGTACGGCCAGGGAGATCCGGACCAGGAGCCATATCCCCAGCGGCATGCAGACCAGCGAGAGCGCGATCAGGACGGTCAGACCGACCAGCCCGAGCAGGGCCAGGTAGCGCCGGAGGATGGTGCCGACGATGCTCACCAGCGGCGGCGCCTCGGCCTCCCCCATCGCCGACGGCAGCGACGCCGCCGCGATCACACCGACGGAGAAGGGCACCATCACGACCAGCAGCACGATCCGGGCCAGGGTCGGCCAGAACGGCGTGTGAAGGTCGGTGGGAGGTGTCGTTGGGGAGGCCAGGATCGCCCCCACCTGGGTGAAGGATCCGCCCAGCAGCTCGGGGACCAGGGCCGGGATGCTGACCAGGAGCGCCAGCCCGAAGAGGAGCAGGAAGTGGCGCCGGTAGATCCGGAAGCTGCGGTCGAGCAGATCCGCGAAACCGAGCGGCCGCAGGCGCGACGGCGGCGGGGGATCGCCCGGGGTCAAGCCCACTCCGGATTGACCAGTCCGGTCATGACGTGGTCCTCCCAGCGCCCGTCGATGCAGAGGTAGTCCCGGGCGTACCCCTCGACGGCGAAGCCTGCGCTCCGGAGCACGTTGCCGCTGCGCCGGTTGTGGGGGATGTAGCAGGCGGTGATGCGATGCAGGTGCAGGTCCCGGAAGGCGAAGTCGACCGCGGCGCGCACCGCCTCGACCATGTAGCCGTGGCCCTGGGCGCTCTCGGCCAGGCCGTAGCCGATCGAGCAGGTGTGCGAGGCACCGCGCACGATCTGGTTCAGGGAGAGGCTGCCGACCAGCGCTCCCCCCTGCCTCTCGAAGACGAACATGGCGCAGGCGCGCCCGTTGACGAACTCGGTCCGGCGCTGCCGCACCTGGGCCTGCCAGAAGCCCGCCTCGAAGATGTCCGGCGGCCAGGTCGGCCACCAGGGCTGGAGATGCTCGCGGTTGGCGCTGTGATATTCGACCAGAGCAGGCACGTCGCCGAGTTCGGGAAGACGCAGGACCAGCCGCCTGGTCTCGATCGGAGGACGCTGGCCCGGAGCGCGCGCGAACACTGTGCAGAAGCTTAGTGCCCGGGCAGGAGCGGGAGCCCGGCCGCTGCCGGGAGTCGGGCATGATCCGATCTCATGGGCGAACCAAAGATGACGGACCGGGTGGCGTTGGTGACGGGGGCGGGATCGGGCATTGGGAAGGCCATAGCGCTGGCGCTGGCGCGAGAGGGTGCGGCGGTCGGCGCCCTCGACGTCTCCCGCCAACGCGCCGAGGCGACCGCCGCCGAGGGCGGCGACGCGGTGCTGCCGCTGGAGGCGGACCTCACCCGGCCGGATCAGGTCGAGGCGGCGGTGGCCAGGCTCGGAGAGCGCTTCTCCCGCATCGACGCCGTCGTCGCCAACGCCGGCATCAACGGCGTCTGGGCGCCGATCGAGGAGATGGAGCCGGAGGAGTGGGACCAGGTCATGGCCGTCAACCTCCGCGGCACATTCCTGACCTTCAAGTACACCGTGCCCTGGCTCCGGCGCCAGGGCGGCTCCGCGGTGATCATCTCGTCGGTGCAGGGGACGCGGCTGTACTCGATCCCGGGCAGCACTGCCTACGCGTGCACCAAGGCCGCGCAGCTCGCCTTCACCCGCAAGGCGGCGCTCGAGCTCGCCCCCGCGCGCATCCGTGTCAACGCCATCTGCCCGGGCCAGATCGAGACCGACATCGAGAGCTCGACCTTCCGGCGAGACCTGGAGCGGATCACCTACCGGGTGACGGTCAGCGGCCTGGACCGGCCCATCCCGTTGACCGCCGGCCAACCCCACCGGCCCGAGGACATCGCCCGCCTGGCGGTGTTCCTGCTCTCCGACGACGCCTTCCCCGTCACCGGGAGCGAGGTCTACGCCGACGGGGCCAGCTCGCTGCTCGTGGGATGAACGCGATGCGGGGGCGGGGCCCTCCCCCGGCCCGGGCCGCCCGGGCCGGGAGAGCCGCCCGGGTCACGACCTCGAAGGCAGGTCCCGCGCGCCCCGGGCCGCCGTTGCGATCGGGCATGATCCAACGCCATGAGCGAAGCAAAGATGAAGGACCGGGTGGCGCTGGTCACGGGGGCGGGATCGGGCATCGGCAGGGCCATCGCCCTGGCCCTGGCGCGGGAGGGGGCGGCGGTGGGCGCGCTCGACGTGTCCCGCGCCCGGGCCGAGGCGACCGCCGCCGACGGCGGCGACCAGGCGGTGCCGCTGGAGGCCGACGTCACCCGACCGGAACAGGTCCAGGCGGCGGTGGCCACGCTCGGTGAGCGCTTCTCCCGGATCGACGCCGTCGTCGCCAACGCCGGCATCAACGGTGTCTGGGCACCGATCGAGGAGCTGGAGCCGGAGGAGTGGGACCGGACCATCGCCGTCAACCTCCGCGGCACCTTCCTGACCTTCAAGTACACCGTGCCCTGGCTCCGGCGGCAGGGCGGTTCGGCCGTCATCACCTCCTCCGTGCTCGGCACGCGGATGTTCTCCCACGCCGGCACCACCGCCTATGCCTGCACCAAGGCCGCGCAGCTCGCCTTCACCCGCAAGATGGCGATCGAGCTCGCGCCCGCCCGCATCCGCGTCAACGCCATCTGCCCGGGCTACATCGACACCGACATCGAAAGCTCGACCATCCGCCGCGACCTGGACCGGATCACGACCAAGGTCACCTTCGGCGGCCTCGAGCAGCCCATCCCCCTCACCGGGGGCAAGTCGCACCGCCCCGAGGAGATCGCCAGGCTGGCGCTCTTCCTCCTCTCCGACGACGCCTTCCCGGTCACCGGGAGCGAGGTCTACGGGGACGGGGCCACCTCACTGCTGGTGGGATGAGGACGGCGCGGGGGCGGGGCCGGGCCTCGTCCCCCGCGCGATGCCGTCGCGGAATGAATCCGATCAAGATAATCCCGTTCGGTACGTTCTTGGTACCATGCGCAGCGTGACATCGAACGCAGGCCGCGCCGCCATCGGCGCCTTCGCAGTGCTCACCGACCAGGACATCGCCCCGCAGGAGCTGGCGGCGGCGCTGGAGGAGCGCGGATTCGAATCCTGCTTCCTCGGCGAGCACAGTCACGTCCCGGTTCGACGCGAGGCCGAGGACCCGCAGCTGGTCATGCGCTCGCTCGATCCCTTCATCGCGCTGACCGCGATGGCGATGGCGACCGACCGGCTGCGGGTGGGCACCGGGGTCGCTCTGATCCCCCAGCGCGACCCGATCCACACCGCCAAGGAGGTGGCGACCCTCGACCTCCTCTCCGGTGGCCGGGTCCTGCTCGGGGTCGGCGCCGGGTGGCAGAGGGAGGAGATGCGCAACCACGGCACCGACCCGGAGACCCGGTACACGCTGCTGAGGGAGCGCGTCCTGGCGATGAAGGTGATCTGGACCTCGGAGCAGGCCGAGTTCCATGGCAGGCTGGTCGACTTCGATCCGATCATGCAGTGGCCGAAGCCGGTCCAGCGGCCCCACCCCCCGGTGCTGATCGGCGGCCGTGGCCGGATCGCCCGCCGGCACCTGCTGGAGTTCGGCGACGGATGGATGCCGACGCCGGGACCGATGGACGAGCTGGAGGCCGATGTCCAGCAGGTGCGCGAGGAGGCTGGGGCGAGGGGGCGGGGCAGGATCCCGGTGACGATGATGCTCCCCGAGCCGGGAGCCGACCAGGTGGCGCGCGCGGTCGAGGCGGGCGCCGACCGGGTGCTGCTCATGCTCCCCTCGGCCGGCCGGGACGAGGTGCTGCGGTTCCTCGACGCCCACGCCCCGCTGACCGGCGGGGCTCCCTCCTGAGCTATTCGGAGGCGGTGATGGTGCCGCCGCCGAGCACGCGGCTGCCGTCGTAGAGCACCGACGCCTGCCCCGGAGCGCAGCCGTAGAACGGCTCCTCGAGCTCGAGGCGGCCGGACTCGTAGACGGCGGCGATGGGCCGGGCGTGATAGCGCAGCCGCGCCTGGCACCCGACCCGTCCGCTCGGCTCCTCGCCGATGAAGGTCATGTCCTCCAGCCAGACGCGCCGCCGGCCGAGCTCCTCCCGCCGGCCGACGACGACCCGGTTCTCGGCGGCCTCGATGGCGGCCACGTACCAGGGACCGGGCTCGGCCAGCGACCCCAGGCCCTCACGCTGCCCGACCGTGTAGAGCGGCGTGCCGGCATGCTTCCCCAGACTGCGGCCGGCGGTGTCGACGACCTCTCCGGTGAGCACCGGCAGGCGCCTGGCCAGGTATCGGGTCGTCTCCCCCCTGGGGATGAAGCAGAGCTCCATGCTCTCCTTCTTGGCCGCGACCGGCAGCCCCGCGTCGGCGGCGACGGCGCGGACCTCGGGCTTGGTCATCTCGCCGAGCGGGAAGGTGAGGCGCTCCAGCCGCTCGGCGTCGAGGTGGTAGAGGACGTAGGACTGGTCCTTGGCCGGATCGACGCCGCAGTGCAGCTGGGCGCGGCCGTCCTCGCCGCGCAGCACCCGCGCGTAGTGACCGGTGGCGAGCGCGTCGAAGCCGAGGTCGAGCACCCGCCGCAGCATCAGGTCGAAGCGCACGAAGGCGTTGCAGCGGAGGCAGGGGTTCGGCGTCCGGCCCTCCAGGTAGGCCTGGTGGAAGGGCTGGATCACGCGCTCCGAGAACTCTCGCTCCAGGTTCCAGACGTAGTAGGGGATGCCGAGCAGGTTGGCGACGCGGCGGGCGTCCTCGACCGCGCTCAGCGAGCAGCAGCCACCATGGCGTGCCATCTCCTCCTCGTCGTCGGTCGGCCACTGCTGCAGGGTGACGCCGACGACGTCATGGCCCTGCCGCTTGAGCAGCAGCGCGGCGACGCTGGAATCGACTCCGCCGGAGAGGGCGACCGCGACCTTCACGGCGGCCAGTCTACCGGGGCCCGGCCGGCCGGCCGAGCCGGAGGTGGACACCACGGGCCGCCTGACCGTCCCCACCGGCCCTGGGGGCCCGGCAGCCTCCCACCTGCTTACATGGATGGGAGAGCTGGCCGGCGCCCGCCCGGCCGATCCACCCAGGAGGCGATGCCCGATGCAGCGATCCGCCCTGCCCGCCCCGTCCGACCCGTGCCGGAGAAGCAGATGAAGGTCGCCATGATCGGCGCCGGCAGCCACGTCTTCACCCGCCGGCTGGTCAACGACATCCTCCGCACGCCGGTGCTGGAGGAGGCCGAGATCGCGCTGATGGACATCGACGCCGGCCGCCTCGAGGTTGCCCGCCGCGTCGTCGAGGGCGGGGGCGGCAGAGCCACGGTCACCGCCACCCTCGACCGCGGCGAGGCGGTCAGGGACGCCGACTTCGTCGTCACCACCTTCCAGCAGGGAGGCCTGGAGGCGTACGCGCAGGACATCGAGATCCCCCTCCGCCACGGGGTCGGCCAGTGCGTCGGCGACACCCTGGGTCCGGGGGGCATCTTCCGCGGCCTTCGCACCGTGCCCGTGCTGCTCGACCTCTGCCGCGACATGGACCGGCTGGCGCGCCCCGACGCGCTGCTGCTCAACTACGTCAACCCCATGGCCATCAACTGCTGGGCGATCGAGAGGGGCAGCGGCCGCCCGACGGTCGGCCTCTGCCACAGCGTCCAGGGCACCAGCGAGATGCTGGCCGGGTGGCTGGACGTGCCCTATGCCGAGGTCGACTACCTCTGCGCCGGCATCAACCACCAGGCCTTCTTCCTGCAGTTCCGCAGGCGCCATGAGGACCTCTACCCGGAGCTGCGGAGGGCGGTCGTACGCGAGGATCTGCGCGGGCGGGAGCCGGTCCGGATCGAGCTCTTCGAGCGCTTCGGCTACTTCGTCACCGAGTCGAGCGGCCACGCCAGCGAGTACGTGCCCTACTTCCGCCGGACGGCGGAGCAGATCGAGCGGGAGCTGGTGCCCCGCTTCACCGATCCCGGCAGCCACTGGCTCCGCCAGGGGGCGACCGGCGGCTACCTGGCCACCTGCCGCGAGCGGGAGGCGGAGCCGGACCCGGATCGGGGGCCGGCTCAGGACCGGGGTCACGAGTACGGCTCCTACATCATGGAGGCGATCACCGCCAACCGGCCGGTCAGCGTCAACGGCAACGTCCCCAACCGCGGACTGATCACGAACCTGGTCCCCGGCTGCTGCGTCGAGGTTCCCTGCCTGGTCGATGGCGGCGGGGTCCGCCCGGTCGCGGTCGGCGATCTCCCGCCCCAGCTGGCGGCGCTCAACCGGGCCTGCGTCAACGTCCAGGAGCTGGCCGTGAAGGCCGCCCTCGACGGCGATCGCGAGGCGGTGCACCAGGCGGCGCTGGTCGACCCGCTGACCGCGGCCGCCACCTCCCCCACCGAGATCCACGCGATGGTGGAGGAGCTGCTCGAGGCGCAGGCGCGCTGGCTCCCGCAGTTCGCGTGACGGGATAGGCCCGGGGCGGCCGGCGCGGGTGCGCCGGCCGCCCGCCCCCGCCCGGCTAGCCGCCGGAGGAGGGTTTCGAAGGCGCGGTCGGGCTCGGGCTCGGCGTCGGCTCCGGGCTCGGCGTGACCGCCGGGGTCGTCTTCGGCGTGGGCGTCGAGGAGGCGGCGGGCGCCGAGCCCTGGCCCTGCGACGGCGGCACCGTCCTGGCCTTGCCCGGCTCCTGGGTCGGCGGTGTCTGCTCGGCACCGGGGAAGGTCGGGCTGGGGAGGGTGGTCGCCTCCCACTGCGCCTGCTGCAGCTGCTCGTAGGTCGAGGGGAGCGGCGGCGCGCTCCGCGATTCCCTGAACTGGAAGGCGGAGACCATGTCGCCGAAGGTGTCCCGGCGCCACTGGCTGATGTTGGTCTCCTCGACCCCCGTCACCTGCTCCATGAATTGGAGGACGGAGGTGTGGTCGAAGGCCTCGGTGGCGACCCACCCGCCGACCGTCCAGGGCGAGACGATGAAGCAGGGGACCCGGAAGCCGGCGCCCACCGGGAGGCCCTGCACGTATTCGTCGGCGGTGCCAGCGGGCGCGGTCGGCGGCACCACGTGGTCGAAGAGCCCGTCGTTCTCGTCGAAGTTGATGATGAACGCGGTCTTGGCCCAGACCTTGGCGTTCGCCGCCACCGCCTCGAGCTTGCTGGCCAGGAAGTCGGCGCCCGCGGCGGGCATGTAGTCGGGGTGCTCCGACTGGTAGCTGGTGGGGATGATCCAGGAGACGGTGGGCAGGCGGTCGGCGGCGCAGTCGTCCTCGAAGTCAAAGGCCCGGCCGCGGGCCATGCCGCGGTCGTAGAGCGGGTCGCCCGGCCTGGCGTCGAGGAAGTTCTGGAAGTTGTCCAGCATGTTGCAGCCGTAGTTGTCGATCTGCTGGTAGACCTTCCAGCTCACGCCCTTGGCCTGGAGCCGCTCGGCGTGGGTGGTCCAGGTGTAGGGCTTGGGGACGACGTTGGCGATGATCGGACCACCGTTCTTTCCGTCGGGGTCGATGGTGCCGGTCATCCACACCATCCGGTTCGGCCAGGTCGGGCCGAGGACCGAGCAGAAGTAGTTGTCGCAGACGGTGAAGGCCTCGGCCAGGGCGAACTGGAAGGGGATGTCGTTGGGCGTGTAGTAGCCCATCACGTAGGGCGCGTTGGCTCCGTCCGCCGCGTAGTGCGCGGGCAGCCAGCTGTCCATCTTCCCGCCGTTCCAGGCATCGTGCTCGACGCTCCAGGCGTGGCTGGTCGAGGGGATCGCCTGGGCGTTGGTCGACTTGGTGTCGAGGTGGAAGGGCAGCAGATACCCGTCGGGGTTCTTGGTGTCCGGCTGGTAGAAGACGGAGCGGCCGGTGGACAGCGTGATCGCGGTCGGGTCGCTGAAGCCCCGCACCCCGGCCATGGTCCCGAAGTAGTGGTCGAACGACCGGTTCTCCTGCATCAGGACGACGATGTGCTCGATGTTCTTGAGCGAGCTCGAGGCGGGCGGCTCGGCGGCGAGCACCCTGCGGATGTTGGGCGGTAGGAGCGACGCCCCGACGGTGGCGCCGGCGACGGCGGCCGCGCTCCCCAGCAGGCGACGACGGGTCAACGCTGGCATGAAACTTCCCTCCCTGATCGGTCTTTCCCCCGGATGCCTACGTTCTAAGGGCGAGGGTATGGACGCTCTCCGGATGCCCGGACAAGGCCATGGAGAGGGATCGGGGAAGGTTCGGTTAATCCATTCGGCGGCCGGTCAGCGCCAGATCGTGCGCAGGTGGGCCGCGGCGAATCCCTCCCTCACCAGGTTGCGGTGGCTGGCCGAGTCGACCGCCGCGGTCACGCCGAGCACCTCGCAGCGGCCGGCGGCGTCGGCGATGCGCCGGCGCAGCAGCGCCGTCTGGCCGCCACGCCCGCGGAACCGCGGCACGGTCGCCGCGCCGGCGAGGAGGCCGGTCCCTCCGATCAGGAGGAGCCCGCCCGCCGCCGCCGGCTCGCCATCGATGAGGGCCAGGTAGCGCCGCAGCCCGGGCGTGGCGTGCTCGAGGGCGAAGGTGCGGCGAAGAGCCTCCTGCTTGGGGGCGACCCCGTAGCCCTGGAGGAGCACGCCGAGGTAGGCGCCATCCTCGCCCTCACCGACCTCGACCACGTCGACGCCGGGGACGCCCGCCGCCCCCGCCGGCCGCGGGCTCACATGGAGGGCCAGGCTCCTCGCCCCTGGAGCCAGCCCGGCGCCGGCGAGCAGCCGCCGCAGCTCGTCGCCCTCGTCTGCCTCCCAGATCTCCAGGGCGGCGGACACGCCGGCCTCGGCGTAGAAGGCGCGGATCTCGTCCAGGCGCCCCCGGTCGTGGAGGGAGAAGCCCCTGGCCCGGTTGAAGGAGGCCAGATCGGGCAGCGCCGGGTGGCGGGTGGCCACGGTCCCGCCGAAGCGCCGGAGGGCGGCGCCGGGGAAGGTGGCGGACAGGAGGGCCGCGTCCCGCTCCGCCTTGGCCGTGAGCGCGGCCTCCACGCGCAGGGTGGGAGGCGAATGGCGGTCAGGGGGACGGGCGGAGCCGGAGGCCCCGCCCGTCCCGTGCCAGCCGCTCAGTCGCCGAAAGCCAGCAGCTGAGCCAGGTTGTTGGCCTGGGGCGTGCCCAGACCGGTGACCGGGTCCCAGCCGCGGCCGGTGTTGTAGCCGCCCACGCCGGAGACGGTGTTGTTGCCGGTGGTGACGTCGTGGAACGCCCGGCCGTACGCCGGCGTGTGGTACACGAGGTACAGGGCCGGGTTGATCAGGCCGACGTCGCGGTGGGCGAGCTGGTCGGTGTCGGCGATGATGCCGGACCATTGCGGGCTGCCCGCGCTGGTCCCGCCGAAGATGTACAGCGAGGTCACACCCGGGGTGCCGTCGCTGAAGTAGGTGAGGACGCCGTCGTCGACGCCCGCGTTGTAGGCGACGTCGGGGACGCCACGCGCGTGTCCGGCGGATGCGCCGGTCTGCCAGGCGGGCCTCGAGTAGACGGTGCTGAAGCCGCCGCCGCTCTCACCGTAGCCGTCGTTCCAGGCGGTCTCGCTCTGGTAGGCGCCGGTGGTGAGGTTTGCGGTCAGGTTGGTCCCGCCGACGCCGGTCACGAAGGGATCCGACGCCGGGGTGCTGGCGCTGAGGAAGAGACCACCGTCGCTGTTGCAATCGGGCTGGGCCGCGCCGTCGTCGCCGGACGACGCGAAGATGGTCACGCCCTCGGCGGTGGCCAGCTCGAAGAGCTGATGCTGCTGGGACATGATGCTCGGCTCCATGCAGCTCTCACCCTCGCCGAACGACTGCGAGATGACGTCGCCGAGGTGGTGCAGGATCGCGTAGCGGGAGGCGTTCAGGATGTCCTGGTCGGAGTCGGACTTGGACAGGACCAGGTCGATGGCGGCGCCCGGCGCGATCGCATGCGCCCACTGGACGTCGAGCGAGATCTCACCGGACCAGCCGAGCTGATCCTGGTTCGACGCGTCGAAGGGGGTCAGCCCGAAGGGCGCGATGATGTGAAGCTTCGGGCTGGGCAGCCCGAAGGTCTGGTCGAAGGCGTTCAGGTCGCTCTGGATGGTCGGGGCCTGGAAGGCGTCGATGATCACGATCGTCTTCCCGGCGCCGGTGTCGCCGCGATTGAGGAGCGGCGTGACGTCGTAGGCGTTGCGAATCTGCTGCGGACCGTAGCAGGTCGGCTGCGGCGCGCCCGGCACCTGACAGTCGAAGACGGTGCCGGTGGTCGCGTGCGGCGCCGATCCGACGAGAACGTAGCGCGGACTGGTCCCCACCGCCGGGGTCATCCGCGCCGTGACCTGGCGCGGGGCCCCCTGGGCGAAGACGAGCGCCAGCACCAACGCCATCAGCGCGAGTCGCGGCAGCCAACGGCCCCACGACCCATCCATGCAGAGCATCGGCTCCCTCCTCATCGCCAGCGGGCGACCCCCATCGGAACAGCGACGAAATGAAATATCAGCGCAACTATGCGCGATGGAGGCTCCGGTGTCCACCCCCAACCTGTCCCAGGTTGAGGCCGCCGGCGACGGCCGGCACGATGGCGATCTCGTCCTTGTCGGCGAGGGCGGAGTCGAGGCCCTTGCCAAGGCGCACGTCCTCGTCGTTCAGGAACAGGTTGACGAACTGGCGAGGCTGGCCGCTCTCGTCCAGGAGCCGTCCCTTGAAGCCGGGATGCTTCACGTCCAGGGCGTCGATCGCGGTGCGCAGGTCCTGCGCCTCGACGGCGACCACTGACTCGCCGCCGCTGAGCGTCCGAAGGGGGCCGGGGATCCGAAACTGGGGCATCAGCCTGTCTCCTGAAGTGATGGACTTGGCACCGGCCCCCGGAGGGTGGGGCACCGGCTCACGATGTACGATACGGCCACCTTCTCGCGGAAGGCGCGCACGCTGGAGTCGGTCTCGATCCGGCGGCCGCTGGTCCCGTTGAGGGCGTCGGCGGGTCTTGGGACCGTGCCCGGCCGCTCGGGTTCCGAGCTAGGGCCGCGCTCTTGCTCCCACCTACGCGGCTCTTGACCCCCGGCTCAGCCTGCGAGGTCGCCCTCTCCGACCGGGGCCCGCGGCCAGGCGCTCCAGCACCTACCCGCACCGGACTCTCACCCGCTGGCCTGGTCCAGCTTCCAGGACGCGAGCCCGATTCAGTCTAGCCAGGCGCGCACGGGCGTTCGCGGCGCCCGGCGGCGCTCAGCTCTGGCCTTCGATCACGACTGCGGTGCCGTACGCGATCACCTCGGTGACGCCCTGCGTGATCTCGGTGGCGTCGTAGCGCATGCCGATGACCGCGTTCCCGCCGAGCTGGGCGGCGTGCTGGATCATGATGTCGTACGCCTCCTGGCGGGAGGCCTCGGCGAGCTCGGTGAAGACCGTGATGTTGCCGCCGGCGATCTGCTGGAAGGCGGCGCCGAGGTTGCCGACCACGCTACGCGAGCGGACCGTCACACCGCGCACCAGGCCGATATTGCGGGTGATGCGAACGCCGGGCAGGGCGAAGGCCGTGGTCACCCAGTTGGGCGAGATCGGCGGGGGTCCCTGGGGTGCCTGCGGCGTGTAGTACTGTTGCGGTCCCCCCTGCTGGGGGCCACCCTGCGGCGGCCCGCCAGGACCTCCCTGGGGCGGCTGGCCGGGGTTGAAGCCGGGCGGCGGCTGCTGGGGCGGCTGGCCCGGGCCGTAGGGCGGCTGCTGGTTGTACGGCGGCGGTTGCTGGCCCATGTCGTCTCCTGCGAATCGTTGGTGAATCAGGGCGCCGCGATCCGCTCGCGGCACCGGCAAGCGGGCAGGTCCTCCTCCCGCAGCGCATCGAGTATGGGCGGCAGGAGGCGGCTGCGGACGCGAGCCAGCTGCTGGCGATCCACCCTCCTGTCCCCGCCGACGCCGGCCGCCCATTCGGCGGCGACGGCGAGGCCGGCGTAGTGCAGTCCGAGCTCGCGCGCGAGGGCGGTCTCGGGACAGGCCGAGTGCCCGACCACGTCGCCCCCGAACTGCCGGAGCATCCGCACCTCGGCCTTGGTCTCGTTGCGGGCGCCGTTGCGGCAGATGCAGGTGCCGCGGTTGCGCACGGTCAGGCCGCCGGCCTCGGCGCGGGCGGCGAGGAGCTCGGCCAGCCCCGAGCAGAAGGGTTCGGAGACGTCGGCGGCGACCGCGCCGTTGGGCTCGGCGTCGAGGAACGTGGACGCCGTGCCGGTGAGATCGATGAACTGATCGGGCACCATCACCCCGCCCGGCTCCAGCTCCTCGTCGAGGGAGCTGACCGAGTAGGTCGCGACCACCCGGGTCACGCCCAGCAGCGACAGCGCCTTGAGGTTGGCGCGGTAGTTGACCCGATGCGAGGGCAGGCCGTGATCGGGACCATGGCGGAGGACGACCGCCAGATCTCCCAACTCTCCCTCTCCCAGATGGACCTGCGCCTCGCCGAACGGCGTCTCCACCTCAACGGGCCGCACACGCAGCACCTCGGCCAGGCGCTGTACGTCGGTACCGCCGACGATAGCGATCTTGGCGCTCACTTCGGCTCCAGCGTAGCTTGCTCGGGCTCCACCTCGCACTCGACGTTGCTCGGCCCCGTTCGAACGCTCGGCTTATGCTCTGCAGCAGTGCGCATCTTCTCCGGCATCCAGCCCACCGGGGCCAAGCATTTCGGAAACTACTCCGGGGGCTTCCGCCAGTACGTCAAGACCCAGGAGGAGGGGGACGCCTTCTTCTGCGTCGTCGACCTCCATTCCATAACCGTCGCCTACGACCCGGCCGACCTGCGCGAGTCGACCCTCGACCTCGCCGCCATGCTCTTCGCCACCGGCCTCGACCCCAAGCGCTCGACCGTCTTCGTCCAGAGCC
The DNA here is from genome assembly GCA_036272915.1 of Candidatus Dormiibacterota bacterium. Taxonomy (GTDB): domain Bacteria; phylum Chloroflexota; class Dormibacteria; order Dormibacterales; family Dormibacteraceae; genus DATAXV01. The sequence goes on from DATAXV010000197.1 coordinate 23,136, forward strand.
ACAACCCCCACCACCCGGAGGGCGCCTGGCTGCTCGGAGCCTCCACCTCCTTCGGCGAGCTGCGCCGCATGACCCAGTTCAAGGACAAGTCGGACCTGCAGGAGTTCGTCTCCTCCGGCCTCTTCACCTACCCGGTGCTGATGGCCGCCGACATCCTCCTCTACCAGACCGATCTGGTCCCCATCGGGGACGACCAGCGCCAGCACCTGGAGCTGGCGCGCAACATCGCCGAGCGCTTCAACAGCCGCTTCGGCGAGACCTTCCGGATGCCCGAGGGCCGCTACCCCGAGGAGGGGGCGCGCGTGATGGACCTGCAGGAGCCGGGCAAGAAGATGTCGACCACGGGCAGCTCGGACATGGGCAAGATCCTGATCGCCGACGAGCCCGACACGATCCGCCGGAAGATCAAGAGCGCGGTCACCGACACCGGCCGCGAGGTCAGGCGAGGGGAGGACAAGCCCGGCGTCAACAACCTCATCGACATCCTCTCCGTCGCCGCCGGCGAGAGCGCCGAGGCGATCGAGGCGCGCTTCGAGGGCAAGGGCTACGGCGCCCTCAAGCAGGAGGTGGCGGACGCCCTGATCGCCCTCCTCTCACCCATCCGCGAGCGCTACCGGGGACTTCGCGCCGACGCCGGCGAGCTGGAGCGGCTGCTCGCCGAGGGCGCGCGCAAGGCGACCGAGGCCACGGAGCCGACGCTGCGGGCGATGTACGACCGGATGGGCTTCACCGCGCGCCGCTGGCACTGACCTCAGAGCAGGGCGCGGCGGACGTCGCCCAGGATCCCGGCCAGGTGGAGGTTGAAGCGGGCGGCGGCGGCGCCGTCCACCACCCGGTGGTCCCAGGAGAGCGACAGGGGCAGGATCAGGCGGGGCTGGAAGGCGGCGCCGTCCCAGACCGGCCGCACCGCCGCCCGCGACACCCCGAGGATGGCGACCTCGGGGGCGTTGACGATCGGCGTGAAGGCGGTGCCTCCCACCCCGCCCAGCGAGGAGACGGTGAAGGACCCGCCCTGCATCTCGCTGGGAGCGAGCTCGCCCGCCCTCGCCCTTGCCGCCAGGCGAGCCAGCTCGCCCGCGATCTCGAGGACCCCCATGCGATCGGCGTCGCGGAGCACGGGCACGACCAGTCCGCGCGGCGTGTCGGCGGCGAAGCCGACGTGGTAGTAGCGCTTCAGGCAGAGCTCGCCGCCGTCCAGCGAGGCGTTGAAGTCGGGGAAGGCGCGGAGGGTCAGGACCGCCGCCTTGACGACGAAGGCGAGCAGCGTGACCCTGAGCTCGCCCGCCTGCTCCCGGTTGATCTCCTTTCGGAAGGCCTCGAGGTCGGTGATGTCGGCGTCCTCGTGGCTGGTGACGTGCGGGATCGTGGTCCAGCTGCGGTGAAGGCGGGCGCCGGACACCTGCTTCAGGCGGGAGAGCGGGCGCCGCTCGACCGGCCCGAAGGCGGCGAAATCGACCTCCGGCGCCGGCAGCGGCTCGGGCAGGGGCGCCGCCGCCGATCCGTCGTTCAGGGCCTGGCCGATGAAGGCCTGGACGTCGCTCTTGCGGACCCTGCCACCGAGGCCGCTGCCCTCGACCAGATGGAGGTCGACCCCCAGCTCCCTGGCCATCCGGTGGACGGCGGGGCTGGCCCGCGTCGCCGTCGAAGGTGCGGTCTCCGGCGCCGGAGCCGCCGGGAAGTCGGCGGCGAGCACGCGCCGCTCCGGCTCCTCGGCGACCTCGTCGACGGACGGTGGGGCGGGCTCGGACGACGCCTCCTCCGGCGGCGCCTCCTCCGCGCCGCTGCGGATGAGCAGGATGCGCGAGCCCCTGGAGACCAGATCGCCGACGCGGGCCAGGACCTCGACCACGACCCCGGCGGCCGGCGAGGGGACGTCCATCGTCGCCTTGTCCGACTCCAGCGTGAGCAGCGGCTGCTCGACCTCGACCACGTCGCCGGGGGCGACCAGCACCTCGGCCACGGGGACCTCGGTGAACTCGCCGATGTCGGGCAGGCGGACCTCGCTCACCGGGTCCACGGCGGCGCGGCCTCCACGTCGACGCCGTAGCGCTCGATGGCGGCGGCGACGGTCGAGCGGGGCAGATCGCCCGCCGCCGCGGCGGCGGCCAGCGTGGCGACGGTGACCTGGGCCCGGTCGACCTCGAAGAAGGAGCGGAGGCCGGCCCTGGTGTCGCTGCGCCCGAAGCCGTCGGTGCCCAGCGCGGTGAGCCGGTCGACGGTCGACGCGATCAGCTGCGGATAGGCCCGCACGTAGTCGCTGGCGGCGATGACCGGAGTGGCGCGCCCCAGCCGCCGCTCGACGAAGCTCCTGCGCTCCGGCAGGTCGGGGTGGAGCCGGTTCCAGCGCTCGCACTCGGCCGCCTCGCGGGCCAGCTCCGAATAGCTGGTGACGCTCCAGACCCGGGAGGCGACGCCCCAGTCCTCGGCCAGCATCCGGGCCGCCGCCAGCACCTCGCCGAGGATCGCCCCGGAGCCGAGCAGGTTGGCCCGCGCCGGTCCGTCGCCCGGTTCCCCGACCAGATGCATGCCGCGCACGATGTCGGCCTCGGAGCCCGGCGGGAGCGAGGGCTGGGCGTAGTTCTCGTTGGTGACGGTGACGTAGTAGAAGACGTCGCGCTGCCGCTCCATCATCTCCCGGGCGCCGTGGTCGAGGATCACCGCCACCTCGTAGGCGTAGGCGGGGTCGTAGGCCCGGCAGGTCGGGATCGTGGCGGCGATGACATGGCTGGTGCCGTCCTGGTGCTGCAGTCCCTCGCCGCTGAGCGTGGTCCGCCCCGAGGTGGCGCCGAAGAGGAAGCCGCGGGTCCGCTGGTCGGCCGCCGCCCAGATCAGGTCGCCCACCCGCTGGAACCCGAACATCGAATAGAAGAAGTAGACGGGCAGCATGGGGACGCCGTGAGCGCTGTAGGAGGTCCCGGCGGCGACCCAGGAGGAGAGGGCGCCTGCCTCGGAGATGCCCTCCTCGAGGAGCTGGCCGTCGCGAGCCTCCCGGTAGTAGAGCATCGAGCCGGCGTCCTCGGGCTCATAGAGCTGGCCGACGGCCGAATAGATGCCGACCTGGCGGAAGAGGTTGGCCATGCCGAAGGTCCGCGCCTCGTCGGCGACGATGGGGACCACCCGGGGGCCCAGCACACGGTCCTTGAGCAGGTTGCCCAGGGCCCGGACCGCCGCCACCGTGGTCGACATCGACTTGCCCTCCGCCTCCAGGGCGAAGCGCGCGTAGCTGTCGAGCGCGGGCACCGCGACCGGCGGCGCCTGCTCGCGCCGCGCCGGCACGGCGCCGCCGAGGGCCCGGCGGCGCTCCCGGATGTAGGTCAGCTCGGGTCCGTCCTCGGCCGGCCGCAGGAAGCGGAGCTCGGCGACCTCCTCGTCGTCGAGGGGGAGGCCGAAGCGGTCGCGGAACTCGAGCAGCGCGTCGACGTCGAGCTTCTTCTGCTGGTGGGTGGTCATCCGCGACTCGCCGGCGCGGCCCATGCCGTAGCCCTTCTTGGTCGCGGCCAGGATCACCGTCGGCCGGCCGCGGTGGTCGGCGGCGGCCCGGAGGGCGGCGTGGAGCTTGCGGGTATCGTGGCCGCCGCGCCGCAGCGCGTCGATCTCATCGGCGGTCATGTGCGCGACCAGCGCCCTGAGCTCGGGGTCGCGGTCGAAGAAGCGCTCCCGGTTGAAGGCGCCGTCGTTGGCGCCCAGCATCTGCAGCTCGCCGTCGACCATGGTCGCGAAGCGGCGTACCAGCGCACCCTTGGCGTCCTGGGCGAAGAGCAGGTCCCAGTTGCTGCCCCAGAGGACCTTGATCACGTTCCAGCCGGCGCCGCTGAAGAGGGCCTCCAGCTCGTCCACGATGCGCCCGTTGCCGCGGACTGGGCCGTCCAGCCGCTGCAGGTTGCAGTTGAGGACGAAGGTGACGTTGTCGAGCCGCTCGCGCCCGGCCACGGCGACCGCGGCCAGCGATTCCGGCTCGTCCATCTCGCCGTCGCCGAAGATGCCCCAGACCCGCCTGCCCTCGGTGTCGGCCAGGCCGCGGTCCTGCAGGTAGCGCATGAAGCGCCCGTGGTGGACGGCGGTGATCGGGCCCAGGCCCATCGAGCCGGTGGGGAACTGCCAGAACGACGGCATCAGCCAGGGGTGGCAGTAGGAGCTGAGGCCGGCCCCGCCGATCTCGCGGCGGAAGTTGCCCAGCTGCTCGTCGGAGAGGCGCCCCTCCAGGTAGGCCCTGGCGTAGACGCCGGGCGCGGAGTGGGGCTGGAAGAAGACCAGATCCCCGCCCCCCGGTGCCTCCTCGCCGCGGAAGAAGTGGTTGAACCCGACCTCGAAGATCTCCGCCCCCGAGGCGTAGCTGGCGATGTGGCCGCCGAGCTCGCCGAAGGCCTTGTTGGCCCGGATGACCATGGCCAGCGCGTTCCAGCGGACGATCGAGGTGATCCTGTGCTCCAGCACCTCGTCGCCCGGATAGGGCGGCTGGCGCTCGACCGGGATCGTGTTCTGGTAGGCGGAGCCGGGCGGCGTGTGCGCGGGGAGGCCGAGCTCCCGGGCGCGGTTCTCGAGCGCGCTGAGGAGGAAGCGCCCCCGCTCGCGGCCGGACTCGCCGACCACGGCGGCCAGGGACTCCAGCCAGTCGGCGGTCTCCTCGGGATCGGAGTCGATCCCCCCTCCTTCGATCGGTGCGACGCCGCCGGACCAGTGCTCGCCGCCACCCTTCCTGGCCTGGGCCACAGGGTGACTCTACCTCGAATCCCCGCCGATTTCATGCCGTTCATTCCGGCCAGCAGGGGTTTTCGCAGCACAACGTGCCGTGATCGGTCCTATCGTTGGAGACAAATGCCGGGAGCAAACCTCGACGAGACGGACCTCCGCATCCTGGAGCACCTCCAGGCCAACGCCAAGCTCTCCAACGTCGGCCTGGCCAGGCGCGTCAACCTCTCCCCCTCCCCGTGCCTGGCCCGCGTGCGCGCGATGGAGCGGGCGGACGTGATCGACCGCTATGTGACCCTGGTCAACCCGAGGACGGTGGGCCTCAGCGTCAACGTCTTCATCCAGGTCACGCTGGAGAAGCAGATCGCGTCCTCTCTGGAGACCTTCGAGGCCGCGGTGCACGACCGCCCCGAGGTCATGGAATGCTACCTGATGACCGGGGACGCGGACTACCTGCTCCGAGTAGTGGTCCCCGACGTGCAGGCGCTGGAGCGCTTCATCCTCGAGGGCCTGACGACGGTGCCGGGAATCGCCAACATCCGGTCCAGCTTCGCCCTCAAGCAGGTCAAGTTCGAGACCTCGCTCCCCCTCCGGAGCACCGGTTTGGGCTCGCCGGCGGCGCGCGGAGGGGACGAGGTCTCAGGGCCGGTTCAGGAGGCGGCGCCCGCCTCCCGCTCGCGGCTGATGCCGGCCTCCTCGAAGGCGCGGGAGACGACGCGGTAGGACTGGGTCGCCGCGGCCAGGGCGTCGTAGTCGGGGCGCCGCTGGACCATGACCGAGATCTCGATCGTGATGAAGCCGTCGTAGCCGGCCCGCTCCATCGCCCGCAGGTAGCGGACGTAGTCCATGTCGCCCTCGCCCGGGATCAGGAACTGGTAGTCGGGCTCGACGCCGCGCTCGTCCTTGATGTGCGTGTGGCCGCTGATCGGCGCCAGCTGGGCGACCACCTCCTCCATGTCCAGCCCCTCGACGTTGAAGTGGCTGATGTCGAAGTGGATCCCGAAGGCCGGCGAGTTGACCTGCTCGACCAGCCAGATCACCTGATCGGGCAGGTGGAGGGCGCCGCCGACGTGCGGCTCGGCGGTGGCCTTGACGCCGATCGAGGCGGCGTGCTCGGCGAACCTGCCGTAGTAGTCGACGAGCTCGTCCTTGCGCGTGTCCCACTCGTCCTTGCGGCCGCCGGAGACGGTGCTGACGGTCAGCTGCTGGCCGGGGCGCTGCAGCTCGGCGGCGAGGTCGAGGTAGCTCCGGTAGGTGTCGAGTTCGCGCTCGATCTGCTCCCGATCCTCGCCGAGCAGGTGGACGTTGCCGCTGAGCCCGCAGAGGGCGATCCCGTGGTCGTCGTAGAGGCGCCGGATCCGGCGCCTCTCGGCCGCGTCGAGGTGGGCGGCGTCCGTGGGCCAGGGCGGCTGGACGGTGAGCTCCAGGCCGTCGAAGCCGAGAGCGGCGCAGTGGGCGACGGCCTCGTCGATGCCGACCTTCTGCATACCCCAGGTGCTGTAGGCGAGCTGCATCTCCTGTCCTCCTCCTCAGCGGGCCGCCAGGCCCAGCTGCATGTCGATCTCACGCTGATAGCCGTCGAGCCCGCCCTCCCGGACCTCGGCCACGGTCACCTGCCGGCCCGCCCGGGCCGATTCGAAGAGGGCGTAGACGAGGGCCACGTCGCGCAGAGCGGTGGCCCCGTCCACCTCTGGCGCCACACCCTCGCGCACGCAGGCGGCGAACTCCTGGTACTCGAGGCCGATCAGCTTGCGGTCGGTGGTCTCGAAGTCGAAGCCGTACCGCCAGGGACGGTCGGCGCCGAAGAGCGACGCGGCGACCTCGTCCAGCTGGTAGCCGGGGGCGAACTCGAGCAGGCGCTCGTCGCCGACGTCGGTGCCGTCGTCGAGGATCAGCCGCGGAGGCCGGCCGTTGCGGTCGCCGGGAGCCTCGATCGACCCGCGGGTGCCGAACACCTTACGGGCGTGGAAGGGGAGGCCGTGGCCGGCGTGGTGGTCGATCCACTGGCCGAGCGCCCCGGAGGCGAACTCGAGCAGGCCGAAGATGGCGTCCTCGCCGTCCGCGTCCATGACCTCGGGCATGTCCTGGGCCCAGCGCTCGTAAAAGCCTCCCGGCCCGGCCGTCTGGCGGCGGTGGCGGCGCGGCTCGAAGATCCGGATCTGGCCCGACGCCCGCTCCACCGGGCCGAAGTAGTACTGGAGGATGTCGGCGCTGTGGACGCCGGCGTCGAGAGGCAGGACGCCGCCCATCTTGAGGTGGCGCCAGGGGGTGATGGTGATGGCGTCGCCGCCGGCCACCCCGGCCTCGAGGATGAACTGCGGATCGCCGATGGCGCCGCCGTCGATCAGAGCACGGACCAGGCGGTTCATCGGGTCGCGCCGGAAGTTCTCGGCCACGGAGAGCACCCGCCCCCTGCGGTCCGCCGCCTCGATGACCCGATGACACCCCCGGATCGTCAGCGCCAGCGGCTTCTCGCAGAGGACGTGCAGGCCGAGATCGAACAGCTGCGGCGCCACCTCGTGGTGGGAGCGGGTGTCCGTGGTGCAGTCGGCGGCCTCCAGGCCGGAGACCCGCGCGACCATCGTCTCGGCGTCGCCGAACACCTCCGGCCGGGCGCGGAGCAGCTGCTCCGCCTCCGCGGCCAGGAACTCGGCGTTGTCGAGCCGCGGATCGCAGACCGCGACCAGCTCCACGTCCCGGCGGCCGCCGCGCCGCAGCTCGCCGAGCCCGGCCAGATGCCGGCGGCCCATCCCCCCGCAGCCGACGATGGCGAGCCGGAGCGGCTCGGTCATGCCACCCGTCCGCCGACGTCGATCGATAGCGTCCCTGACCGCGTTGCCATCAGCTGCGCCTCCTCACTTCCGGCCAACCTCCCGGCGCGTCACCGCGCCGAGAGACGTGATGCCGACCGCGGACCCGTGGGCGGGATCCGCACCCCTCTCCCCGCCGCGCCCCCTAATCGTGCTGCGCGGCGAGCTCGGCGGGCACCGTCCGCGGCTCGGCTCGGCGGCGGATGGCGAGCAGGACGCCCAGGCCCAGGACCGCCATCAGCACGTCGTTGAACCCGCGGTAGAGCAGCGCCGCGGCGGCCCCCTCCGACGGAGGGACCCCCTGCAGCACCATGAAGCCGGTGATGATGCCCTCGTAGGCGCCGAAGCCGACGGGCGTCATGGTCAGCCCGGAGACGACGTAGGCGACGGCGTAGATCACGGTCGCCTGGAGCAGGCCGACGGCGTCGACGCCGACGGCGTGCAGGGCCAGCTCGAAGAGCACGAAGGTGAGGGCGACGCCGAGGGCGTCGAAGACGCCGACGCCGAGCAGGGTCCGCCGGCTGAAGAGGCGGAGGAAGGCGCCCCGGATCCGGCGCAGGTCGGTATCGAACCGGCGCAGGAAGGGGATCAGCTCGACCAGCGCGACGGCGCGCTCATAGGCCGGCTCCCAGCCGAGGACGGTGAGGATGCCGCCGTAGAGCAGGATCAGGAACAGGAGCAGCGGGGCCAGCGCGGGCTGGATGAAGACGGCCGGGACCAGCGGGACCAGCATCAGCAGGAGGAACCCGATCTCCTGGAAGGCGATGGTGGCGGCGACCTCGCCGCCGCCCCGCCCGTGCCGCTCGACCTCCTCGAGCACCGCCACCCGGCCCAGGTCGCCGGCGGGCAGGAAGACCATCGGCTTGGAGGCGATGACCACGGCCACCGCCCTGAGGACGGGGATGTTGACTCCGATCCGGCGCAGGGCGAACCACCACCCGATGCCGCGGAGGATGACGATCCCCACCGTCACCGGGGCCATGAGCAGCAGGATGGAGATCCGGACCTGACCCATGACGTGGCCCAGCTTCTCGGGATTGACGACGAGGACGAGCGCGGTCAGCCCGGCGATGGCCAGGCCCCAGATCCAGTTGGCACGCAGGAAGTCACCGACGCGTCGACCGGCCATCCAAACCCAGGCTTTGATCACCTCTCACCAACCACTTCGCTTGTGTGAACCTTTGTTATTGAAAGGTACACGGCTTATCAGTCGTTGACTACAGATGCGAGGCGATCCCCTACACTCCCTCGCACGTTGTCTGGGTCGATGCCTTCTCCCACCGCGGCCCGGCGCGAGCACGCCGCCCTGCGCGGCACGCAGCTCCGCCTCGGCCTCACCGCGTTCATCATCGTCAGCGTCTACGCCGTTGCCATCTACCAGGCGGTCGCCTACTGGCGCGTCACCCACGACCCGGGCCGGGCCGAGGTCACCGCCCGCCTCGTCCAGTGCAGCGCCGACTCGTCAGGGGCCTGCCAGGCGCGGTTCCGGTACGGAGGCCGCTCCTACCTGGTCGGCCCGGTTCAGGGCCGGGAGGGGCAGCAGGCCACCCTCTCCATCGAACGCGCCGATCCCACCTCGTTCCGCAATCCGGGCGGAGCGGCCGACGCCTACGGGCCGATCGTCGCCGCCGCCCTCCTGACCCTCGGAGCGCTGGTCTGGTGGCGCCTCTACCGCCCCGGGGCGGGGCCCCGTGCCCCCATGCCCGGGTCGGAGTAGTTCCGGCGCGCCCGCCTCAGCCGCCGAACCCGTAGGAGCCGAGCTCCCTCAGCGGCTGCGGGGCCGGCGCGTCGCCGAGGGCGAGGCGCGCCACCGTCGCCTGCAGCCGCCGGGCCGCGTCGATCGCCGGCAGCGGGTTCTCGACGCCCTCCTCCAGCTCGAGGAGAGCCAGGAACTCGCCGGTCCCGCGCCGGTGGTAACAGGCGTAGCGGATGCCCTCCGGCCGCTCCGACCGGAGCGCCGCGAAGGCGGCCTCGGTCGCGCTCGACACCTCATCCACACCTTCCTCGGGAACCTCGTAGCGAACCATCATCACCGGCATGGCGACCTCCTCATCGGCAACCCTGAATATCATCCAACTCGAATATAATGAGTTGATCATTTAATGGCGCCCTGGTCCCATCGCGCCGGAGGTCGACGGTCAGAGCCGCCGTTCGACGATGTGGTCGTAGACGATCTGCGACCAGGTCTCCATCTGCGGGTAGCGCTCAGGCAGGCGGTCTATGTCGAGAAGCTCGCCGGCGAGCTTGTGCCGCTCTCGGATCGCGATGTCGGGGCTGTCGGCCTCGATCAGGTAGACCAGGCCGACGTGGACCCGCCCCACCGGCTCCGACTCGTCCTTGAGGACGCCCAGGCAGGTGGCCGAGAAACCGCCCCGATACTCGACCTCCTCCTCCCACTCCCGGCGCAGGCCACCCTCCAGAGGGTCGCCCTCGTCGCCGTCGACGGGGTTGATGTGGCCGCCGATGCCGAGCGAGCAGCGGTCGGCCAGGCGCCGCTCGCCGCCGGCGGCGAGGCGCCGTGTGAGCAGGTAGCGGCGGCCGTGGCGGAAGACCGCGTAGGGGATGACCTGCTGGTAGCCGGGATCATCCTCGACCTCGTCGCGGGGCAGGTAGAGCGGGGACAACCGGACCAGGTCGCGCAGGGCGGGCAGCACCTCGGGCCGGATCCCCCGGAAGGGACCGTCGGGGAAGAGCTCGGTCCGCCGCACGCAGAGCACGCGCTCGCCCACCTCAGGCCTCCCGCGCCCAGGCGTCGCGGACCCGCTTGGCCTCGGCGAAGAGGGCCTCGAGCTCGCCGTCGCCGTCCTCGACCAGGCTCCGCAGGCGGGCCAGCGAACCCTCCACGCGGACCAGCCGGTCGAGCAGGGCGGAGCGGTTGGTGGCGGCCACGGCGGCGTAGAAGCGGGGATCGCCGGCGGCCAGCCGCGTCATGTCCCGGAAGCCGGGACCGGCCAGGGCCGCCATCGCCTCCCAGTCGTCGTCGCCGGACATGGCCAGCAGGTAGGCGGCGGAGACGGCGAAGGCGGCGTGGCTGATCCCGGCCACCAGCCGGTCGTGGCGCTCGGCGTCGAGCAGCATCGGCCTCGCCCCCACCGACCGGACCAGTTCGGTCACCACCGGCTCATCCCGCATCAGGGCCCAGGGCGCGCCCTCGAAGAGATCGGCGCGGGCCGCCTCCAGGCCGGACCGCTCGCTGCCGCACATGGGGTGCCCGCCGACCAGGTCGACGCCCGCCTCCTCGGCCCAGCGCAGCACCTCGACCTTGGTGCTGGCCAGGTCGGTGACGATGCCGGGGGCCCCGACCAGGCCGGCCAGGATTCCACGAAGAGAGAGGATCGGCGCCGCCAGGAAGACGACGTCGGCGGTCCTGGGATCAGAGCCGTCGACGATGCCCAGGTCCCGCGCCCGCTCCATCGTCGCCGCATCGGGATCGTGGCCGCTCAGCGGCAGATCGGGGCGCCTGGCGGCCAGTGCCAGTGCCAGGGAGCCGCCCATCAGGCCCAACCCGTAAATGCCGATCCGCATCCTGCCAATGTTCGCCCAAGCGGCTCGGGACATGCGTCGCGCATGGCAAGATGCGGGCTTGCTGTGGAAATCGGGCAGGGCTGTCCCAGGACGGGGATGTGCACCCGTTCCTGTGGTGGATGACGTCTGAAGCGGTCATGGGGACTGACCTCATCGCCAGGGCGCAGACCGGCGACATCGCCGCCTTCGAGCGGCTGGTCGAGCCGCTCTACGAGAAGGCGTTCCAGCTCGCCGCGGCGATGCTGGATGACCGCGCGCAGGCGGAGGACGCCGTCCAGGAGGCGCTGATTCTGGCCTGGCGGAAGCTCGATCGCTTCCGCTACGGCGAGGACATCCGCCCCTGGCTGATGACGCTGGTCGCCAACCAGTGCCGGGAGACACGCCGGCGCCGCTGGTGGTCGGTGCGCAAGGTGGCCGACCCGCCCGAGCAGGCTCATGAATCAGAATCCGATCGCGTCGTCGCCGACGCCGATCTCCACAGCGCCCTGCAGACCCTCTCCGAACGCGACAGGCTGATTCTCATCCTTCGCTACTTCTTCGACCTCCCCTACGAGGAGGTCGCGCAGATCGCCCGGGTGAGCCCGGACGCAGCCCGCAAGGCGTCGGCCAGAGCTCTGGCCCGGCTCCGCGACCGGCTGCGTGAGGAGGAGGCATGAACGACGACCCGGAGAGGGGTCAGATGACGGAGGACGAGAAGCGCCTGCGCGACCGGCTGCGCAAGGGCATCAGGCCCGGACGCCCGTCGCACGACGCCTTCTGGCGGGCGATGAACGAGGTCGAGGAGAGAGGCCGCGGGCACTCCTCCCGGCTCGGCTTCACCGCCGGCCTGACGGCCGGGGCCGTCCTCGCCGTGATCCTCCTCGGCACCTTCCTGTTCGCCGTCCGCCCCCACCTGCTGCCCGCCCACACCGGCCCGGCCGGGACGCCCCATTCGGCGGCGCCGATGGTGACACCGACCCCGAGCCCCTCGCCGACCGCCTCCGGCATCGTCCACCCACCCTCGACCTCGGTCCCCGTGGCCCCGCTCGCGCGGTGCCACACGTCCGGGCTGAGCATCACCCTCGGGAAGACCGGGGCCGCCGCCGGCAACGACTACACCACGTTCGACCTGCAGAACGTCTCCGGCCAGGCCTGCGAGACAGAGGGCTTCCCGGGAATGGCGATGATGGCCGCCGACGGCAGCCAGCTGCCGACCAACGTGCTCTGGCAGAACGGCGCGCTGGCCTCGCCCGGACCGACCCTGGTCGTGCTTCCGGCGGGTGGTGTCGCCCACTTCAACATCCACTGGACCGACGTCCCCAGCGGCGACGAGACCAGCTGCCCGACGGCGACGACCCTGCTCGTCACCCCACCCAACGAGACCACCCAGCTCCGCGTCGCGGTGAACATGGCCCCCTGCGGCAACGGCACCATCGACGCCTCCCCGGTCCGCCAGGGAGCCGATCCGACCGGCGACCCCAACAGCTGAACAAGAGCGGATCCGGCGCCGCCCCAAAGCGATGGGCCGGCGCCCGATTCCGTGTCCGCCGCTCTGGCGGTGCCGGGAGTGCCGTTCACACGGCGATTGAGGCGCCCGAGACCCGGATGGCGCCACTCCGACCTGGACCCAACGCCCCCCGTGTCCCGAGGTGCGGCCGCCCACCGGCAAGCGTTGCAATCTCTCGATCGTTGCCCACCACTCGTTGATCCTGCGTTGGATCGTGCGCCCCCTCGTGAGCCCCGACCGTCGATCGCCTCCCAGCTCGCCCTCGGGCCCCGGTGCGTCACCCCTGGGTTGACAAATCATGTGGCTAGCGTCTAGGCTTTATCACATGATCCGTCAACCCCGGGGTGACACCACCACCTGGGATGCCGTCCTGTCCCACCGCGCAGACGAGGCCAGGATCGCCGCCGTCGAGCGCTTCGAGGCCTGCGGTCTGGCGCCCGTGCAGGTCGAGGCGGTGCTCGAGGACGGAGGCGACTCCCTCCACGCCGCGGCCGCGCGTGGAGCGGAGGACTGGACCGACGACTTCGGCGGCCCGCTGGCCGTGGCCCTTCTGGCGGCGGAGGTGTCCGCCCTCGCCGCCCATCTGAACTCGAGGGCGTCGTCAGTGCGCGCCCAAGCCGTGAACAACCTCCTCGACGACTACAGCGCGGTCACTGTGGCCGCCAGGCTGGGGGTCTCGAGGCAGAAGGTCTATGAGATCGTGAAGAGCACCGGAGGTGCCTTCATCGACCTTGTCCCCTGGAGGCGACCATGACACCGATGACCGAGCTCGTCGACCTGCCCGACCCGAAGGAGCGACCGCTCGTGCACCCGCTCGACCTGCCCGAGGCGAGCCGGCTGTACCGCACCTCCTGGCTGATCGGCACGCTGACCAACGCATCCATCGCGCTCTGCATCTCAGCCATCCTCTGGTACATCGGCCGCGACTACATCGGCCCCGTCTCCGCCTTCATCGCCATCGTCGCCGGCGGCGCTCTCGCCCGGAGCGGCTACGAGCACCGGGCCTGGGAGTTCATCCCCCGCAAGCGGCAGGATCGCGAGCGCCCGCTGCCCATCGTCCTCGAGCTGGCCTCCGCCCTCGTCCTCGCCGCCGTCCTGGCCGCGGCGCTGGTCCTGATCACCCTGCGGCTGCACGAAGGCGACATCATCCCCGGCGTGCGCGACTTCATCTTCGGCATGGGCATCGCCGCCTGCCTGATCGCCCTGGGCGAACTCATCGTCCGGCTCGCCCGCCGGGTCTGGTGGCGGAGGGCGCTCAAGTCGGTGCCGGCGATCCTCGCCCTCATCGGCTGCACGGCGGCCGCCGACGCCATCCTCTTCGGCGGTGCCGGGCCGGCCTCGACCGACGTCGCGATCTACGGTGCCGCCTCGATGCTTCTGATCGGAGCCGTCTGGGGGGTCTGGACGCTGTGGGACCAGCGCCGCCAGCGCGCGGCGGCCGCACCCGTGGCGGCCTGCTGAACGGGCGTCAGAGACGGATCCGCCCGGCCCTCGCCGGGCTGATCCGCATTCGTCCCCCTGCGTGCCGGAGTTCAGCTTGGTGAGAGCCGGAAGATCGGCCAGCCGATCTCAGTGCGCCACGATCGCGGCGACGGATCATCGCGAGGACCGGTCAGGTAGGTCTCGTGAATGGGTCCGTCCACGGCCAGGGCATGGTCCACGACCCACGCGCCGAGTCGGCCGTAGGTCACGTCGATGCCCTCGTGCGCACCCGGGTGCACCGTCGTGGCCAACTCAACCGCCGGCAACGTCAGCGGCGTGACGCGGCCCAGTACCGGCGGGTCGGCCACCGGGCGAAAGACGACTGCCGCGCCACGGCCGGCGGTGAACAACTCGTTGTCGTAGCGGCCGCCGGGCGGCCCGAGACGCTCCCGCCCAGCGACCGCGGCTTCCAGCTCCGCCATCGCCTCGGCGTACCACGTCAGCACCTGCTCCAGCTCGACACTCTCGCTGATCGCCGCCACCGTTCTGGCCGGCACCGACCGCAACTCGACATCCAGTTCCTCGACATCACGTCGCAACAGTCGCCGCACCGAGGCCACGGCCGCTCGAGTGCGGTCGAGTTGGGATTCCAGCCGTCGCAGGTGGATGGCGACCATCTCGGCGCGCGCCTCGGGGTCATTGCTGGCGAGGATCCTGCGAACCTCGGCCAGCGGCATGTCCAGCTCACGCAGCCGGTGGATCACCTGGGCGGACGGGATCTGCTCGCTGGCGTAGTAGCGGTACCCACTGGCCGGGTCGACCGACACGGGCTCGAGAAGGCCCGCGTCGTGGTAGCGGCGAAGGGTCCGGACACTCAATTGTGCCAGTTGCGCGAACTCGCCGATGGTCAAGCCCTGCCGCACTCACCTAACTGTGCACGACGAGACCTCCGACTATGGGTCGAAGCGGCCCCTCCCCCAGCGGCGGAGCGCAGACGGCCGCCACGAGCTTGACCCTCTCCCAGCGGGAGACCCCACAGTCGGGAGATGGCCCCCCGTATCCGTACCTGCGATCCGGTGGCGGCCCACCCACGCCAATTCGAGAGGGCCCGACATATGACTACACCGAACCAGAGCAGCACGATCGCCACCAGCCAGCTGCCGGACGTGATCACCGGCTACCTAACCGCGCACCAAGCCCGCGACATCGACACCGCCATCAGCTACTACATCGACGACGCCACGGTGATCGACGAGGGCAACACCTACCGCGGTCGCCAGCAGATCAGCGGCTGGCTGCGCCGCTCGGCCAGCGAGTACACCTACACGATCGAGCTCACCGGCGCCCAGAGGATCGACGAGGACCATTACGTCGCGTTGCACCACCTTGAAGGCGATTTCCCCGGTGGGGTGACTGACCTGCGGTTCACCTTCGCCCTCCACGAGGGACGGATCGCCCACCTCGCAATCGAACCCTGACCAACCCACGACAGCGCCGGCGCACGGATACGGGCACAGCCGGTCAGTCTCCGCCGAAGGCGCGGCGGTACCCGGTCGGGACCGTTCCCAGCCCCGTCGAACGTGGAGGCGGAGGTTGGCGGCGCTGCCCAGCCCGCTTCTCCCCGCCACCTCGTCCATCCCCAGGTCGGTCGTCTCCAACAGCTCCCCGGGCGACGAGCAATCGCTGCTGGGAGATCCAGCGCAGCGGGGTGAGGCCGGTCTCCGCCTGGAAGCGCCGGATCAACGTTCGGGGCGACAAGTGGGCGCGCTCGGCCAGGCCGCTCAGCGAGATCCGCTCGCCGAGGTGCGCCAGCGCCCAGGCCCGCGTCCCCGCCAGTGACTCGCCGGCCTCGCCAACCGATCGCTCGATGTACTGGGCCTGACCGCCGTCGCGGTGCGGCGCCACCACCACCCTCCTGGCCATCTCGTTGGCCGCCGCGGCACCCAGGTCCCGGCGGATCAGGTGCAGGCAGAGGTCGAGGCCGGCGGCGACGCGGCCGAGGTCAGCACCTGTCCCTCGTCGACGTAGAGGACGTCCGGCTCGACCAGGACCAGAGGAAAGGTCCGGCGTAGATCGTCGGTGTGACGCCAGTGGGTCGTAGCTCGCCGGCCGTCGAGACTGCCGGCCTCGGCGAGGGCGAAGGCGCCGGTGCAGATCGAGACCAGACGGGTCCCTCTCCGGCGGGCGGCGCGGAGCGCTTCGAGGACCGCCGCCGGGGTGCGGCCGAGGTGAGGCCAGAAGCCGGGACGATGATCGTGTCAGCTTTCGCCAGAGCGTCCAGGCCGTGGTCGGCGTTGACGCTGAAGCCGGCCCGCGCCGGGTCGGGGCGCCTGGGCCGAGGCCCGTAGAGGCCTGATCTCGACCGCCATCGCGGAGCGGGCGGCCGGAGGGGCGACCGTCGCGGCCGTCTGCACGGGCGTGTTGCTGGTGGCCAGGGCCGGGCTCCGTCAGGGACGTCCGGCGACAACCCACCACGCCGCGCTGGACGACCTCCGCGCCGCGGGGCTGTCGTCGTCGACGGGGTGAGGGTGGTAGACGACGGCGCGGTCATTACCGCCGGCGGGGTCACCTCTGGCGTCGACCTCGCGCTCTGGCTGGTCGAGCGCGGGCGGGCTGCCGATGCCGCTCGGACCCAGGAGCGGGGCCTATATGAAGTACGCACCAGGCAGGGCCGTACCCTGTACCGCCTTCTGTGCCTGCTCGAACAAGCGTCCAGCGCCCTCGATGGCCCCAGCATTGTCTGCCTCGACGGGCTGTCGAAACGCGACGGCTCTGCCGCGCTACGCCCGAGTTAGGCGGTTCGCAGATGAGTTTCGCCGCTGCCACGCTGTCGATGACGGCGAGGTACGCGGCGACTAGTTGTCCGCGCGTCCGGGGCACGCGGCACTGGGACGATGTCCATATCCAGTGCGTTGGCCAGAGCGACCACTGTGCCAAGCGTCGGGTTGCGGCCGTCGCCCGTGAAGAGGCGACGCACCGCTTCGGGCTTAACTCCGGCCGCCCGTCCTAGCTCCGCCTTGGATAGGCCCAACTGCTGGCGGCGCGCGTCCAGAGACCGGACAAAGGCGTCGACGCGGGATATCCTTTCGCGGGCAGCGACATATTCGGCCTCATACTCCGGATCCTTCCGGCGCTCGGCGAGGTAGCGTTCGGCTGCGGTTCGAGGTTCCGCCATCCCCTATGAACGTAACACATATGCTACGGATCACAAATTACGAGTGCAGGGCCAACCTCAGACCTTCTCCTTGACCAGCGCGCCGCCGGCCAGGGTCAGTCCGAAGGCGCCGCAGAGTGTGCGGAGCTCGCTCATCAGGCGGTCGTAGTTGGCCAGGTCGAGCGACTGGGAGCCGTCGGACAGCGCCTCGCCCGGGTTGGGGTGAACCTCGACGATCAGGCCCCTGGCACCGGCGGCGACGGCGGCCAGCGAGACCGGGCGCACCAGGGACCAGCGACCGGTGCCCTGCGAGGGATCGACCACCACGGGAAGATGGGAGAGCTCGCGGACCAGTGGCACCGCGTTGATGTCGACAGTGAAGCGGGTCGATGTCTCGAAGGTGCGGATGCCCCGCTCGCAGAGGACCACGTTGCGGTTGCCGCGGTCGAGGATGTACTCGGCCGCCAGCAGCCACTCCTCGACGGTGGCCGACATGCCCCGCTTGAGCAGCACCGGCGTCTGGCTCCGCCCCACCTCCTGCAGGAGGGCGTAGTTCTGCATGTTGCGGGTGCCGACCTGGAACATGTCGACGTAGGCGCCGACCAGGTCCACGTCATTGGGCGAGACCACCTCGCTGACCACGCGGAGGCCGGTCTCCTTCCGGGCCAGGGCGAGCAGCTCCAGGCCGGCCTTGCCCAGGCCCTGGAAGCTGTAGGGCGAGGTCCGGGGCTTGAAGGCGCCCCCGCGCAGCATCCTCGCCCCCTTGGAAGCGACGTGGTGGGCGGTCGCGAGGAGCATCTCCTCGTTCTCGACCGAGCAGGGCCCGGCCATCATCACGACCTCGTCGCCGCCGATCGGGACCCCGGCGACGTCGATCACCGTGTCCTGTGCCTGCCACTCCCGGCTGGCCAGCTTGAAGGGCTTGGTCACGGGAATGATCTCCTGCACCCCTGGCATGTGGGACACGGCGTCGCGGTAGGTGTACGCGTTGGTGCCGATCACGCCGATGACGGAGCGATCCTCGCCGACCATCACCTCGGGCCGCAGGCCGATCTCGTTGATGCGGTCGATGACCGCCTGGACCTGGGCCTTCTCGGCCTGGTGTGACATGACGATGATCATCGGACAGCCCCCTCGTTCTCGACCTGGGCGCGAGTCCGCTCCCGGTCCTGCTGCAGGGCCGCGGCGCCACGCAGATAGACGTGATTCATCTCCTTCTGCCTCTGCTCCGTGTTGTAGAGGAGAAGGATGCGAATGCAGCTGGCCACGCCCCTGGGATTGGACGTGGAGACGTTCATGTCGTGCCCGCAGAGGAGGGGCACGTCGCCCCACCCCATCAGTCGGGCGGCATAGGCGGGAAACTCGGCATTGAGATCAGGGGTGGTGGTGAAGTAGGCGAAGGCCACCTCTTCGAGGTCGACGCCGTTGCTCTCGACCATCGCCTTCAGCAGCTCGCTCGTCGCCTCCACGATCGACTCCGAATCGTTGCGGGCGGCCGTGGTCGCCCCCCTGATCCCTCTCACCGGCATGCCTGAACCAATTCCTCCAACAACGGTCTGGGGTCGCGCCGCGCCTCCACCTCGCGGAGAAGCGCGCTGGCGACGACGGCGGCGTCGGCGTGACCCCTGAGCCTCTGGATGTGATCCGGGGTGGAGATGCCGAACCCCGCCGCGACGGGCAGCCGGCTCCGCTCCGAGATCCGGCCCAGGAGCCCCTGGAGCCCGGGGTCGAGCTCGCTGCGGGCGCCGGTCACTCCGGTCAGTGTGACGCAGTAGACGAAGCCGCTGCTGACCTCGCAGATGCGGGTGATGCGCTCGTCGGGACTTGTCGGCGCGACCAGGAAGACGGTGTCCAGACCGGCGTCGTGCAGCGGCCCGACCATCCCCTCCGACTCCTCGGCGGGGACGTCGGGGACGATCACCCCGGCCACCCCGGCGGCCGCGGCGTCGGCGGCGAAGCGCTCCACGCCGTAGGCCAGGACCGGGTTGAAGTACGTCATCAGGACCACCGGCGGCCCCTCCTCGGCGACGGCGGCGGCGACCCTCATGGCGCCCCCCACCGTCATCCCCGCCTGCAGCGCGGCCTGCCCGGCGACCTGGATCACCGGCCCGTCGGCCATGGGATCGCTGAAGGGGATGCCGACCTCGATGGCGCCGGCACCGGCACTGGCGTAGGTCCGCCCAAGCTCGATCGACGCGCCGGCGTCGGGAAAGCCAGCCATCAGGTACGGGACGAGGCGAACCCGGCCCTCCTCGCGACCGCGCAGCGCGGTCTCCAGCCGGCTCGCCGCCACCTCGGTGCCGCCGCTCATGACCGGCCCTCCTCGAACTCCTGGACGGAGTGCATGTCCTTGTCACCGCGCCCGCTGAGGCAGATCAGCAGCCGCGAGCCGGGGCCCATCCGCCGTCCCCGCTCCACCGCCTCGGCGATGGCGTGGGAGGGCTCGAGGGCGGGCATGATCCCCTCCAGCCGCGTGCACAGGCGGAAGGCGGCGACCGCGTCCTCGTCGCCGATGGCGACGTACTCCGCCCGCTCCTCGTCGCGGAGGAAGGAGTGCTCGGGGCCGACCCCGGGGTAGTCCAGGCCGGCGGAGATGGAGTGGGTGTTGGCGATCTGCCCGTTCCCGTCCTGGAGGACGTAGGAGTAGCTGCCGTGCAGCACCCCCGGGCGGCCGGCGACGAGGGAGGCCGCGTTCTCGCCCAGGCCCAACCCCCGGCCCGCCGCCTCGACGCCGATCAGGCGGACGTCGGGGTCGCCGACGAAGGCGGTGAACATACCGATCGCGTTGGAGCCCCCGCCGACGCAGGCGAGGACGGCGTCGGGCAGGCGGCCCTCGGCCTCCAGGTACTGCGCTCGGGCCTCGTCGCCGATCACCCGCTGCAGGTCGCGGACCAGCCCCGGGTAGGGGTGGGGCCCGGCCGCCGAACCGATGATGTAGTGGGTGTCACGGATGTTCGTGACCCAGTCCCGGATCGCCTCGGTCATGGCGTCCTTGAGGGTCGCCGTGCCCGCCGTCACCGACCGGACCTCGGCGCCGAGCATGCGCATCCGCTCGACGTTCACCGCCTGACGGCGCATGTCCTCCTCACCCATGTAGACGACACAGTCGAGGCCGAACCTGGCGGAGACGGTGGCGGCGGCCACGCCGTGCATGCCGGCTCCGGTCTCGGCGATGACGCGGCGCTTGCCCATGCGCACCGCGAGCAGGGCCTGGCCGAGGGCGTTGTTGAGCTTGTGGGCGCCGGTGTGGCAGAGGTCCTCGCGCTTGAGGTGGATCCTGCAGCCGCCGGCGTGCTCGGAGAGGCGCTCGGCCAGGTAGAGCGGCGTCGGCCGGCCGACGAAGTCCCGGCGGTGGTGCTCCAGATCGCCCTGGAACGAGGCGTCGGCGCGGGCCTCGGACCAGGCCGCCTCGAGCTCCTCCAGGGCGGGCATCAGCGTCTCGGGGACGTAGCGCCCGCCGTAGGGACCGAACCGGCCCGCCGGCATGCGCAGTCTGTCAGTGGCGTTCATCACGACCTCACGACCTGATTTACAGCTTGAACGAAGGCCCGCACCCGCGTCGGATCCTTGGTCCCGGGAGCGGACTCGACCCCGCTGGACACGTCCACACCGAACGGGCGCAGCCGCCGCACCACCTCGGCCACGTTGTCGGGGTCGAGGCCGCCGGCGACGATCACGCGGCGCCGGGCGGTGAACCCGGCGGCGAGATCCCAGTCCCAGGTCCTTCCCGTCCCTCCCCGGCCGTCGGCCGACCAGGAGTCGAGCAGCACCGGGTCCGGCCACGCCGACGCGTCCGGGAGCACGCCGTCGCGGACCTTCAGCACCTTGATCACGTCGACCGGGGCGCGGAAGCCCGGCGCCTCGGCGCCGTGCAGCTGGACCCGGTCGAGGCCGACCTGGGCGCAGACCTCCTCCACCTCGCGCTCGGAGGGATCGATGAAGACGCCGACGACGGTGGGACGGCGGGGAAGCTCCGAGAGGATGCGGCGGGCCGCCTCGGGGGTGATCCGGCGCTTCGACGGGCAGAAGTGGAAGCCGATCATGTCGGCCCCCGCCTCCGCCGCCGCCAGCGCCGAGGCGGCGTCGGTGATCCCGCAGATCTTGACCATGGTGGCGCTCACCTGACCCGGAGCTCCTCGATCACGGCGGCGGGGTCGCCGGCCCGCATCAGCGCCTCACCGACGAGGACCGCGTCCGCCCCGGCGTCGCGCATGCGCCGGGCGTCGGCTGCGCCGTGGATGCCGCTCTCGGCGACGTAGACGATGTCGGGCGGGGCCAGCGGCCGCAGCCGCTCGGTCAGGCCGATGTCGACCGCGAACGTGGTCAGGTCTCGGTGGTTGACGCCGACCACCCGCGCCCCCGCCTCGAGGGCGAGGTCCATCTCGGCCTCGTCGTGGACCTCGACCAGGGCCTCCATGCCCAGCTCCCGGCAGAGGCCGAGCAGCTCGCCCAGCCGGGCCGCGGTCAGGGCCATGACGATGAGGAGGATGGCGTCGGCGTCCAGCGCCCTCGCCTCCAGCAGCTGGTGCTCGGTGACGATGAAGTCCTTGCGGATCAGGGGCAGGCCGCTCTCGGAGCGAGCCTGGACCAGGTGCTCGGGATCGCCGCCGAAGCTGGTCTCCTGGCAGAGCACGGAGATGGCGGAGGCGCCCGCCCGCTCATAGACCCCGGCCAGCCGGGCCGGCTCGTAGATCGGCGCGAGCAGGCCCATGGTCGGGGTCCGCGCCTTCATCTCGGCGATCACCGCCAGCCGGTCGCCGCGGAGGGCGGGCGCCAGCGGCACCGCCGGCGGGACCGCCGCCAGCCGCCTCTCCAGGTCGGCCACCGGCCGCATCTGGCGGCGTCGCTCGACCTCGGACTCGGATTCGGCGACCAGGCGCAGAAGGAGGTCAGGCGCCGTGGTCACGGCGCCACCTCCTGGGAGAGGCGGGCCCAGCTCTCGAGCACGGCCGCCGCCCGGCCCTGGTCGATCGACTCGGCGGCGAGGGCGATCCCCTCCCGCCAGCCCTCGACGGCCCCGGCCACGCGCAGCCCGGCGGCCGCGTTGAGCAGCAGCACGTCGCGCCGGGGCCCGGTGGCGCCGGAGAGGAGGTCGGTGGCGATGGCCGCGTTGTGCTCGGCGTCACCGCCCTTGATGGTGTCGACCGGGGCCGTGGGCAGGCCCAGCTCGGCCGGCTCCAGGGCGTAGTCGCGGCGGACGCCGTCCAGCACCTCGACCACCCGCGAGGGCCCGGCGATGCTGAGCTCGTCCATCCCCCCGGCGCCGTGGAAGACCATGCAGCGGTCCACCCCCAGCCGGGGCAGCACCTGGGCGACCAGGTCGACCAGGTTGGGCTCGGCGACGCCGGTCACCTGCCGGGTGACCCGGGCCGGGTTGCAGAGCGGGCCGATGATGTTGAACACGGTCCGCACCCCCAGCTCCCGGCGGGGGACGCCGACGAAGCGGAAGGCGGGATGGTAGCGAGGAGCGAGCATGAACCCGATCCCGGCCCGGTCCACGCACGTCGCCACCGCCTCCGGCGGCAGCTCGATGCGGACGCCGAGCGCCTCGAGCACGTCGGCGGCGCCGCAGCGCGATGACTGGGCGCGGTTGCCGTGCTTGGCCACCCGGACGCCGCAGCCGGCCACGACCAGCGCGGCCAGCGTCGAGATGTTGAAGGTCCCGACCATGTCGCCGCCGGTGCCGACCACGTCCAGGGCACCCGGCTCGACCTCGACGCGAACAGCCAGCTCCCTGGCCGTCCGGCAGAGGCCGGTGACCTCGTCGATGGTCTCCCCCTTGACGCGGAGGCCCATCATGAAGCCGGCGATCTGGACCGGCGTCGCCTCATCGCGCATGATCAGCGCCATCGTCTCGGCGGCCTCGTCCTCGGTCAGGTCATGGCCGCGGGCGAGCCTGCCCAGCGCCGCGATCACGACGCCGACCCGAGGAAGTTGCGGAGCAGGTTGTGGCCCTCCCCGGTCAGGATCGACTCGGGGTGGAACTGCACCCCGTAGGTGGGGTGCGAGCGGTGGCGCAGGCCCATGACCACGCCGTCCTCGGTCCAGGCGCTGACCTCGAGCTCGGGCGGCACCGTGCCACGCTCCACGATCAGGGAATGGTAGCGGGTCGCCGAGAACGGATCGGCCAGCCCCTGGAAGGGGGCGCCGCCGTCGTGGTGGATCAGGGAGGTCTTGCCGTGGACGGGCGGGTTGCGGACGACGTCGGCCCCGAAGACCGCGCCCAGGGCCTGGTTGCCGAGGCAGACGCCGAGGATCGGCATCCGCCCGCTCAGACCGTCGATGGCGGCCATCGAGATCCCGGCCTGCTGCGGTGTCCCCGGACCCGGCGAGATGACCAGGGCGTCGAAGGCGCTCAGCTCCTCGATCGAGACGGCGTCGTTGCGGAAGGTGGTTGGCTCGGCGCCCAGCTCGGCCAGGTACTGCACGAGGTTGTAGGTGAAGGAATCGTAGTTGTCGATCACGGCCACGCGGCTCATGGCATCGCCTCCGCGAGCTCGATGGCACGGAACATGGCCCGAGCCTTGTGCAGGGTCTCCTGGAACTCGAAGGCGGGCTCGGAGTCGGCGACCACTCCGGCCCCGGCCTGGACGTAGGCGACACCGTCGGCGATGACCACGGTCCGCAGGGTGATGGCCATGTCCAGGTTGCCGCCGAAGCTGACGTTGCCGAGGGCGCCGGAGTAGACGCCCCGCTGCTCCGGCTCCAGCTCGGCGAT
This sequence comes from Candidatus Dormiibacterota bacterium, assembly GCA_036272915.1. GTDB lineage: Bacteria > Chloroflexota > Dormibacteria > Dormibacterales > Dormibacteraceae > DATAXV01. The sequence continues at coordinate 46,940 of DATAXV010000197.1, forward strand.
GATCTCCATCGCCCGGATCTTGGGGGCGCCGGTCACGGTGCCGGCGGGGAAGGCGGCGCGGAGGGCGTCGAGCGCATCGCAGTCGGGGCTGAGCCGGCCGGTGACGGTCGAGCTCATGTGCATGACGTGCGAGTAGCGCTCCACCGCCATCAGCGGGTCGACGTGGACGCTGCCCGGTACCGCCACCCGGCCCACGTCGTTGCGGCCCAGGTCGACCAGCATCACGTGCTCGGCGCGCTCCTTCTCATCCGAGAGGAGCTCCCGCTCCAGGGCCCCATCGCGGTTCGGGTCCTCGCCCCGCGGCCGTGTGCCGGCCAGGGGGCGGACCGTGACCAGCCCGTCCTCGACCCTGACCAGCACCTCGGGCGAGGTGCCGACGATGTAGCGTCCCCCGCCCAGGGCCAGGTGGTACATGTACGGCGAGGGGTTGACCCCGCGCAGGCATCGGTAGACGTCGAAGGGGCGCGCGCCCAGCGGCTTGCTGAAGCGCTGCGAGGGGACGACCTGGAAGGCGTCGCCGGCGAGGATGTACTCGCGCGCGGCGTCGACCATGGCCTCGTAGGTGCCGCGCTCGACGTTGCTGGCCCAGAGGGCGCCGTTGACCTCGGGCTTGGACAGCGCCGGCGGCCGGTCGGCGGCGAGGCGCCCCTCCATCTCGTCCAGGCGCCGGGTCGCTTGCTCGTAGGACTCCTCGGCCGGGCGGTGGAGCGTGATCAGGCTGACGCGCTGGGTGACGTGGTCGAAGACGACCAGGTTCTCCGCCATCATGAAGGCGCTCTCGGCCAGCGGCGGGGCCGCCCCGGCGGGCACCGGCAGCCGCTCGAAGTGGCGCGCCGTCTCGTATCCGAGGTAGCCCACGGCTCCGCCGATGAATCGGCTCAGGTTGGGGGTCGGCGCGACCCGGGCCGCGGTCGCCCGTCGCAGCGAGCCGAGGGGGTCGCCGGGGTCGAGCTCGAGCGGGCGGGGCCGGTAGCCGATGAAGGAGTAGCGTCCCAGCCGCTCGCCGCCGAGGACGCTCTCCAACAGGAAACCGGGCTCGTCGGGCTCGCAGAGCAGGGTGTAGGCGAGGACCGGGGTGAGCATGTCGCCCAGGCGCTCGCGGTGCAGGGGGATGATGTCGCACTCGGCCGCCAGAAGGCGTGCCTCCCCAGGCGACGGGTTGTCGCCACTCATCTCATCTCGTCTCCTCGTCAACTGGTCTGAACGCCCGGTCCTCTGCGCCGGGCCGCGGTCGAGTCTACCGGCAGACCGGCGGGCGACGTGGGGGCTCCGCCGCTCCCGGCATCGGTAGGGCGTTCCGGACATCCGCCGGCCGCTCAGCCCAGCCGCGCGGCGCGGGCGTGCAGGTAACGCTGCTGAGGGACGTTGGTCGTGCGCCGCGCCGCCTCCAGGTAGGAGTCCCGGGCTCCGGCCGGATCGCCGACCATCTCGAGCAGGTGGGCGTGAACGGCGTGGAACCGGTGGTCCCGGGCGATTCGCTCGTCCGTCTGGAGTCCACCCAGGAGTTCGAGGCCCCGCTCAGGGCCCTGGGCCATGGCCACCGCCACGGCATGGTTCAGGGCCACCACCGGATTGTCGGACAGGCGCATCAGAAGCGCGTACAGCGCCGCCATCCGCTGCCAGTCGGTCGCGTCCGCGTCCGGCGCCTCATCGTGAACGGCCGCGATCGCGGCCTGGAGCTGGTACGGCCCAGCCCGACCGCGGGGCAGCGCGTCGTCGATCAGCGCGACGCCCTCCGCGATCTGGTCGGCGTCCCAGAGGCGGCGGTCCTGCTCGGCCATCGGGACCAGCTCGCCGTATGGCCCGGTCCGCGCCGCCCGGCGCGCGTCGGTCAGCAGCATGAGGGCCAGCAGCCCCGCCACCTCGGCGTCGCCGGGCAGGAGGCCGTGCAGCAGGCGGGCCAGCCGGATCGCCTCGGTTGCCAGCTCGGCGCGGTGCAGCTCCGGGCCCAGTGTGCTGGCGTACCCCTCGTTGAAGATCAGGTAGAGCACGTGGAGCACCGCGGCGAGCCTCTCCGCCCGCTCCGGGCCCGAGGGCATGCGGAAGGGCATGCCAGAGTCCCTTATGGCCTGTTTGGCGCGGGTGATACGCCGGGTCATCGTCGCCTCCGGCACGAGGAAGGCGCGAGCCACCTCCGTCGTGGTGAGTCCGCCGACGGCCCGCAGCGTGATGGCGATCTGCGAGGCGGGCGACAGCGACGGGTGGCAGCACATGAGCAGGAGGATGAGGGTGTCGTCGGAATCCGTGGCCGCCAGGTCGGCGGGCGGGGCCAGCCACTCCTCGGGCAGCATGCGCTCGGCTGCCTCTCTCTCACGCCGCCGGCGAGCCTGCTGGCTGCGGAGCAGGTCGGTCAGCCTGCGCGATGCGACCGTGATCAGCCAGGCGCGGGGGTTGGCCGGAACACCCTCCTTCGGCCACTGGGTCGCGGCCGCGAGCAGGGCCTCCTGGGTCGCGTCCTCGGCGGCGTCGAAGTGCCCGTACCGGCGCACCACCGCGCCGAGGGCCTGCGGCGCCAGCTGGCGGAGCAGGCCCTCGATCTCGGTCTCGGCCATCGGCCCCGCTACGGCTCCAGCTGGTCCCGGGACTCGGCGATGGGTCGCACGTCCGCGTAGGCGCGCGCCGCCGCCTCCGGGGGCCCCGGGCACGCGGACAGCCTGGCCGCGATCGCGGTCGCCCGGTCGAAGCTCTGGCACTCCACGATCCAGTAGCCGGCAAGGACCTCGGTGGTCTCGGCGAACGGGCCGTCCGTCACCACCGGGGCACCGGCTCTCGTCTGCAGGCGCCTGGTCTGCACCGGGGCGGTGAGGCCGCGCGTCTCCACCAGCTCCTGGGACTCGGTCAGCTCCCGATTGAACGCCTCCATGAAGGACCCCATCGCCGCGAAGTCCTGGGGCGACCAGGCACTGTCGCCGGTCGGATTGCCAGCCATCGCGTCGTAGTCCTGCTGTGAGGCATAGGTCAGGATCATGTATTTCATGGTGTCTCCTCGGGAACGGCACCCCACGGTGCCTCTCGCCGGAAACGTCGGAGCCGGCCTGCCACACCGGACATCGGTCACGGACCTGGCCAGTTGACCACGGTAGGTCCCTGACCGCGCCCGATGGCCCGGGCCGGTGTGACCGGCGGAGCGCGGAGGCACTCCCAGAAGTGACGACGGGGATCGCCCAGGGGTCTGCGGGCCGCCCTGGTCCAGCCTGGGCGCCAGCAGAGGCGACGGGGCGCCGCTCAGATGCTGGAGAGGAAGCGATCGATCAGCTGGCCGGCGATCGTGTACGGCGGCGGGCGCCGCTCGGGCAGCTGGTCGTAGGGGTACCAGCTCGCCTCGCTCAGCTCCGACTCCTGGATGACGATGTCGCCGCTCTTGTAGGTGGCGAAGAAGCCGCACATCAGCTGGCTCGGGAAAGGCCAGGGCTGGCTGCTCTGGTAGCGGGGGTTCTCGACCTCGACGCCGACCTCCTCGAGCAGCTCCCGGCGCACCGCGTGCTCCAGCGTCTCCCCCACCTCGACGAATCCGGCCAGCAGCGAGAAGAAGCCGGGCCGGCCGGAGCGGATGTTGCGGGCGAGGAGGATGTCCGTCCCCCGATGGACGAGCATGATCACGCAGGGGTTGATCCGGGGGAAGAAGAGGGCCCCGCAGTTGGGGCAGTGCCTGGCCAACTCCTCGGGATGACGCACGGTGCGGGCAGCGCAGCGGCCGCAGAAGGCGTGGGAATGGTGCCACTCGAGCAGCTGCGAGGCGCGCGAGGCGAGGGAGATGAGATCGGCGTCGGCCCGGGCCAGGACATCGCGCAGGCCGAGCGCGCTCAGGCCCTCCGGAACCTGCTCGAGCTCGATCAGCGAGGCCAGGCTGCCGTCCCGGCTGCCAACCTCGATGGGGTCGCCAGCTAGGTCGAGGAGAGGGCCCAGCCGGGGAAGCTCAAGACGCTCCGGATCTTGGAAGAGGAGCATGCCCTCGGAGAAGGCGAGAGCGATCGCATCGTCCGCACCGATGGGCTCAGATGTCACTCCTCCATCATGCCGCTCGCGCCACTCTCACGTCCCCGGGCGCGCCTTGCGGGAGCCCAGCCCGCTCCTCGGAGTCGGCTGAGGGGAGGCTCCGCGAGCACGGCGGCTGCGGGTCGCCCCACGGGTCCTAACTGCAAACACCCACTGTATGGAACATCCATCGATGGAACATCCATCGATGGAACATCCACGGGCGAGTGTATGGTGGCTGCCTTTGCTCGAGCGCGGGCGCAAGGGAGTGGTGCTCGACCGGATCATGAGCGATTGGCCCGACTACGCAGGGCGCGCGATCGAGCCGCTGGCCAGGGACGCGATCGAGAGGCTCCTCCCCGATCCCCGCTTCGGGGACGCGCTCTTCTACGGTGCCTACTGGAATCGAGTCGGCGACGTCGAGGTCGACCTGATCGGGGTGGCCGACACCGACCGGATCGACAGGCTCGCCTTCGCCGGCTCGATCAAGTGGCGCCAGCGACAGTCCTTCGACCGGCGCGCGTTCCAGTCGCTGGCCGCCACGGCCGCCCGCGTGCCGGGATTTGGTGCGACAACGCTCCTCGTCGGCGTTTCGAAGGCCGGCTTCACAGCGCCAGACCTCGACATCGCCCTGGGCCCGTCCGACCTGCTGGCCGCCAGCTGTGGGTCACCGGAGGTCGTCCCCGAGGCACCTACCTGAGCGACCCGCAGCCGAGTCGTCGGACCCCGGCACTCAGGATCTCCGGCCAGCGTGCCCAGGAGAGGGGCGCGGGCGCCCATCAGTGTGGCGGGGCCAGGTGTCGCTCTCGATCACAGCGCCGCTCAGCGCCTCCGGCGGCGGGTAGGCGCGGAGCGGATAAACTCCAGGCGGGACCGGGTCCCGTTCCCCCAAGGCACGCACAGGAGGCCCACGCGATGGACGTCCAGACCATCGATCGGGAGTACCAGCAGCTGCAGAACCAGGCCCGGGAGACGACTCGGGTGCTGCAGGCGCTGGCTGCCAGGCTGACCCAGGCCGCTCAGTCCGGCGACCAGAACGCCAGGGAGTGGCAGCTGGATCTCAGGGAGGTCGCTCTCGCCATCCAGAGCGAGCAGAGCCAGGTGCAGAACCTGCTCCAGGCGCTGCACGGCTTCGTCGCCAACCAGGCCCAGCAGAGCGGATACGGGCAGCCCGGCTTCGGTGGCCCTCTCGGCCAGGGCGGCGGCTATGGCGTCGGCCAGGGCGCGGGCCTGATGGGCGCGCTCGGCGGCTTCATGAACTCCGGGTTCGGCCGGGCCATCGAGATGGGCGCCGGCTTCGGCATCGGCGACGACCTGATCAACCGGATCTTCTGAGCGCGCGCTCCCGGGAGCGCGCCGCCGGCCGCCGGGCGTGTCAGCATTCAACTCGTGCGCATCGTCGTCCTCGGCGGCACCCGATTCATCGGTCGCGCCGTCGTCGAGGAGCTGTCGGCCAGGGAGCACGAGGTGGTCGTCGTGCACCGCGGGCGGACCGAGCCCCAGGACCTGGTCGAGGTCGAGCACATGCACGTGGACCGCGCCGAGCTGCGCGACCACGCCGCCGACCTGGCCGCGTTGCGCCCCGACGCCGTCGTCGACGCCCGGGCCCTGACCCGGGCCGACGCCGAGGCGGCGGTGGCGGCGCTGCCCGACGTGCCCCTCGTCGCCCTCTCCAGCGTCGACGTCTACCTCGCCTTCGGCGAGCTGATGGTCGGCAAGGGCGGGCAGCCGGTCCCCATCGACGAGCAGTCGCCGGTGCGGCGCGACCGGTATCCCTATCGCGGCCGCGGGCCCGACTACGACGACTACGAGAAGCTCGACGTGGAGGAGGTCTACGGCCGGCGCCAGGCCGCCATCTTCCGCCTGCCCGTGGTCTTCGGGCCCCACGACGGCCAGCGCCGCGAGGAGTTCATGCTCAAGCGCGTCCGCCACGCGCGGGAGCGCATCCCCTTCGGTGCCGGGACCTGGCTCTGCAGCCGCGTCCACGCCGCCGACGTCGCCTCCGCCGTGCGCCTCGCCCTGGAGGCGCCGGGCACCTCGGGCATCTTCAACCTGGCCCCGGCCAAGACCCTGACCATCCGGCAGTGGGCCGACGCCATCCTCACCGCCGCCGGGCACACCGCCGAGCTGGTCCGGGTCCCGGACGCGGCCCTGCCCGAGGACCTGGGGCTGACCGCGGACCAGCCCCAGCACCTCCTGCTCTCCGCGGACCGCGCGATCCGCGCCCTGGGCTGGCGGCCGGGAGACCTGGGGGAGCGCATCGCCGACTCCGTCGCCTGGCACATGAAGCACCCGCCCAAGGGCATCGAGCACGCCCTCACCGACGACGACCAGGCCCTGGGCGCGGCCTGACCGCCGGGCGGGTCAATCCTGGGCGGTGCTCATGTCGAGCGCCGGCTCCACGCCGGACGGCAGCGGCGACACGTACGAGGCGCCCGTGCGCCGGCGAAGGTCGTCCCGAGCCTTCTCGATCACCGAGCCGTCGAGGAGGACGCCGAGGGCGGTGCCGGCCATCACCTTGGCGGTGTGGACCATGCCCTCGTGGGCGGCGCCGGTCTTCCCCTGGCCGGTCAGCTGCCAGGAGTGGAAGGGGGTCCCGATGGCGCACGTGGCGCCCCTGGCCTGGACCGTCGGCACGACCCAGCTGACGTCGCCGACGTCGGTCGAGCCGGCACCGCCGGTGCCGGTCTTCTCCAGGGGCACGATCTGGTCGCAGAGCACCTTCCCCTCGGCGACCGGGATCCCCGGCCGGGCGTAGGCCTGGGCGATGTCCTCGGCCCGCAGCGTGGCCTGGAACATGGCCGCGATCTCCTGGTCCTCCTCCTCGAAGGCGGGCGGTCCCAGGGCCTCGAAGTTGTCCTGCATGAGCCGCTCCAGGGGATCATTGCCGATCAGGTTGGAGACGGCGCTGACGACCCGGGTCTCGACGGTGGTCTCGGTCATCAGGGCGGCGCCCTGGGCGATCTTGCGGACCCGCTCGACCAGCGGCGCCAGCGAGGGCAGGTCGACGGCCCGGATCAGGTAGCGCACCTTGGCGTGGGCCTGGACCACGTTGGGGGCGATGCCGCCGGCGTCGAGCAGGGCGTAGTGGACCCGGGCGCGGTCGGGCATGTGCTCGCGCATGTAGTTGACGCCGACGTTCATCAGCTCGACGGCGTCGAGGGCGCTGCGGCCGAGGTGGGGCGCGCCGGCGGCGTGGGCCGCGCGGCCGGTGAAGCTGAAGTCGATCCGGGTGTTGGCCAGCGACTCCGCCTCGGAGACGCCGGAGAAGCACGCCGGGTGCCAGGAGACGGCGACGTCGACATCGTCGAAGGCCCCGGCCCTGACCATGAAGCCCTTGGCCGCTCCCCCCTCCTCGGCCGGACAGCCGTAGTAGCGCACCCGCCCCGGCAGCCCGTGAGCGGCGAGGTAGTCCTTGACCGCGGTCGCCGCCAGCAGCGAGCCGGAGCCGAGGAGGTTGTGCCCGCAGCCGTGGCCGTTGCCGGTGCCCTCGACCAGGCGCGGCTCGGCGACGCCGGCCTGCTGGCTGAGGCCGGGCAGCGCGTCGTACTCGCCGAGGATGGCGACCACCCTGCCCCCCCGACCGGCCTCACCCATCACCGCGGTGGGGATGCCGGCGATGCCCTTGGTGATCCTGAAGGCCTGGCGCTCGAGCATCGCCACGTGCTCCGCCGACGAGCGGAACTCGGTGTAGGCGAGCTCGGGCATGTCCCAGATCCGATCGCTCAGCGCCACGAACTCGGCTCGCCTCGCGTCGACCAGCTGCCAGATCTCCTCCCTGGCGTCCATACTCCGCTCCTCCGTGACTAAGCGTTCCCCGGGCCAGTCTCCGCCGCCCGCCATCCGTCCATCCTGGCAGACGCGGCGCCAGGGCGCTCCCCGCCGTGGCCGGCCGCGGACCTGAAGAGAGCGGAGCGACGGCATCCCGCCACTCCGCTCTCCGCGATCGATCGAGGCGATCGCGCTGAGCCCTGGCCGGCCGGTGGTCAGGCGGGCACGTGGGCCAGCTGGACGATGCGAAGGTGGTTGCCGAAGGGGTCGCGGATGCCGATGTCGGTGCCGTACGGTTGCTCCACCGGCTCCTGGGTGATGTCGACGCCCTTGGCGAGAAGATCCTCGTAGGTATTGCGGCAGTCGTCGGTGACGAGGCCGACGGTGAAGCCGGTGGCTCCCTTCGAGACGAGCTCGCGGATGCTGGCCGCCGAGGCCTCGTCCACGGAGGGCGGCGCGGGGAGCTCGAGCAGGATGTCGCGGGTCGGGTCGCCGGGCACCCTGACCGTGAGCCAGCGCATGGGCCCGAACTGCATGTCCGCGCTGACCTCGAGCCCCAGCTTGCCGACGTAGAAGTCGAGCGCCTGATCCTGATCGAGAACCCAGATGTGCGAGATGTTGATCGCTTTGAGCATGGCCACAACGCTAATCGCGGTCCGGCCGGTCCGCTTCTCCAAAACTGCTGGGCCTCTGCCAGGCCATGGTGAAGCAGGTGGGGGCGCTGCGGCGCGGCGCCTCCGCCCGGTAGGCGCTGGGCGACCGGCCGACGATCTCGCGGAAGGTCCGGCTGAAGGTGCCGAGGCTGGCGAAGCCGACGTCGAGGCAGATCTCCGTCACCGGGCGGTCGGTCTGGCCGAGCAGGAACATCGCCCGCTCCACGCGCCGGCGTTGCAGGTAGCGGTGCGGGGTCTCGCCGAAGGTCGCCCGGAAGGTCCTGATGAAGTGCGCCTCGGAGACGTGGGCGACGCGGGCCAGGGTGGGGATGTCGAGCGGTCCCGCGTAGGTGCGATCGATGGCGTCGCGGGCGCGCAGCATCCGCCGGTTGAGCTCCTCGACCGACCTGCTCACCGCCCGTCCTCGGGTTGCCGCCCCATCGTGCTGGTGAGTATGCCCCCCGATCAAGATGGTGCCCATGCTCCTGGGCCTGCTGCTGGTCGCGCTGGCGGCCGTCTCCTGGGGCACCACCGGCACGACCCTGGAGCTGGTCGGCGCCGGGTCGGCGGCCGTGCCCCTGGTCGTTGGCGCGATGCGTGCGGTGGTGGCGGCGCCCCTGCTCGCCGGGGGTGCCCGGCTGACCCGGACCCGGACCCGGATCCGCCCTCGGCGACCCGCCTTCCTCGCCGCCGGGCTCTGCATGGCCGCCTACCAGGTCTGCTTCTTCTCGGCGGTGCCTCTGGCCGGGGTCGCCGCCACCGCCCTCCTCGCCATCTGCTCGGCGCCGGTCCTGGTCACCCTGCTCGCCCGTCTTCTCCTCGGCGAGCCGCTGAGCCGGGGCCGGGCGGCGGCGATGGCCCTGGGCGTGGCCGGGGCCGCCCTCCTCGTCGGCGGCGCCCCATCCGACGCCGGACCCCATTTCGTCCTCGGCTGCGGGCTGGCCCTGGGCGCCGGCCTCGCCAATTCGCTGTACGCGGTGGTGACCAAGGGCGCCCTGGCCGGGGGCACCCCGCTCGGCCTCTCCGCGCAGACCTTCGCCGTCGCCGCGGTCGCCCTCCTTCCCGTCCTCGAGCCCGCGACCACGGTCGCGACCGTGGTCAGGGGCTGGCCGCTGCTCCTCTACCTCGGCGCCGTTCCCACCGCCGCCGCCTACTGCCTCTACACCACCGGGCTGCGCCGGGTGCCGGCCGGGGCGGCGGCGGTCGCCGGTCTGCTCGAGCCGATGACGGCGACGGTGCTCGGGCTGCTCCTCTTCGGCGAGCGGCTGGGCGCTCCCCAGGCGGCCGGGGCGGCGCTCCTCCTGGCCGGCGTGTGCCTGACCGCGGCGGCGACGGCGAGGACCGCTCCCGCGCCGTGAACGGGCGGGCCCAGCATCGGCTACGATCCCGTCCCAGTGGGAGGAGAGGAGCTGTACAGGGATTGCCATCGCCGGATCGTCGCCCTGCTCGACGGGCAGGACGGCACGACGCCGGTGCCCGCCTGCCCGGGCTGGACGGTGAAGGGCGTCGTCTCCCACCTCGGCGGCAGCCTGGCCGACGCCCGCACCGGCCGCCTCCGCAGCGTTCCCACCAACGAGTGGACGGCGGGGCAGGTCGAGGCCAGGCGGGACTGGACGCTGGAGGAGTGCCTGCGCGAATGGGCCGACGAGATCGCCATCTCCGGCCCGCTCCTCGGGGCGGTGCCGATCCTGACCGCCGACGTCGTCTCCCACGAGCACGATGTCCGCGCCGCACTCGGCCGGCCCGGCGGCAGGGAGACGGAGGCGGTCAGGGTCGGCGCGGCCATGTTCGCCGAGGCGCTTGAAGGCCGCATCCGCCGGCGCAGGCTGCCCGCCCTGGCGCTGTGTCGCGACGGCCTGGAGCGGGTCCTCGGCGAGGGCGAGCCGGCCGCACGGCTGCGCGCGACCAGCTTCGAGGTGATGCGGGCGGTGTCCGGCCGCCGCACCGAGGACGAGGTGCGGGCGATGGACTGGGACGGCGACTGCGCCACCGGGCTGCCTTTCTTCTTCGTGTTCGGGCCCACCGCCAGCAGCATCGGGGAGTAGCACCGCCCGGGGCTGGCCGCACCTGGGGACGGAATGCGACGATGACCTTCGGAGCGCTGCGCTCGACCCGCATCGGGGAGCCGGGAGGGCGGCGCCGCGACGCCCAGCATCCGGACCACGGAAGTGAAGGAGAGCGAGCACCGAGATGCCCACGATGCAGAAGCTGATCAACCGGCCCGAGGACTTCGTCGACGAGATGCTGGACGGTATCCTCGCCGCCCACTCCGACCAGCTCCGGCGCGGTGAGGACCCGCGCGTCATCCTCCGCGCCGACGCGCCGGTCAGCGGCAAGGTCGGGATCGTCACCGGCGGCGGCTCGGGTCACCTGCCCGTCTTCATGGGCTACGTCGGCAGGGGCCTGGCCGACGGCGCCGCCATCGGCGACGTCTTCGCCTCTCCCAGCGCCGACCAGATGCAGGCGGCGATGCGCGGGGTCGACGGCGGCCGGGGCGTCCTCCAGATCTACGGCAACTACGGCGGCGACGTCATGAACTTCGGCCTCGCCGCCGAGCTGGCCGAGGCCGAGGGCATGGAGGTGGCGACCATCCTCGGCGCCGACGACGTCGCCTCCGCCCCCAGGGGTGAGGAGGCGAGGCGCCGCGGCATCGCCGGGATCTTCTTCCTCTACAAGGTGGCCGGAGCCGCCGCGGAGCGGGGCGACGATCTGGCCAAGGTGGTGGCGGTGACCGAGCGGGCCGCGGCCGGCATCCGCAGCATGGGCGTCGCGCTCGCGCCCTGCACCGTCCCCCAGGCCGGGCATCCGACGTTCGAGCTGCCCAGGGGCGAGATGGAGATCGGCATGGGCATCCATGGCGAGCCGGGTGTGCGCCGGGGCCCGCTGGAGAGCGCCGACGCGGTCACCGACCACCTCGTGGACGCGCTGCTCGAGGATCTCCCCGACGAGGGCGGCGACCGCGTCGAGGTCCTCCTGAACGGGCTCGGCGCCACGCCCGTCGAGGAGCTCTACATCATGTACCGCCGCGTCGCCGCCCGGCTCGCCGACGCGGGCCTGACCGCACGGCGGGCCTGGATCGGGGAGTACGCCACCTCGCTGGAGATGGCGGGGGCCTCGATCTCGCTGCTGCGCACCGACGACGAGCTGGCGGGGCTGCTCGACGCGCCGGTCAGCTCACCCTTCCTGGTGCGCCGGTGACCGCACTGCTCGAGACCATCGGCCGGGCCGCGGAGGCGGTCAGAGCCGGCGCCGACGAGCTCAACCGACTCGACGGCCAGGCCGGGGACGGCGACCTCGGCGTCACCATGGCCAAGGCGGCGACGGTGCTCGAGGGCCTGATCCCCGATCTCGAGGGAAAGCCGGCGGTCGAGGTCCTCCGCACCTGCGGGGCCGCCCTCGCCAAGCAGGTCCCCTCGACCAGCGGGACCCTGGTCGCCACCGCCTTCCTCCGCGCCGCCCGAGCGGCCGGAGAGGAGGGCGAGGACGCCGACCTCCTGGCCAGGGCGCTGCGGGCGGCGCAGGTCGGCATCCAGGACCGGGGCAAGGCCGAGCCCGGTTCGAAGACGATGCTCGACGCGCTGGCGCCGGCCGTCGCCGCCGCGGAGACGGCGGCGGCGGGCGGCGAGAGCGTGGCCGGGACCCTTCGCGCCGCCGCCGACGCCGCCGAGCAGGGTGCGCAGGCGACCAAGGGGATGCAGGCGCGCCACGGGCGGGCTGGCTGGCTGGCCGAGCGCTCGGCCGGGCACGAGGACGGCGGCGCGCGCCTGGTCGCGATCGTCCTCGAGGCGGCCGCCCGCTCGACCGCGGAGGCATAGGCGAAGGTGGAGGAACGATGAAGCTGAACGTGCGCGAATGGGGCGAGGGCGACCGCCTGGCCATCCTGATCCACGGCATCACCAGCGATTCCCGGGCCTGGGTGCGGGTGGGACCGGCGCTGGCCGAGCGCGGCTACCGGGTGCTCGCGCCCGATCTTCGCGGCCACGGCCAGAGCCCGCGCGGCGAGTACTGCCCGCGGCAGTGGGCCTCCGACCTGGCGGAGAGCGTCCCCAGCGGCGCCGACGTCGCCATCGGGCACTCGCTGGGCGGGATGGCGCTGGCCCTTGCCGTCGATGACCTCAAACCGCGTCGTGCCGTCTACGAGGACCCGGCCTGGATCACCGGAGGCGGCACGGCCGGCCGCGCCGAGGTGGTCGCGCGCTTCGCCGCGGGCAAGAACCGGACCGTGGAGAGCCTGCGTCAGGAGTCGCCGCGCTGGACCGACGCCGACATCGAGGGCGCCGTCGCCGCCGCCGCGCTCTGGGACGAGAGCAGCTCCGAGGTCGCGGCCACGGGGTGGGACGTCATGCCCGAGCGGGCCGTGGTGCCGTCGCTGGTCCTGCTCGCCGACCCCAGCCAGCTGATCCCGCCGGAGCGCGCCGAGGAGCTTCGCCGGCGGGGATTCGAGGTCAGGACGGTGGCCGGCACCGGGCACTCGATCCACCGAGACGACCTCGACGGCTTCCTCGCCGCCATGGACGGGTGGATCTGAGCCCCATGGGCATGGTCCGCTACACGAGCTCGATGTCGCTGGATGGATACGTCGCCGGCGTGGACCAGGGGCCGGACCACCCCCTCGGGGTCGACGGCGAGCGCCTGCATGAGTGGCTGTTCGGGCTCGAGTCCTGGCGTCGGGACGCCGGTCTCGATGGCGGCGTCGACACCGTCAGCACCGAGGTCCTCAAGCGCTCCGACGCCAACGTCGGCGCGACCATCATGGGTCGCAACATGTTCGGGGGCGGACCGGGGCCCTGGTCGGAGGACGAGCCCTGGAACGGCTGGTGGGGTCCGAACCCCCCGTTCCACATGCCGGTCTTCGTCCTCACCAGCCACCGGCGAGGGCCGCTGGTCTGCGAGGGCGGGACCACCTTCACCTTCGTGACCGACGGCCCGGAGGCGGCGCTCACCGCCGCCCGCGCGGTGGCGGGGGACCGCGACGTCCACATCTCCGGCGGGGGCAACGTGGCCAGGCAGTTCCTGGCCGCCGGGCTCGTCGACGAGATGCTGATCCACCTGGTTCCGGTGCTGCTCGGGCGCGGCGTCCGCCTCTTCGAGGATGCCGACCACGCGACCGCGCTGGAGCAGAAGGAGGCGGTCGCGGCGCCTGGCGTCACCCACCTCACCTATTCGCGAGCGACGCCCACGGGCGAGGTGCGATGACGCCGTGGCGAGGCGCACGGCGCCGCCCTCCCGTACGACCGATCCGGAGGGGTGGGGTGGTGCCCAGGCCGGAGGGCGCACCCGTCCCGCTCGCGACCGCCCTCCTCGAATGCGGGGCGGACATCGAGACGCGTGACCGGCGCGGTGACACCCCACTTCGCGGCGCGGTCAACTGCGGCAAGCCCGCGGTCGCCGCGCTTCTCCTCTCGATGGGGGCGGACCCATGGTCGAAGGGAAGCCGGGACCTGGGCCCCGTCCTCGCCGCCCGAACTCCCCAGATGAGACGTGGCTTCGCGGACGGGAACGCGGCAGCCGGCCGGTAGCCGCGTCAAGGGCGGATCCCGCACTGTCGGGTGTTGGTCTGGTCCGGCACCTGGCCGGCCGGACCAGACCCCTGAACGCCGTCAGCCGGCCAGGAACCGGTCGAGGACGTTCCGCGTGATCCTGGAGACGGCGTCGTCGACGAGGATGCTCGCCACCCAGGTTATGGAGCCGACGGAGAAGACCGCGCCGCCGCTCGGCGTGTCCCGGATCACCATCTCGGCGCCGCCGTCGTCCCGGTTCAACCCCCGGGCCAGGATCACGGTCCCGGGCGGGGTGTTGGCGTTGGTCTTGTCCGTCTCGTGGCCCGACGCTCCCCCGTGGCAGCGCTCCTGGAGGCCGGCCCGCCCGAACTCCTGACCGGCCACCAGCCCGGTGCCTCCGAGGACCCAGTGGTCCGGCTCCAGCGCCCGGTACGGGGCACCGGTCATCGCGCCGGCGTAGGTGAAGGTGACGCCGAGCAGGGAAGCCGGGGAGGCGTTGCTCCGGTGCATCCGCGAGTCGTGGCGACCGTCGGGGGCGGGGTCCTCGGTCAGGAAGTGGAGCCGGTCTCCCTCCAGGAACTCGACCTCGCAGTCGAGGCCGTTGCCGCCGAGGTAGAGGAGATGCCCGCCACGCTCCTCGACCCAGCTCGACACCCGCGACATCATCACCCTCGACCAGTACTCGGGATGGCAGTTGAGAACGAGCGCCCCATAGCTGTCCAGGTCGAGCGTGCCATCGTCGAGCTGGGCCTCGGAGTAGAGGTCGTACTCGAGGCCCTGGCCCTCCATCCAGCTCAGGAACCGCCACTCGGTCGGGGCCAGCGCGCACCGCACCCGGCCCCGGATGGGATCGGTCGGCCGCTCGCCGATGACCATCTGGTTGTCCCACTCCGGCCGCTCGAAGGAGAGCGGCGGATAGGCGGCGTCGGGCTGGCTGTGCTCGCTGAAGCTCCCGTCGAGGTAGCGGGCCATCTCCTGCCGGGCGACGACGACCGGGACCTCGGGCAGACCGGCGGCGTTGATGTAGTTGCTCCGCCCGCCGAAGTTGTTGTAGGCGTTCCAGGTGTTGGTCGAGGCGAGGACGGCGATTCGGGCCGTGGGCCGCGCCGGCGCCACCACCCAGGGGAACGTGAACGACGTCCCCGAGTCGGTCTCGGCGTGGAAGTAGTAGAGGCCCGACCTCTCAGGCGCCGGGATCGTCGGCCGGTAGGCGGGGTTGGCGTAGCCGATCCGGTTCCAGCCGACCCCACCCTGCGTGTAGTCGCCGTCGGGCGTGATCTGCACCGTCGCCCTGGGGCCGTGCTCGTCCCACCAGCCGAGGAGGGCCACCTCCTCCGCCTCGCGGCCGTACCGCCAGAGGCTGAGGCGGTAGCCCTCCGGGCTGTGGACCCGCCACTCACCAGGCTCGCCCGAGCGCACCCACTTCGGCCAGACATAGCCGAGCAGCCGCTCGCTCATGAGCCGGAAGTGGTGCGGAGAGCCACCCACCTCGACCTCGGTGCGCTTCGGGCCGTAGCCCCTCGCCGCCAGCGTCGCCCGGTAGCGGCCGGCGGGCACGTCGCCGCGCACGGCGCCGTTCGCGCCAGAGCGCAGCTGGAAGGAGCCGCCGGGGCCCTCCAGCTCGACGGCGGCGTCGTTCACCGCCAGGTAGCGCTCGTCGCTCACGTATCCGATCAGCGCCATCCGACCCCTCCTGATCTTCTGTTTGCGTGCGTCATCCGATTCGCCCCGGTCGGGAGCCCGCCGCGTCGAGCCGGGCCAGGCTCTCCGTCGCCGCCCGCTGGAACGAGGCCAGCTCGGCGGCGACCCGCGCCACCGCGACCTCGAGGAAGGCGGCGCCCACCACCGCCGAGGCGTCGGCCGGACTGTCCGAGAAGCCGTCGATCCCGCTCCAGGAGCCGGGCAGCTCGACGCGGGCCGCGGCCGCGGCGGGGCGCCTCCCCGACCAGTCGGGACGTGCCGGCGGCACGGCGACGAGGTGGGCGGCGACCGCGAGCACGGCGGCGGTCTCGAAGGCTCCGGCGTGGCCGGGCACGTTGGTGATGCCGGCGCCGACCTGGACCAGCTCCTCGTGGGCCATCGCCCACCAGGAGCCGGCGGCGGCGGCGATCCCCGCCTCCCGGGCGAGGTCGCGGACGGCCAGCTGCATGAGCTCGTGGTTGCCGCCGTGCCCGTTGAGGAGGAAGATGCGCCGGAAGCCGGAGGCCGCCGCCGACCGTCCCAGGTCCATGAGCACCCGGTAGTAGGTGTCGGTGGTCAGCGACAGGGTCCCGCCGAAGACCAGGTGGTGGTCGGAGCTGCCGAGGGCGAGCGGCGGCGCCAGCACGACCGGGATGCGGGCGGCGGCCGCCGCCCGCTCGGCGACGGCCTGGACCAGGAGCGTGTCCGTCCCCACCGGCAGGTGCGGGCCGTGCTGCTCGGTGGCGCCCAATGGGAGGAGGAGGAGCGCCTCCCCCGCCAGCGCCCGCGCCGCCTCGCGGTTCAGGTCGGCCAGCAACCGGACGGCGGGATCGGCGCCCACCCCGGTCAGGCCCGGCCCGCCGCGGCTTCCCGGGCGCGTCGATCGAGCACCGACAGCACCGCCTGCTCGGTGCCCTCGAGCAGCGCGTCGACGTCGCTCTCGCGGTGCGCGTAGGAGAAGTGGCTGCGCTTCAGGTTCAGCGGCAGCTCGAAGATGCCGCTGCTCAGCAGCTCGAGCCGGTAGCCGATGAAGAGATCGTTGTCGTTGCGGAGCAGGTCGTCGTAGCTGGACACCGGAGGCTCGAGGAAGTAGGTGACGAAGACGGAGCCGAAGCCGGTGACGACGGCGGGCACGCCGATGCGCGCGTAGAGGTCGCGAAGGCCCTGCCTCGCCATCTCGCCGAGCTTGAAGATGTGCTCGTGGACGCGCTCGTCGCGCAGCTTGCGGATGGTCGCCGTCGCCGCCGCCACCATCGCCGGATGGCCGTTGAAGGTGCCGGCGAAGAACGCCGGCCGCCCCGGCGTGGTGCTGAAGAGCGACATCAGGTCGGCGCGGCCGGCCAGCGCCGAGATCGGGTAGCCGTTGGCCATCGCCTTGCCCAGCGTGGTCAGGTCGGGCCTGACCCCGACCACCGACTGGTACCCGCCCAGCCCGTGGCGGAAGCCGGTGATGACCTCGTCGAAGATGAGGACGGTGCCGTGCTCGTCGCAGAGGCGCCGCAGCGCCTCCAGGAAGCCCGGCTCGGGGAGCAGGGCGCCGACGTTGTGCGGGATCGGCTCGACGATGATCGCGGCCACCTCGCCCGGCCGGCTCCGGAGCTGGCGCTCGACGTCCTCGGCGTCGTTGAAGCGGCAGACCAGGGTGGCGTCGAGGACCTCGGGCAGGATCCCCTGCGAGAGCGGGTCCTTGGTCCCCACCTTCTCGGGCTTGGAGATCACGTTCATCGCCACCGAGTCGTGCCAGCCGTGGTAGCAGCCCTGGAACTTGATCATCAGGCGCCGGCCGGTCGCCACCCGGGCGAGACGGATCGCCTGGAAGGTCGCCTCGCTGCCGGTCGAGGTGAGCAGCACCTGCTCGGCGGAGGGGACGAGCTCGACGATCAGCTCGGCCAGCTCGATCTCGGCCGGGGTCACGCCGACCCCGGGCAGGTCGAGGCGGCGGCTGGTCTCGGCCACGGCGCGGTCGACGTCGGGATCGTTGTGGCCGAGGATGGGCGGGCCGAAGGCGGCGTGGTAGTCGGTGAAGGTCCGGCCCCGCGCGTCCTCGAAGGTGGCCCCGCTGGTGCTGACCACGACCAGGTCCTCGAGCTGGCCGACCTGCCGCTGGCCACTGTTCACCCCGCCCGGGATGACCCTGCGCGCGCGCTCCGCCAGACCACCGGCTTGCAGTGGCTTCATGTCAACTCCTTGGCCGCGGAGCCGCCGGCCCCTTCGCCACGGCTCCGGTGAGAACTCGCCCATGGCACCTCGCCCTCATCAGCGGTCCCGGCGTCGTCCTCGGCGACGTAGATCGTCTTCCGGTGGCGCTCGAGCCCGCGGCCGGCCTCGTCGGTGTCGACGCCGGCCGCGCCGAGCTGGGTCAGGAGCTCGGCCACGCCGGCGCGCGCCTCCCGCACACTCACTGGGCCGAGCTCTCCGGACGCAGGCCGAGGAGCGCCAGGGAGTCGCGATGGATGATCTCCTCGAGTGCGTCCTCGGGGACCGTGGGAAGGGCCGTCCCCCTGACGATGTCGTTGACGTGGCGGAGCCCGTCGATGGTCTCCTGAGGGTCGATGATCGGGTAGTCGGAGCCGAGGAGCAGCTTGTGCAGCACGCTCCACTCGGTGGCCAGCCGCATGCCCGAATAGAAGGACCAGGGCCGGTAGTAGAGGGCGGAGACGTCGCCGTAGACGTTGGGGTGCTTGCGGATGACGACGATCGTGTCCGCCTGCCAGGGGTGGCCCATGTGAGCCATGACGATCCGCAGGTCGGGATGGCGGATCGCGATCTGGTCGATGGTCAGCGGGTGGGCGTAGCGCAGCGGCGCGTGCCGGATCGGCGACGCCCCCTGGTGGAAGAGGATGGGCATCCCCCGCCGCTCGGCCTCGCCGTAGATCCAGTCGGCGGCATCGCCGAGAGGGTCGAAGTTCTGGTAGTTGGGGCCGAGCTTGACGCCGCGGAGGCCGAGGTCGGACACCGAGCGCTCGAACTCGTCCCTGGCGGCGGGGTGCTCGGGGTGCACGGAGAGGAAGCCGATCCTGCGGTCGGGCGCCGCGGCAACGAACTCGGCCGTGGTGTCGTTGATCCGCGCCGGGTCGCCGGGCAGCCCGGTGTCGGAGCCGGGATCCAGGGTGGCGATGTTGAAGACGACGGAGATGTCGACGCCCGCCTGCCTGGCCCTCTCGTCGTACTCGTCCCAGGAGACGGTCACCTTGGCGTGGCGGTCGGGCCGGGCGACGGTGGTCCAGGTCTCCTCGGCGGCCGGAACCGCCTCGCGGTGGGTCGGCGTGTGGGTGTGGATGTCGATGATCACTACGCTTCCCTCAGTTCACCCGGTAGTGCTGGAGCCGCTCCTCGTCCACCTCCACGCCCAGACCTGGCGCGCTCGACGGTGTGGCCCGCCCGGCGACGATGTCCAGCGGCTCCCGCACGAGCATGTCCTCGTACATGAAGACGCTGAGGATGTCGCAGGGCAGGCTCTCCGGCGCCCCCTTGGGCAGGACCATGCCGAGGTGGGTCATGGCCGCGGTGGCGATGCCGAGCTCACCGTTGCTGCCGATCGTGGCCCCCAGGCCGGCGGCGGCGGCGAGGGCCATGATCTCGCGGGCCATGGAGAGGCCCGCGCCCTTGCCCACGTAGATGGAGACGGCGTCGACGGCGTCGGCCCGGATCAGGTCGAGTGCGTCGAGGCTGGTCTCGACGCTCTCGTCGGCGAGGATGGGGATGCTGGTGCGGCCCCTGACCGCGGCCATCGCGCCGATCCGCCCCCTTGCCAGCGGCTGCTCGACGAAGGCGATGTCGAAGTCGCTGAGCCGGTCCACCGCCTGGGCCGCCACCCAGGGCGACCATCCGCCGTTGGCGTCGACGCCGAGGAGGGTGTCGGGACCCACCGCCTCGCGCACCGCCTCGACCCGGGCGACGTCGGCTCGGAGATCGCCGCCCACCTTCACCTTCATCGCGGTGAAGCCCTGCTCGACCGCCCAGGAGGCGATGCGGGCGGCCTCCTTCGGCTCCCGGCCGGAGACCGAGAACTTGGTCGGCACGCTGTCCCGGTGGCCGCCGCCCCAGAGCTGGTAGAGGGGCAGGTTCGCGGCCCGGCCGAGGATGTCCCACAGGGCCATCTCGACGCCGGCCCGGGTGAAGGGGTTGTTGGCGAGCCGGCTCGCCATCAGCGTGGCCAGGCGACCGATGTCGAAGGGATCGCTGCCGACCAGGACCGGCTCCAGGTAGGTCCGGATCAGGTGGCAGGCGGTGACGTGATCCTCACCGCTCCACCCCGGCGTGCACGAGACCTCGCCGAGCCCGACGATGCCCTCGTCGGTGTGCACGCGGAGGATGGCGAACGGGGACGTCAGGTGGCCACCCCTCGCCCCGACGATGGCCACCTCCGGGCGCACCGGCATGTCGATCGCGGTGCATTCGAGACGTGAGATCTTCACCCGTCACTCCTTGTGATCCCGCCCGTCGTCGAGTCCGCCGGCCGACACCCACCCCCATTGGGAGGCGGTCCTCGGGGTCACCCGGCGAATCGGCCTCTTCTCTGGTAGTTCATAATACTGAACTGTGATTCTATAATCAGTATGCCATGATGTCAGACGTCCGT
>DATAXV010000198.1:0-7408 GCA_036272915.1 Candidatus Dormiibacterota bacterium
TGAGGGCCGTCCCGGAGGCGGCCAGGCGGCACAGGAACAGACCGAAGGCCTCCTCGGGGGCGTCCTCGCGCGACTCCGTGATGAGCACACCGTGCACGCCATCGGTTCGGTCGAGCTGACTCTCGACCCAGCTCCGGCGCTCCTCATCGACCTCGCCGATGCCGAAGATCGCCTCCTCGCCGACGAGCACCATCAGGTGGGACGACTCCAGTTCGACCACGGTGAGACCGACGGGCGCCGCGTCGAGCAGCCTGCGGCTGGCGGCCGGACCGCGGCCAGGTCGCGCCTCCAGCAGCAACAGCGGGAGCAGCGGCGGTAGCCGATCCCCCTCGACCTGGGGTGACGTCCAGCGCTCCTGGGGATGGAGTCGGGCGACCTGGTCCCTGGTCGCGGTGGCCAGCCGGAAGCCCTCCAGCTCCCGCGCCAGTTCGTCCCGCACCTCGCCGCTGAGCACGACGTAGCCGGGACCGTTCGGCGGCGTCAGCTTGTAGACGCCGGCGACGCCGTCGCCAAGCTCGAGCTCGCCGGCGACGACCTCCTCGCCGGGATCGGACGGAGCGGCGAGGATGGCGGCGAGAGCCAGGCTCAGGTAGTGCGCCTCGGTCTGATTGATGTCCCGTCCCTGGCTGCCCTCGAGACGGAAGAAGGTCGGGGTCATCGCCGAGGTCGAAGGCCACCCGTAACGGGCGGCGCGGATCCGCAGGTCGGGCGGGACCTCCTCGTCCAGGGAGAGCAGGAGCGTGCCCCCGGGGACCTCCTCGGGACGGAACCGCCCGCCGTGGAAGGGCACCGTGCCCTCCGGGCAGAGGACCAGGCCGGACTGGATGCCGGCGTTGCCGAGCACGACAGCCGTCATCTGCGCCTCGGCGTCGCCGGCGATCACATGGAGGCCGAACCAGGTGTCGTCGGAGATGCGCTTCCAGGGCCGACGGTCGGCGTAGCGGAGCGTCTGCTCGTAGAGCAGCGACCAGTCGGTCGAGGTCGGGAAGTCGGGCTCCGCGCCCCGGCCGACCAGGTGCCCGATCAGAGCGTCGAACATGTTCTCCGCTTCGAGCGGGGGGTCGACGGCCAGGATGACGACATCGGCACCGACCGAGACCGCCTGCTCGGCCACCTGCCGCGCCAGGTCCGGGGCGCACAACAGTGCGGCCGGCGGGGCCGGCTCCCTTCCGTCGGCGGGGCTGACCATGGCCAGGTGCAAGGCCTCCCGCAGCGAGGCGTCGGGGTCCGGCGCCAGCTGGCTGGCCAGCACCATGCCCTTGGCCAGGTCCAAGACCATGGTCCCGAAGACGGCGGATGCCCCGTCCACCTTCACGTACTCCGAGACGTCCCGGTGCAGGACAATCCAGGCGGGCTCAGGCGGGCTCGTCACTGGCCCCAGGATAGCGGGACGGGATACGTCTTCAGGCGATCCGAGCGGTCCCGAGACGCGCGGGGTCGGGACCGCTCACAGCTGCCAGGAGAGCTGCCGCAGGAACCGTGGATTGCGCTCCAGCGTCGCCTCGGTGGCCGGGCGTGCGATGTCCTCGAGGGTCCTCGGGACACGGCCTGGGCGCCCATCGGCAAGGCGCGTCCAGACCCATTCGGTGACGATCTCGGCGAGATCGGCGGCGTCGCTCAGCCGGTGGATCACGGTGTGGCGCACACCCCTGGTGCCGCGGACCAGGAGCACTCTCACACACAGGTCGAGCATGTCCCCGTAGAGCGCGGGGCGCTGATAGGTGACGAAGTTCCGGTGCACCACCCAGGCTCCGCCATTCTCGCGGGTCCAGTCCGCGCCGAACCCGGAGCGCTCGGCGTGCTCGATGGTCAGGTGCTCGGCGTAGTTGAGGTAGACCGCGTTGTTGACGTGCCCGTTCCCGTCCAGCTCATAGCTCCGAACCGGCCACTGTGTCCTGTACTCGAGAGGATCGACGCTCACCTCCGTCGATTCTATGGTCAGCGTCGGAGCAAGGCGTCAGCCCCGCGCCCCTGGGCCATCTCGACCGGCCTCGTTGTGCCCGCGCCCGCGGTCGCCGTGACCAAGCTCGGGCGGACTGGAGCGGGTGCGCCGGGCCTGCCCGATGTCGCCGGTGTCGACCTGAAATTCCAGCCCGGGACCGCGCCGGCGAGGCTGGTTGCCGACATCGCGGTCGTCCGCCGCCTCCCTGGCCTGGCCGAAGGGCGGATCGCCCACGCCACCAAGGCGCGCGAAGGCGAGGGCGGCGACCTCGGTCCGGGCGCTTCTCGCCGCCCTGGATCTGGGGCCGACGTCCGAGAGACGTCCGCGCGCCGCGTCGTGGATGGCGCCGGTGATCGAGCCGAGAAGGCGGGCGACCGGAGCGGCAGGACTGGCGTTGAGGAGTTCGCCGGCCGGGATCGACACCATGCAGGTGCCCTCGCCCGGACTGTTCAACCAGGACTCCGCGCCGATGGCGTCGGCCTCCTTGGCCGCGACCAGCTTCACCCCTTCGAAGGGGACGTTCACGGCCGTGGTCGCATCCTGCGCCCACTCCCGAAGCTGAGCCAGCCGTTCGACCGGGCTCATCTCCGGCCAGGCGGTGATCCGGTGTCGATCGGCTGCCGTGAATCGGGAGCACACCCCATCGGGGTTCGTAACCGACCCCTGGTCAGGGCGGAATCGAAGCTTGATCATGACCGCGGGGGGCTCCCCACGCTGGGCGAGTTCGGCAAGTGTCGCAGCGGCCTCGACGTCGGTCTGGCCGGGCCGAAACCGCCGCTTCAAACGCTCGGCGGCCGCAAGTCCGGTAAGGGGGTCGAGCCATCCCATTGCGAGGAGGAGGATATTGGGCCGGGGCGGACAGTACGCGGACGGTCCGCACGGCCCAGTGGCGACGGAGAGCGGGTGCACATGCTCGACGGCTGCGCCGTCCTGCGCCGCACCTCCCGCCCGCCGTTCACGCCGGCAACGGCGGCGGTTGGGGGGTCAGGAAGCCTCAGGACCTGGTCATGGACGTACGTAGCTGGCCGCTCGAGGCGTGGCGTTCGTCCGGCCCCTGTGAAGAGGTTCCATGGCTGGTGGTCGCTCTTCCGCGACCCGGACGGAGCCGGCTGGCGCTCAACCAGCGTCCCCCGTGAGTGGAGGGGCCCGTTGCCGCCGCCACGATGGCGGCGGCAACGGAGCCACTGGTCCTTCCTCTTAGTAGTCGCCCGCGGGCATCGCGGGCGCGTCCTTCTCCGGGACCTCGGTGATGACGGCCTCGGTGGTGAGCACCATGGCCGCGATCGAGGCCGCGTTCTGAAGGGCCGAGCGGGTCACCTTGGCCGGGTCGATGATCCCGAACTCGAACATCTCGCCGAACCGGTTGCGCAGGGCGTCCCAGCCCTCGTTGGCCTTGGCCCTACGAACCTGGTCGACGATGACCGAGCCCTCGGCGCCGGCGTTATGGGCGATCTGGCGGACCGGCTCCTCCAGAGAGCGGGCGACGATGCGGACACCGGTGCGCTGGTCGTCCTCCAGGCCGAGACCATCCTCGAGCACGCTCTGAGCCCTGACCAGAACCGTGCCGCCGCCGGCGACGACCCCCTCCTCGACGGCGGCCTTGGTCGCCGAGAGGGCGTCCTCGATCCGGTGCTTCTTCTCCTTCTGCTCCACCTCGGTGGCGGCGCCGACCTTGATCACCGCGACGCCGCCGGCCAGCTTGGCCAGCCGCTCCTGCAGCTTCTCCCGGTCGTAGTCGCTCGAGGTCTCCTCCACCTCCGCCTTGATCGCCCTGACCCGGCCCTGGATGGCGGCCTGGTCGCCGGCGCCCTCGACGATGGTGGTGTCGTCCTTGGTGATGGTCACCCGCCGGGCGCGGCCCAGCTGGTCGATCCGGGTCTGGTCCAGCTTCAGGCCCAGGTCCTCGGAGATCACCTGGCCACCGGTCAGGATGGCCATGTCCTGCAGCATCGCCTTGCGGCGGTCACCGAAGCCGGGGGCCTTGACCGCCACCGCCTGGAAGGTGCCACGCAGCTTGTTGACGATGAGGGTGGCTAGCGCCTCGCCATCGACGTCCTCGGCGATGATCAGGAGCGGGCGGCCCTGCTGGACCACCTTCTCGAGCACGGGCAGGGCGTCCTGCACGGCCGAGATCTTGCGGTCGGTGATGAGGAGAAAGGGATCCTCCAGCACCGCCTCCATCCGCTCCGGGTTGCTCACGAAGTGGGGCGAGATGTAGCCGCGGTCGAACTGCATGCCCTCGACCGTCTCGAGCTCGGTGGCCAGCCCCTGGCCGTCCTCGACGGTGACGACGCCGTCCTTGCCGACCTTGTCCATGGCGTCCGCGATCAGCTCGCCGATCTCGTCGCTCTGCGAGGAGACGGCGGCGACCTGGGCCACGTCCTTGTGGCCCTTGACCGGGACCGAGGCCTTCCCGATCTCCTTGACCACCTCGGCCACCGCCTTCTCGATGCCGATCTTCATCTGCATCGGGTTGGCGCCCGCGGCCAGGTTGCGGAAGCCCTCGTTGATCATGGTCTGGGCGAGGATGGTGGCGGTGGTGGTGCCGTCACCGGCGACGTCGTTGGTCTTCGTCGCCACCTCGCGCAGCAGCTGCGCGCCCGTGTTCTCCTCGGGATCCTTGAGGTCGATCTCGCGGACGATGGTGACGCCGTCGTTGGTCACCGTCGGGGCGCCGAACTTCTTCTCCAGGACGACGTTGCGACCCTTGGGGCCGAGCGTGATCCGGACCGAGTTGGCCACCGTGTCGATGCCGCGTCGCAGCCCCTCACGGGCGGTGACGTCGAACGCGACCGTCTTTGCCATATTTTCTTTGATTCCTCCGCTATCGATTCGGTGTCAGGCCGCGCCGTTGGGCACGACGGCGAGCAGATCCTGCTCGCTGATGATCAGGTACTCGACCTCATCGAGCTTGAACTCGTTGCCGGCGTACTTGGCGTAGAGAACCCTGTCCCCGGCCTCGACGTCCAGCGTGACGCGGACGCCGTTGTCCAGGACCCGGCCCGGTCCGACCGCCTCGACGATGCCCTCCTGGGGCTTTTCCTTGGCGGTGTCGGGGAGGAAGATCCCGCTCTTGGTCATCTCCTCGTGCTCGACCGGCCGCACCACGACGCGACCGCCCAGCGGCTTTACGTTCATGCAAGACCTCCTCAGGGGACTGAAATATGGGTTTCCGGCGTGTTTTGCTACCCGTCGCTCGGCCGCGTCAAGCATGCGCGTCCGCGCGCGTAGGATCGGCTCGATGCAAGGGCTCGGATCGGTTGATCGAACGCTAACCGAGGCGGAGGCCCGGGAGGTCGTCGAAACCCTCTGCGACAGCCAGCCCCTCGCCGGCAGGCGGGTGCTGCTGCTGATCCCGGACGGCACCCGGCACGCGCCGATCCCCCTCCTCTTCCGCCTCCTGGCTCAGGCCCTCTGTGGCCGGGTCGCGAGTCTGGACGTGCTCGTCGCCCTGGGCACGCATCCGGCGATGCCCGACGAGGCGCTGGACCGGCTGGTCGGCATGACGGCGGCGGAGCGGGAGCGCGACGCGCCGGGGGTGCGCATCCACAACCACGCCTGGCAGGACCCGGCGGCGCTGACCAGCCTCGGCTCCGTCCCCGCAGCGGAGGCGGCGGCGCTGACCGGCGGGCTGCTCGAGCGGGACGTGCCGGTGCGCCTCAACCGGATGGTCGAGGACGCGGACGTGATCCTGATCTGCGGTCCCGTCTTCCCTCACGAGGTGGCCGGGTTCTCCGGAGGCGCCAAGTACCTCTTCCCCGGCATCGCCGGCGCCGAGATCATCGACGCCACCCACTGGCTCGGCGCCCTGGTCACCAACATGAGAACGATCGGGGTGCAGGACACGCCGGTCCGCCGCATCATCCACCGGGCCGCCGAACTGGTGCCCACGCCGGTCCTCTGCCTGGCCATGGCCGTCCGCGGCGAGCGCCTGCACGGGCTCTGGGCGGGTGGCTACGAGGAGGCCTGGCGGGCGGCGGCCGAGCTCTCGGCGAAGCTCCACATCGTCGAGGTGGCACGGCCCCTTCGCCGGGTCCTGTCCATGCCCTCGACCATCTACGACGACCTCTGGACCGGGGCCAAGGCCATGTACAAGCTGGAGCCCGCGGTCGCCGACGGAGGGGAGATCGTCATCTTCGCTCCTCACCTGGCCGAGGTCAGCTACACGCACGGACGTCTCATCGACGAGGTCGGCTACCACGTGCGCGACTACTTCACCCTGCAGGAGGAGCGCTTCCGGTCGGTGCCGGGCACGATCAAGGCGCACAGCACCCACGTCAAGGGAGGCGGCACCTACGACCCCGCCACCGGCGAGGAGCGGCCCCGGATCCAGGTGACGCTGGCCACCAGCATCCCCGAGGAGCGCTGCCGGCGCATCAACCTCGGCTACCTGGATCCCGCCTCCATCCGCATCGAGGACTGGGAGGACCGGGAGTCGGATGGTGTGCTCGTCGTCCGGGAGGCGGGCGAGCAGCTCTACCGGCTGCGCGGCTGACCGTCAGCCGGAGGCCTGGGCGTCGCGGAGCCGACGCTCCACCACCCAGGCCGCGACCTGGGCCCTCGACGTGTAGCCCAGCTTCTGCAGGATCCGGGTTACGTGGCTGGCAACGGTGGTCTTGCTGATGTTCAGCCGCCGCGCGATGGCATGGTTGTGCATCCCCGACGCGACCAGCTCGGCCACCTCCAGCTCGCGGCCGGAGAGCTCCTCCTGCAGCCGTTGGTTGTCGGCCTGCACCAAGGTCCGGACGTGAGAGGTGCCGTGCGGCGTGGGCTGGAGCGGAGGCGTGGACCGCCGGGGCCGATCGGGCGTGGGCGGCTGGACCTGGGGAGGTGCCTCCACCCGCATCCGGCGCAGGCAGAAGAGGACCTGTGGTCGGGGGCGGCCGTCGACCGGCACCGGGTAGGCATCGGCGCGCCAGCGGCGCTCATCACCGGGGACCTCGACGTCGACCAGGTGGGCGGCGACACCGCTGCCGGAGACGCGGCGGAGAGCGTCCTCGACCGTGTCCTGGTCCTCCCACAGCGCGGACCGCGATCCGTGCCGGCCGGCGACCTCCTTCCAGGCGGCGTTCGCGTGGACGACCCGGCAGGCCTCGTCGACCTCGACCACCGCGATCGGTATGGGGATGATCTCCATACAGCCGGCGAGGAGGGCCTGGGCCTCACCCGCGCCGAGGCCGGACAGGCCGGGACGTGCCCGGCGCTCCGGCGCCATGACCACCTGCGTGGTCTCGCTCTTCCACTGTGACATCGTCTTCCCCGCAGCCCACGGCTACCGACCGCAGGCGCACCATGCTGACCCGAAATGCCTGCCCATCGTGCCACAACGCCACCCCGGGCTGGGTAGCGGCGGCCAGGCCATGACGCAAAGAGGAGCGCCGCCCCCGAAGGGACGACGCTCCATCAGCGGAAGGAAGAGGGTTTCGACTAGAGGATGTTGAACGCGTTCAGCAGCTGACCCAGCGG
>DATAXV010000199.1:0-6686 GCA_036272915.1 Candidatus Dormiibacterota bacterium
TGCTCTGGCACTGCCTGAGCAGGGCCGTCCTCTACGACGAGGCCCTCCACGTCGCCAACCGGAATCGCGCCCTCGGACGAGCCGCATGAGTCATCGCCAACCCCGGAACTAACGTTCCTGGTTGACAAAGGGTGTCTCATCTCTGCTCCTAGAGAGTTGCCGGCAGCGCGGTTCGGAGCTCGCTGCCGGCCGACCTGATCAGGCGCCGGGACCCCTCGGGGGTGGCCTCGTCGTCGATCGTGATGTGGCGGACCCCTCCGCGGCCCATGGCCGCGGCGGTCAGGTGGAGGCGCTCGTCGCGAACCTCGGCCAGAGCCCCGATCGGCGCCCGGCAGCCGCCGCCGAGGTGGGCCAGCAGACCTCGCTCGGTGGTCACGGCGAGGCGCACGCGGGGCAGGTCGAGACGGGCCATGAGCGCCCGCACCGCCTTGTCATCCCTCCGCACCTGCGCCGCCAGCGCCCCCTGTGCCGGGGCCGGCGGCATCTGCGCCGGATCGAAGCGGAGGGCGATCCGGTCGGCGAGGCCGAGCCGGTCGAGGCCGGCGGCGGCCAGGACCAGGGCATCGACCACGCCCTCGTCGAGGCGGCGGACGCGGGTGTCGACGTTGCCGCGCACGGACCGGACCTCGAGGTCCGGCCGCAGGGCGAGGAGGAAGGCCTGCCGCCGGGGGCTGTCGGTGCCTACCACCGCCCCCTGGGGCAGATCCCCGAGGCCGCGGCCGTCGCGCGTGACCAGGGCGTCCCTGGGGTCGGCGCGCTCGGTGTAGGCGCCCACCACCAGCTGCCCCCGCTCCTCCAGCGCCATGTCCTTGGCGCTGTGCATGGCCAGGTCGATGTCACCGGCGACCAGGGCGGACTCCAGGGCGCCGACGAAGATCCCGTCGCCGATGGCGGTGGTGTCGGTGCGGTTGTCGCCCTCGGTCACGATCCGGACGATGTCGACCTCGTGGCCGAGGCGACGCAGCCCGGCGGCGATCAGCTCGCTCTGGATGAGGGCGAGGCGGGAGCCCCGGCTGCCAAGACGGAGACGGCGGGTGTTCACAGACCGAAGAGCCTCCTGGCGGCGGCGCCGCCGGAGCCATCGGCATCGGCGCGAAGCACGACCAGCGGCTCATGAAGAAGATCCTTGACCAGCTGCCGGCTGAGCTGCTCCACGGCCTGGCGCTGCTCATCGGGGAGGTCGGGAAGACGGCGCAGCAGGCGGTCGACGCGGCTGCGCCGGCGGTCCTCGCTGCGGTCGCGGAGGGCGCGGATCAGCTCCGTCCCCTCATGGCCGCCGAGCCAGTCGGAGAACTCGGCGACCCCCTCCGCGACCAGGCGCTCGGCGTTGGCCAGCCAGTCGGCCTCCACCGGCGACTGCTCGAAGAGCTCATCGATGTCACGCCAACGGTCGCCCAGGGACAGCCGCTGCGATGCCGGCACCGACGGCGGCGAGGAGAGGTCGACGATCGGGGGAAGCGGGCCGGACACGCCCTCGAGCGCATGCCACGGACCGCTCAGGGCAACGGCCACGGCGGATACCGACGGAGCCCGCAGCGCTGCCTCCTCGAGGTCGAGGTCGGCCCGCGCCCGGTCGCGGCTGGCGGTCAGAACCGTCGCACCGGCCGAGATCGCGGCCCGGCTGAGTGCCCGGCCCATCACCCCGGTGCCGGCGACGAGGACCTCGGCACCCTCGATCGGGACCTGGGTCGCGAGCCAGGCGACGGCACGCTCGGCGAGGCCGGTCTTCGGTGCTCGACGCCCGGCCCTGGCCCGGCGGCCGGTGCCGATCGCCCGCTCGAAGAGCCGGGCCAGGGTGGGATCGACCTGCCCCATGACCCGCGCCGCGGCCAGGCCCTCGCGCACCTGGTGCAGGATCTCGTCCTCGCCGACGACGGCGCTCTCCAGGCCGGCGGCGACACGGAAGAGGCGCCGGACGGCGTACTCGCCGACGAGCAGGATCGGCGCCCCCAGCTCGGGGACGGCGCCGGTGCCGTAGAGCTCGACCCGGTGACAGGTCCCGAGGAGCACACCGCCCGCCGCTCCCGCGGCCCGCTCGGCGAACGCCGCCCGCTCGTCCGAGGAGGTCTCCGCCGCCGTCGCGGCCAGCACCCAGGGCAGCGGCCGCGCGCTCAACTCTCCTGCTCCCGCTGCCAGCCGCCGATGAAGGCGAGCAGCAGCTGATCCATGGCGCTCTCGGCGTCGATCAGCAGCTCGGTCGCCTCGCGCGTGTCCAATCCTCTCTTGCGCGCGGTCCCGACCAGCTCGTCGACGAAGGGCTGCCGGAAGTGGAGGTAGGCGCCGACCGCCTCGCCCAGGGTCGCGCCCCGCCGGGCGGAGTGGCCGCCGTACTCGGCGGCGTGGTCGGCGGCCTGATGCAGGTTGGCCAGGGCCGGTGCCGGGCCATCCGCGTCGAGGTGGGCGAGAAGGCACTCCAGCATCCGCCTCCCCCGCTCGCGGAAGAGGTCACGCTCCTTCTCCGGCATCGCCTCCAGCCAGGCCGGCGAGTCGGCGGCGGTGCGCGGGGAACGCCGGTAGGCGGCGGCGATGCGATCTCCGGAGGCGCCCAGATCGGCCAGCTGCGGCCGCCGTGCCCGGGGCGACGGCAGCAGCGCCTCGACCGTGGCCCGCGGGAAGCGGCGGTGGCCACCGGGAGTCGTGAAGCTTGCGATCTGTGCGCGGTCCGACCAGCGGCGCAGGGTCGCCGGGGTCACGCCGAGCAGGCGGGCGGCCTCGCCCAGGCCCAGCCATTCGTCGCGCTCGATCCCACCGGCCGCGTCCTGCTCCTCGCCGGAAGCGAAGCCGGAAGAGTGGCTGATTCTCTCCAAACCTACACAAATCTATCAAGGGTCCTCAGGCCTTGTAGGGGTTCTGGTTACAGTCGCGTGAAAATACCTGAGGGCACCCGGGTGATACTCCCCGCGCCCGTCCGTGGGCAGGCCGCGCGTGGCGGGAGTCGCGATCGGTGAGAGATCCGGGCGCATGTGATCCCGGGAAGCGGCACAATGGGCGTTGCTGTGGCAGCGGACGACGACCTTGGAGCCGGGCGCCGGCCGGGCCGCTGGTCCTCAGAGGCGTGGGCCCACCGGCTGAGTCCGCAGGCGTACGTCGGGACGAGGAGGGGTGGACTTCTCGCGCTGGCGTGTGTCCTCGCGATCGCCCTCCTCCTGGTGCAGGACCTTCGCGTCTACCCGGGCTACTCGAGCCTTCCGGTCAGCCTGCTCTTCGTCGTCGTCGCCGGCTGGTTCCTGGGCAAGCGGGCCCTGGCCGTCGTCTCCGTCGCCGCCGGCGCGGTCCAGCTGATCGAGGTCGTCGTCGGCAACCAGGGCTGGCTGAGCGCGGTCGTCGGTGTGGCTCTGATCGTCCTGGTCGGCGCCACCGCCCGCCTGACCGCGACCAGGACCGAACGCCAGCGGCTGCTCACCACCCAGGAGCGGCGGGTCGAGGAGCTCAACTTCCTTCTCGAGACCGCCGAGGGGCTCGCCTCCACGCTGGACGCGGACAGCATCATCGCCGCGGCCGTCGGCGCCACCGCGGTCGCCGTCTCCCGTCAGGCGCGCGGGCGGCCGGCTCGCGCCGCCTACCACGAGCTGCTCGACGACCTCCTGGTGATCCGCCACGAGTCGGGCGACATGGGCACGATCGGCTTCGAGTACTCGATCACCCGGAACCAGGGAGCGCAGGGCGCGGTCAAGACCGGGCGGGCGACGATAGTCCGGCCCGACCACTTCACCGGCGGCCTCCGCGAGCACGCCGACCGGATGGGCCTGCAGGTCGTGCTCTACGCCCCGGTCAGGATCGGCGACAAGGTGGTCGGGCTTCTCGTCGCCGCTCACACAGACAGCCCCGAGGTCGAACCGGAGGAGCTGCGGCTGCTGGAGATGCTGGCCCGACTCACCGGTCTCGCCATCGGAAACGCCCAGCACCTGAGCCGCGAGCGCCAGCACCTGGAGCGGCTGAAGGCGGTCGAGAACCTGAAGACGGATCTCC
The DNA here is from genome assembly GCA_036272915.1 of Candidatus Dormiibacterota bacterium. Classification (GTDB taxonomy): domain Bacteria; phylum Chloroflexota; class Dormibacteria; order Dormibacterales; family Dormibacteraceae; genus DATAXV01. Next base: position 3,970 of record DATAXV010000199.1, read on the forward strand.
TCAACGTCGCCTCGCATGAGTTGCGGGGACCGCTCACCGTGGTCCGCGGCTACATGTCGATGCTGGGCGACGGAAGCCTTGGACCGCTTCCCGGGCAGTCGTTGGACGTGGTCCCGCTGATGTCGCTGAAGCTCACCGAGATGGAGCTCCTGGTCGACCAGATGCTGGAGGCGGCGAAGTTGGAGGAGAACCGCGTCACGCTGCGGCTGCGCCGGATCGACCTCCGCTCCCTGGTGCACGACGCGGTGACCCAGGCCCGGCCGCTGGTCGGCGACGACCGTCGCATCGAGCTCGATCTGCCCCAGCGGGAGGTTCCGGTCGAGGCCGACGCGGAGCGGATCGTGACCGTCCTCGCCAACCTGCTGAGCAACGCCATCAAGTATTCGCCGGACGGCGGAGATGTGCAGTGCACGCTCTCGATGGCGGAGGGCAGGGCTCGGATCTCGGTCCGCGACCATGGACTCGGCATCGAGCCCGACGATCTGGAGCGACTGTTCACCCGCTTTGGCCGGATCCTCACCCCGGAGAACTCGAGCATCTCCGGGTCGGGGCTCGGGCTCTACGTCTCGCGGGAGCTGGCGCGGGAGCATGGCGGCGACATCACGGTGCTCTCGACACCGGGTGGCGGGAGCGACTTCATCCTTCAGCTCCCCACCGCCAACGGCTCGCCCCCGGGCAAGGCCCAGAACGCGAGCAGGGACTGAGGCCCGCCCGGCAGCGGGGTGCTGGTCACCCCGCCCGAGCGCCTCCGACCGTCAGGTCAGCTGGCCTGTTCCAGGTAAAAGTGCCGCACCCGCTCCGCCGCCTTCGGCGAGCTGCGCAGCTTCTCGAGAGCCTGCTTCTCGAGAGTGTGCACGCGGTCGCGGGACATACCCATCCGCCGCGCCACCTCGGTCATCGTCCTCTGCTCGCCGTCGAGCAGCCCGAACCGCAGCTGAAGGACGCGCCGCTCGCGCGGGGAGAGGATGCTCAGGGCCTCCTCCAGCTCGCGCTTGAGCATGGCCTTGTCCGCCTCCTCGGAGGGTGCCGCGGCATCCTTGTCGGGAAGCAGGTCGCCAAGCTCGTTCTCCTCGTCCTCGCCGATCGGCGTCGCCATGGACACGGGCTGCTGCGCGGCGCGCACCAGTTCCTCGACCTGCTTGGGGGTCATGTCCATCTCCATCGCCAGCTCCTCGAGCGTGGGCTCGCGGTCGAGCTCCGCGGTGAGCCGGCGCTGGACCCGAAGCAAGCGATTGAAGGTCTCCACCGCGTGCACGGGCATGCGGATCAGACGGCCCTGGTCGGCGATGGCACGCGTGATCGCCTGCCGGATCCACCAGGTCGCGTAAGTCGAGAACTTGAAGCCCTTGCGGTAGTCGAACTTCTCGACCGCACGCATCAGACCCAGGTTGCCCTCCTGGATGAGGTCAAGCAGGGGCATGCCCCGGTTGACGTAGCGCTTGGCGATCGAGACGACCAGGCGCAGGTTGGCCTCGATCATGTGCCGGCGCGCGCGCTCGGAGCCGGCCTCGATGCTGCGGGCCAGCTCGACCTCCTCCGCCGCGGTGAGAAGCCGGACCTCTCCGATCTTCCGCAGGTAGAGGCGGACGGCATCGTCGACGGCGGCCTCGTCGGTGGTCGGCGTCGTCGGGTTGAGGTCCGGGATCTCCTCGTTCTGCTCCTGATCGTTGGGCAGGTCCATATCGAGCGCGATTCCGCCCGATCGTGCGTCTCCGCCCAGGATCCGGGACAGGTCAGTCTCTTCGGTCATGTCCACCTATATCCTTCATACCCACTGCAGCCTCTCGTTCACCCTCGGCACGCGCATCGATACGCGTCGGAGCGGGGTGCAGGCCTCGACCGTCAGGCGGTCGGGCAACCTGCTGGGGCCGCGCAAAATGGCTCCAACCGCCCCGGCAGGGTCATAGCGTTCCACGTCATCATGCGTCTGGCAGTGGCTGGTTTCTATCCGATCCAAGGAACCGCCTCAGCCAGAAGCAGGATGGCGTCGTCTGACCACCCTCGCCGAGAACAGAAGGCGCCTTCCGCAAAGTATACGGACGCGGCCCTTGGTTCGTTACATTCATTCATAAATTCCTGGCATCGTCCCACGCCGTTGCCCGCTCTTCATTGAGCGCCCCGACTGAGCCGGTCTCAGTACGCGGATCGAACTGACGATCCGGTCTCAGTCAGCCTCATCGAGGAGGGCCGGATCCGGGATCAGACCGCGATCGTGAAGGCGGCGCTGCTCCCGGCGGGGCAGGTTTCTTGCATCAACAAGTCTTCCCTGCAGCTCGACGATCCAAGCGGTCGGATGGTGGGCCAGGCGCGCGGGAGGCCAGAGGGCCGGATCCTCCGGCTCATAGGCGAGAAGCTGGCGGATCCGGCGGGTTCGAGCCCGCATCACCGAGGCCGTGACACCGCCGATGCTGGCCAGCTGGTCGGCGCTGAGATGAGGCCCGCGGGCGCCGACGATGAGCCGGTTGGCGGAGCAGACCAGGTGCACCACGCTCGTCGCCCAGGCCCGCGGGCGGCCACGCTCGAGCGGGCGGGTCGGCACGCCGGCGAGACGCGCAACGACCAGCTCGCAGACGCCGCGGTAGCCATCATCGTCGAGGAACTGCTGGCAGATGTCGTCCAGGTGGGCGAGGACTTCGGTGGCGACCGGCCTCAGCCCGTCGGGCACGTCCAACTGGTCGAGCCGGTCGTCGTTCTCCGTCTGGCGGGTCTTGAGGGCC
>DATAXV010000200.1:0-48943 GCA_036272915.1 Candidatus Dormiibacterota bacterium
GGGGACCGCGCGATCGCGCGGTCCCCGTGGCGCGTTGACTGTGTGGAGACAAGGACACACGGTCATGCTGCGGGAGTTAGAGAGACGGCGCCTGGCGGCGTCGAACGGCTGGCGGTTCACCGCCAAAGGACCGGCACCGACGGACCGCGTCCGCGGCTGGCCCTCGCTCGGCGAGGTCCACGCCATCGTCGATGGCGAGGTCGAGGCGACGCCCTTCTGGGCCTTCGACGTCAAGGAGGATGGGCGCCTGCCGATGACGGTCAGGCGCACCACCGTCTACGTCCTCCCCCTGCCCAACCCCGTCCCCTACGTCTCGGCGATCTTCGCCAACCTTCTGCCGGTCAACGCCGATGAGCAGGTCGCCTTCCGCGAGCTGGTCGGATCGATCACGCTCGGCGGCACGTGGCGTGGCGAGCCCACCCCCCAGGCCGAGGCCCCGGCGCCGGCCCACGGCGCCTACGCGGCCGACGACGGCTTCGCCCGCGAACTGCTCACCGACGAGGTCCTCCGCGCCTGTCGCGAGCTGCCCGGCGCCCGGCGGCCCTACTTCGTGGATCCTCTCCGCCCCGACGGGCTCGGTTCCTGGTACGTCGACGGCGCCCAGCTGGTGGCCGTCCGCGAACGCGCGCTGGGCAGCGCCTCCGGGCGCCGGCTGGTCGACGAGGCGACTGCGCTGGCCGGCCTCCTCCACACGTTCCCGCGCGCGGTGCTGGCGCGGTCCGGCCGCCCCTGAGCGGACAAGGGCGGGCGGATCCCGGATCGCCCCCTACCATGGTCTCGGTGCGAGATCACGTCTCTCTGGTCCGGACCTCCGAGCTGTCGTCGGTCGCCGAGTACGCCTACGCGGCCACGGTCAGAGGCCCGGCCCGTCTGATCTACCTCGCCGGCGCCTGCCCGCTCGACCATCGCGGCAGGACGGTCGCCGCCGGCGATGTCGCCGGCCAGGCCGAGCAGGTGATGACCAACCTCGAGGTCGCGCTCCGAGCGGCTGGCGCGGAGCTCGCGGACGTCGTCAAGACGACCGTCTTCGTGGCCTCGGACGACCAGGCCGATCTGGTCAAGGCGTGGAAGGTGGTCCGGCGCCGGTTCGGCGAGCACGAGCCTCCCAGCACCCTGCTCGGCGTCGCCGTCCTCGGGTACGACGACCAGCTGGTCGAGGTCGAGGCGGTCGCCGCGGTCGCGGAGTAGCAGGCGGACCCTGCGTCAGGCGGGGGGCAAGGAGCGGTACAGCTCGATGTAGCGCTCGACCGCCTCATCCACGGCGGGCCGGTCACCGGTCGCCAGCAGATCCAGCAGCAGGCCCCGCATCACCGCCACCCCGAGGCGAGCGTCGGCCCTCGCCGACCCCTCGTCGAGCCCCGCGCTGATCGCGTACGCGGCCGCCGCGTCGACCCAGGCGTCGACGACACCGTCCAGGAATCCGGCGGTGCCCGGCCGCCCCTGCAGCGCCAGGCCGTAGATCTCGAAGAAGAGGCGCTCCTGGGCGGACAACCCAGGGTCGGCCAGACGGCGCCACATGGTCCCTATGATCTCGACCGGACCCACCGCAGAGCCTGAGAGAAGCTGCGCCAGGAAGGCGCGCTGCGCCTGCTCGACCGCCTGGACGACGGCGACCTCGAGGCCCTCCTTCGACCCGAAGTGGTAGATCAGCATGCGGTGGCTGGTGCCGATCGCGGCGGCCAGCTCGCGCAGGGAGAGGTCGCTGATCCCGCGCTCCTCGACCTGGCTCAGCACCGCCCTGAGCAGCCGGGCGCGCGCGTCCTCGCCCGTCCCGCGCCGGCTGCCGGTCATGGCGGACGAGCCTACCAGCCGGTGCGTCCTGGGCCGCCCACGCCTCACCGCGGACCGCCGCTGCGTCAGATCACACGACGCCGGCACCGGGCCATTCGGTCGGGCCGCACCAGGCTCCGCGCGGCGGGCGTTCATAGAGTGCTTGGTGAGGGTGGAAGCGCAGGAGTGGTTCCCTGATTCCGGGTCGGAGGCCGCCGCATTCGACGAGATGACGCTGGCCGGGGGCCGTCCCCGCCCGCTCTACCGACGCCTGCATCGCTCGCTGGAGCGGGTGGGACGCGCCGGGCTGGGGCGTCGCCAGGTCCTCGCCAGGCGCGCCTTCCGCGACCAGGGGGTCACCTTCACCGTGACCAGGGGCGCCGGGGATCGGGAGAAGCTGTTTCCCTTCGATCCGATCCCGCGGATCATCGACGAGGCGACCTGGGCCGGCGTCGACGCAGGGTTGCGGCAGAGGGTGCGCGCCCTCAACCACTTCCTTGACGACGTCTACGGCCGGCAGCTGATCCTGCGCCAGGGCCGGGTCCCGGCCGACGTCGTGCTGTCCTCCACCGGCTTCCGCCGGGAGTTGATGGGGCTGGTCAGGCCGGACTCGCTTCGGGCCCACGTCGCCGGCATCGACCTGGTCCGCGATGTCGACGGGACCTTCCTGGTCCTCGAGGACAATCTGCGGACACCCTCCGGCATGTCCTACCTGCTCGCCAACCGGCGCGTCGAGAAGCGCGTCTTCCCCGAACTCTTCGCCGGCTACGACGTACGCCCGGTGGAGGAGGTGGGCCACCGGCTCGTCTCGCTCCTTCGGGGCCTGGCTGCGCCGCGGGTGGCGGACCCGACCGTGGTGGTGCTGACTCCGGGGACCTTCAACTCCGCCTACTTCGAGCATCTCTACCTGGCCAAGCAGATGGGGGTCGAGCTGGTGGTGGGCTCGGACCTGATCGTCGACGACGGCAGGGTCTGGATGCGGACCACGACCGGCCCCCGCCCGGTCCATGTCATCTACCGGCGGATGGACGACGAGTTCCTCGACCCCGTGCACGGGCGCGCCGACAGCGTCATCGGGGTACCCGGCCTGATCGGAGCCCACGTCGCCGGCAACGTCATCCTCGCCAACGGCCTCGGCAACGGCGTCGCCGACGACAAGGCGGTGTACGCCTTCGTCCCCGAGATGATCCGCTACTACCTGGGCGAGGAGCCGGTCCTGCCCAATGTGCCCACCTACCTCTGCCAGCGAGCCGGAGACCTCGACCACGTGCTCCAGAACCTGCCCCGTCTGGTCGTCAAGACCGTCGCCGGGTCGGGTGGCTACGGCATGCTGATCGGGCCCGCCTCGACAGCAGCCCAGCGCGATCGGATGGCAAGGCGGATCAGGGCCCGCCCTCGCGACTTCATCGCCCAGCCGGTCATCAACCTCTCGATGCAGGCCGCGCTCGTCGACGGCCGGTTGGCGAGCCGGCACCAGGACCTCCGCCCATTCGTCCTCAGCGGACCCGACCCCTGGGTCACGCCCGGCGGGCTGACCCGTGTCGCCCTCCGCGCCGGCTCGCTGGTCGTCAACAGCTCCCAGGGAGGCGGCAGCCGGGACACGTGGGTGGTGAGGGGACGCGATGCCGCTGCTCAGTAGCGCCGCCTCCACCCTTCACGCCTTCGGCCGCGACCTGGAGTCGACCGAGCACCTGGCCCGGATCCTCCGAATCCACCTGGAGCTGTCTCTAGACGGTGGCGCGGTTCCGGGAGGGAGATTCTGGCCCCGTTTCCTGCTCCTCGCCGGCTGGCCGGCGATGCCGGAGGCGACGGCGAGCCAGGCGGTCGAAACGGCGATCGCGGGGCCCACCGGCCCGTCGCTGCGGGGCTCGGTGGACGCGGTCCGGCTGGCGGCGCAGGCGATCCGGCCGCGGCTGTCGACGGAGATCTACGAGCAGGTCAACTCGCTGTACTGGCGGACTCGAGAGGGCGCGCGCGACGGGCAGCTCCAATCCTTCCTCCACGACGTCGAGCTCACCACCCAGCTCATCGGCGGCCTGGTCGACGACACCATGACCCACGACCATGCCTGGAGCTTCGTCCGCCTCGGCCGCCACCTGACCCGGTCCCGAAACGTGGCCCGCCTGGTGACGCGCAAGGCCGGCGGCCTGATCGCGGCGGCCGACACGGCGGTTGCCTGGAGTGGCGTGCTGCGGTGCTGCAGCGCCTTCGAGGCGTTCCGGCTGGCCACCGCCGAGCACGTCGGCCGCGACGCCGTCATCCGCTTCCTCCTCCTCCATCCCTCCAGTCCGCAGGCCGTCCACTTCTGTCTCGAGGAGACGTTGACCGCGGTGCGTCAGATCGACGGAGGCCGGCGAAGCGGCGCTGATCACGCCGTCGGCCAGTTGCTTGCCCTGCTGCTGGATGGTGCCCAGGAGCCGATCCGTCGCCCGGAGCTGTTCGGCTTCCGCTTCGAGCGGCTCTGCGGAACCGTTTCCGAGGCGCTCGATCGGACCTACTTCGCGCCCGCCGCCCAGGCCCACCGGGCGGCGCCGGCATTCAGGGTCCAGAGCCAGCAGCAGCAGCAGACCGCGATCGGGAGCTGACGCGAATGCGCCTCGAGATCGTCCACGAGACCCGCTACCGCTACCCGGGGATGGTGCGGGAGGCGCACATGGCGCTGCGTATGCGTCCGCTCGACGGGGCCGGCCAGCGGGTCCTCCATCACCAGGTCGAGCTTGGGCCGAAGACCCATGTCCGGCGTTTCGTGGATGGGTTCGGCAACCACGTCCACACCTTCGATCAGCTGACCGCCCACGACCACCTCGACGTGATCAGCCGGGCGACTGTCGAGACCGGGGTCGCGGGGCGGCCGCGGCTGAATCCCGTCTGGCCGGCCGACCTCCTACTGTTCCGATCACCCGTGGTGGAGACGGCAAGGGTGCGCCGGCTGGCCCGGGACGTGACCGCGGCAGCGGGAACCGTTGAGGAGGCGGTGCTGCAGCGGCTGACCGATGCCATCGCCGCCCGGCTCACGTACAGGCAGGACTCGACCACGATCTCCACGGACGCCGATGAGGTCCTCCGTCACGGCTACGGCGTCTGCCAGGACTTCGCTCACGTCTTCATCGCCGCCGCCCGCTTCCTGGGGGTGCCTGCCCGGTACGTCAGCGGCTATGTCCACACGGGCGGCGAGGCGCCCGTCGAGGGCGCCTCCCACGCCTGGGCCGAGGCCATGGTCCCCGGTGCCGGGTGGACTCCCTTCGACCCCACGCATCCCTCCCTCGCGCACGACCACTACGTTCGCGTCGCGACCGGTCGCGACTACCAGGACGCGGCTCCCACCCGCGGCGTGTACATCGGTCCTCCCGGCAGCGATCTGCGGGTCTCGGTGGTCACCACGGCGCTGCCCACGCCGGTCTGACGGCAGGACACGGAGGGGCTCGCGACGGCTGGTTCCGGACGCGTCGCGCCACCGCGCAAACTCGATAGGCACGGTTGCCATCCGACCATCTACACTTCTAGACCGCGACCACCTGAACGGGTGCAGGGAGGTAGATTTTGGCCGAGCAAGGCATCGGGGAGGTGCGGGAGTTGCTGGCGGACCTTGTCCGCATACCCAGCGTCAACCCGCGCGATGGAGAAGGTCCGGCCGAGGGTGCCGTTGGAGAGTTCGTCGCAGGCTGGCTGCGGGAGGCCGGGCTGGACGTCTCGATGCAGCAGGCGCTGCCCGGACGCTACAACATAATCGCCCGCCTGCCGGGGCGGGACAGGAAGCGGGCGCTCCTGCTGGAGAGCCATCTGGACACCGTCGAGGTGGGCGGCATGACCAGCCCGCCGTTCGATGCCATGGTCCGTGGCGGGCGGCTCTATGGTCGCGGCTCCTGCGACGGCAAGGGCTCCTTGGCGGCGTTCATGCTCGCCCTGCGGGACCTGGCGCGGAACGCCGACGAGCCGCCGCTGGAGGTGATCCTGGCGGCCGTCATCGACGAGGAGTACCTCGGCCGCGGCATCGTCCACTTCCTCGAGCACTGGGACTCGGAGCAGACCATCGCCGGCGCCGTGGTCAGCGCCCCGACCCAGCTGCGCATCGTCCTCGGCAACAAGGGCCTGCTCCGCTTCCGGGTCAGGGCCAGCGGCCGGAGCGCCCACAGCGCCCAGCCCTGGGAGGGCGACAACGCCATCGACCGGATGGCCGACGTGCTCGAGTACGTCAAGAACAACCTGGCCCAGGAGCTGACCCGGGTCAACGACAAGCTGGTCGGCCAGCCGACGCTGGTCCCGACCCTGATCGAGGGCGGCACCGGCGCCAACATGATCCCCCACGAGTGCTTCATCACCCTCGACCGCCGGACCATCCCGGGCGAGGACGCGATGCACATCTGGCGCCGCTACAAGGTCGCCCTTGAGGCGATCGCGCCGGGCAAGGTCGAGGTCCAGGCGCCGATCACCGTGTCCGAGGCGGTGGCGACGCCGCGCGGCGCCGGCATCGTCGCGGCCCTGACCAGGACCCTGGCCGAGAACGATCTGGAGACGCGCGTGACCGGGGTGAACTTCGGGAGCGACGCCGGCCGCCTGGGCCGGGCCAACATCCCCTGCGTCCTCTGGGGACCCGGCTCGAACAGCGAGTCGCACCAGCCCAGCGAGTCGGTCGAGCTGACCGAGGTGGGGACCGCGGCCGACCTCGTACGGACGCTCGCGGCCCGCTTTAGCCTGTGAGTGTGAGCACGACACAGGGCGTACTGCTGGAGCGGCCGAGGAAGCTGGAGCTGGCGCGGCTGGCCGCGCCCGAGGCGGGCGCGGACGAGGCCCTCGTCCGCCTCCGGCTGGCCGGGATCTGCGGGTCCGATCTCAGCGCCTACCGGGGCACGTCGCCGCAGGTCAGCTATCCGCGCGTCATCGGCCACGAGCTCCTGGTCGACGTCGTCGACGGCGGCCCCCGTCCCGAGCTCACCGGCCGGCGGGCCGTGGTCGAGCCGCTGGTCGCCTGCGGACGCTGCCGCGTCTGCCTTTCCGGGCGGCGCAACTGCTGCCCCGAGCTGCGGGTGCTCGGCGTCCACGTCGACGGCGGTATGCGCGAGGAGACGGCGCTGCCCGCCGCCCTCCTCCACCCCGTGCCCGAGGACATGCCCGACGAGGTCGCGGTGCTGGCCGAACCGACCACGGTCGCCTACCGGGCGGTCCAGCGCTCGGCGGTCGAGGCGGGCCGGACCGCGGTCGTCTTCGGCGCCGGCAGCATCGGTCTGCTCATCGCCCAGCTGGTGATGCGGGCGAGGGGCTGCCGGGCCCTGGTCGTCGACATCGATCCCTGGCGCCTCGACGTCGCCGCCCAGCTCGGCGCCACGCCGATCGACGCTGGGGAGACCGACGTCGCCGCCCGGGTGGCGGAGCTCACCGGCGGCGAGATGGCGGCCGCCGTCTTCGAGGCGACTGGCAACGAGAACTGCACCCGCCAGACGACGGACGTGGTCGGCTACACCGGTCGCATCGTCCTCGTCGGCTGGAACCACGGCCCGGTCGTCTTCGACACCGTGGTCCTGACCCGGAAGGAGGCGGAGGTCTTCGCCAGCCGGAACAGCACCGGCGCCTTCCCCCCGGTCATCCAGCTGCTCGCCGACGGCGCCATCGACACCGCCCGCATGATCACGCATCGCTTCTCGCTGGCCGAGGCGGGACCGGCACTGGAGCTCCTCGACGGTGGTGGCGAGCACGCCCTCAAGGTGCTGATCGGAGGCGCCTGACCCGGACGCTCCGGGACAGTGGGCCAGGGCCCGGGACCATATGTCCCGGCGCCGTCTGCGAAAATACCCCGATCACTTCGCCGACCCCAGACGTCGGTAAGGGTGGAGGAGGCAGGCGCCCTGATTGGCAGCATGCGCCGGTCCCTCGGTGGGTTGGGCGAGCTGTCGTTGCTTTTCCTCGCCGCTCTCCGGGGGTCGTTCCGGCGACCGTTCTACTGGCAGGAGCTCTTGGAGCAGTGCCGCACGATGCTGGTCGCCAACTTCGTGCCCCTGCTCCTCACCGGCTTCGGCTTCGGTGTGATCGTCTCCCTGGAGGCGGGGCAGCTGCTTCGGGCGGCCAACAGCGCCTACCAGCTCGGCGGCTTCAGCGTGATGTCCAACATCCGCGAGTTCAGCCCGGTGGCGACGGGGCTGATGATCGCCGCCGTCAGCGGCACCTCGGTGGTCGCCGACCTGGGCGCCCGCCAGGTGCGCTCCGAGCTCGAGGCGCTGAGCGTGATGGGCCTCAGCAACGTCCTCTTCGTGGTCGTGCCCAGGGCCCTGGCGCTGATGATCATGACCGCCCTCTACAACTTCCCGATGATCTGCTTCACCATGGCCGCCTCCTTCCTGGTGGCGACGCTCCTGGTCGGCGTCAACACCGGCGGCTTCCTCTCCAGCTTCTGGACCCAGGGCACCGTCGTCGACGTCATCGGCGGCGAGCTCAAGTGCATCGTCTTCGGCGCCATCGTCGGCGCCATCTGCATCTACAAGGGGATGACGGCCAAGGGGGGCGCCGAGGGCGTCGCCCGCTCCGTCCACTCCTCGGTGATCTGGTGCTTCGTCGGCATCCAGGCCTTCGAGTACCTCTTCACGCCGACCGTCCTCGCCCTCTTCCACAACCAGATCACGCTGAGGTAATCGGATGGCAGCCACCGCGTCGCCGCGCCCGGGTCGGATCGCGATCTGGGGGGACAGGCTGCTCCGCCCGTTCGACGCCGTGGGCGAGATCCTGGTCTTCGCCGCCCGCTGCCTGGCCGACATCCCCGCCGCCTTCCGGTACGCGGGCGAGATCTGGTGGTACGCCGCCTTCCTGGCCATCAGCTCGACGCCGGTGACCATGGTCATGACCTACTTCAGCGGCTCCGAATGCTCGACCGAGGGCTACTACTCGCTCCACCAGCTGGGCGGGGCGGAGTCGCTGGTCGGCGTCTTCAACGCCCTCTGCGACACCAGGGAGATCACGCCGCTCTTCTTCGGCTTCGCCCTCGGCGCCAAGGTCGGGTGCGGCCTTGTCGCCGAGCTGGGGACGATGCGCATCAACCAGGAGATCGACGCCCTGGACACGATGGGCGTGCCCTCCCGCATCTACCTGGTCTCGACCCGGATGGCCGCCTCGCTGATCGTGATGCCGCTGATGTACGTCTTCTCGCTGGCGACCAGCTACCTGGCCAGCTGGGTGGTGCAGCGCTATCAGATCGGGGTCGTCTCCAACGGCGTCTACTTCGCCTACTTCTGGCGATTCACCAACCCCGAGGACCTGCTCTTCTCGCTGATCAAGGCCGCCGTCTTCGCCTTCACCATCATCTGCGTCGCCGTCTACCACGGCTACCACGTGTCCGGAGGACCGGTCGGCATCGGCCGGGCGGTGGCCAAGACCATGGCCACCAGCCTGGTCATGACGGTCCTGCTCAACGCGCTCCTGACCGACATCTTCTGGGGCCACAACCCCAACCTCCCCATTCCCAGCTGATGCCCATGGTCCTCTTCAAACGATCCAACCCGAACCCGCCGACACCGTCCGAGCTGACGGCGATCCGCTGCCGCGGCCTGCGCAAGGCCTTCGGCCGGCAGGTGGTGCTGGACGGGATCGACTGCGATCTGCCGAGGGGGCGGATCTCGGTGATCATGGGCCCCTCGGGAACGGGGAAGTCGGTGCTCCTGCGGCACATCGTCGGGCTGCTCCAGCCGGACGCGGGCGAGGTCCTGGTCGATGGCCTCGACGTCGCCCGGCTCAAGGAGAGGGAGCTGCTGGCGATGCGCCGGAACATGGGCATGCTCTTCCAGGACGGGGCCCTCTTCAGCTCCATGAACCTCTACGACAACGTCGCCTTCCCGCTCCGCCAGCACACCAGGAAGAGCGAGGCCGAGATCCGCGAGATCGTGGTCACCCGGCTCCGCGAGGTCGGCCTGGCCGGCTCCGAGGAGAAGATGCCCAGCCAGCTCTCGGGTGGCATGTCGAAGCGAGCCGGCTTCGCCCGAGCGCTGGTCCTGGAGCCGAAGATCCTGCTCTTCGACGAGCCCGACTCCGGCCTCGACCCGGTGCGCACGGCACTGCTCTGCGACCTGATCAAGCGGGTCCAGCGCGACCACGGGTGCACCGCCGTCGTCATCAGCCACGACATCCGAGCCTGCTTCAACATCGCCGACCACCTGGTCCTGCTCCACGCCGGCCATGTCGTCGAGCAGGGGAGCCGGGAGCAGATCGGGCGCTCGGAGGTGCCCTTCACCCGGCAGTTCATCGAGGGAGCGGTCGAGGGGCCGCTGTCCATGGACTGATGGCCCCGCCGCCCCTCCGCCGCGCCGCCGTGAGCCTGGGTCTGGCCTGCCTCTTCGTGCTCGTCGTCGTCGCCGGCACCGCCTTCCAGCGCGGGCTGCTCGGCCCCGGCGACTACCTGGTCCGGGTGCCCACCGACAACGCCCAAGGGATCTACGCCGGCAGCGAGGTGCTGATCGCCGGGGTGGAGGCGGGCAGCGTGCAGGGCGTGACCCTCGGCTCCGGCGGGCTGGCCGTGATCACGGCCGAGATCGACCCCGCCTACGCGCCGATCCACACCGACGCCACCGCCAGCATCCGGCCGAAGAGCCTGCTCGGCGAGATGTACGTCGGCATCGATCCCGGCACCAGCGGGCCGACGCTCCCCTCCGGCGCCGCCCTGCCTCACCTCCAGGTCAACCGCTCGACCGACCTGCAGGACGTGATCAACACCTTCAACGCGCCCACCCGCCAGAAGCTCCAGACCGTGATCGACGAGCTCGGCGGCGGCCTCGACGGCGAGGGCGCCAACGCCAGCGTCGCCATCGGCAACGGCAACAAGGACCTCAGCGACCTCGCCGCCATCGCCCACACCCTGGCCCAGAAGGACCAGGATCTGCAGCTCGTCATCCAGGATCTCAACAGCGTCCTCTCCGAGCTGGCCCAGAGCGACCGCCGGCAGCAGCTGGGCGAGCTCATCCAGAACACGCAGCAGCTGCTGGCCAACCTGGATCAGCAGCAGAGGCAGATCCAGGCCGCGATCACCAACACCAACGCCGCCCTGGAGCAGCTCTCCGGCGGGCTCGCCGGGACCGAGCCCAGCCTCTCCGGCGTCGCCGCCGAGCTGCCGGGCACGGCCAAGGAGGGCAACCTGGTGCTCGGCGACCTCGCCTCGGACTCCTCCGAGCTGCTGCCCAACCTGCCCAGCGTGATCCAGGGCATCCAGTACGGGCCGGTCGTCTTCGGCGGCCGCGACGCCACCGGCTACGCGACCCGGATCTCGCTGGTCCTGGGCTGCGACAGCATCAGCCTCTGCCCGGAGCTGACCGGACCCCTCTCGCAGGTGCCGCTGCAGAAGGAGGCGACCGGCACCCCGACGCCGGCCCCGTCGGGCGGCGGTGGCCAGCAGCCGGCGGCGCCGGCCCCGGGCTCGACCTCGGGTTCGGGGACCGGAACCGGCGCCGTCTCCCAGCTCCTCGGCAACGGCATCCTCGGCTTCCTCCTCGGGAACACGCCATGAGAAGCCGCTGGAACCTCCCCTTCCTGGTCGTCTACGCGATCCTCGGGGTCATGGTGCTCGGCTACCTGCTCGATCAGATGGGCGGGCAGTTCCTGTTCCAGCCCACCTACCGGGTCACGGCGATGTTCTCCGACGGAAGCCAGCTGATGAGCGGCGACGACGTCACCATCGACGGCCTCACGGTGGGACGGGTCGACTCGGTCGGCCCGGTTCAGGGCGGCGCCGAGGCGGTGCTCGCCCTCCACCAGCGGTACGCGCCCCTCTACCGGAACGCCAGGGCCATGATCGACACCAAGAACATCCTCGGCGAGTCCTACGTCGAGCTCAGCCGGGGCACCGCCGACGCCGGCCCGCTGGCGCAGGGCGGTGTCATCCCCCGCTCCCGGACGCTGACCCCGGTCGAGCTGGATCAGGTCCTCGACGTGCTCGACCAGAACACCAGGACGCAGCTCGATTCGCTCCTCGACAACCTGGGCGAGTCGGTCGACGGCAACGGCGGCAACCTCAACAGCGAGGCGGCTTCGCTGCAGTCGGTGGCGACCTCCCTGCAGACGGTGGCCCAGGCGGTGGTCAACCAGCAGGCGGACTTCTCCTCGCTGATCACCTCCCTGACCAAGGTCCTGGAGACGCTGGCGGCGTTCCACAGCCAGCTCCGCGCCCTGATCGGCAACTGGGACACGCTGATGCAGACGCTGGCCGAGAGGGAGCAGGACCTGGACGGCCTGATCATCAACGAGAACCAGGTCATGACCGTCGTCGACGGGGCGCTGGCCGAGAACGCGCCCGGCCTGCACCAGGCGATCCAGACCGCGCCCCAGCTGATCAACGGCGCCAACGTCTACACCAAGAACAGCGACACCATCTTCGGCCAGGTCTCGCAGAACCAGGCCGACATCGCCAACCTCTTCTATGAGCTGGCCTCGGTCATGAGCGGCACCGACAGCTCGGGCAACCACTACTGGCGCGTCTACCCGGTGAGCGGCGGCCTGGGCACGATCTCGGAGCCGCTGCTGGGCCAGGGAGGTGGTGGCGGATGAACCGGAAGAGCCTGGCCACCCTGATCGCGCTCGCCGTCTTCGCCGCCGTCTGCATCGGCGGTCTCGGCTACCTCGCCGTGGGGATGGGCCTGCAGGTGCCCGGCATCGACCGGGGCACCGTGATCGAGGCCGACTTCGCCCAGGCCAACGGGGTCGTCGATCAGTCCAGCGTCTACGTCTCCGGCGTCCAGGTCGGGACGGTGATCGGCATCTCCTCCGACCACCACCGGGGCGCCCTGGTGACGATGCGCATCGACCCCGGCATCCGGCTCCGCACCGACGTCAAGGCCTACGTCCAGCCCAAGTCGCTGATCGGCGAGCAGTACGTCGACCTGGTCCGGAGTCCGGGTTCGACCGCCCCCTACCTCTCCGCCGGCCACCGCATCCCGCGCTCCCGCACCGGGCAATCGGTGCAGATCAACGCCATCCTCAACACCCTCGATCCCCAGACCCGGGCGGCGATGACGCAGACGCTGCGCCAGCTCGGGGTCGCGGTCCAGGGCCAGGCCGGGGACATCAACGAGTCGATCCCCCAGGTCGAGCAGGCGACGGCCAACCTGCGCCCCATCGTCCAGGTCACCGACCAGGAGCAGGTCTACCTCAACGAGATCCTCCAGGACGTGGCCGTGATCATGCAGGCGCTGGCCGACGAGCAGCAGGCGCTGGGACAGGTGGTGAACAGCGGCGACACCGCCGTCGGCGCCATCGCCCAGCGCGACCAGCAGCTGGCGGGCACGATCCAGCAGGCGAACACGCTGATGATCTCGCTGTCCACGATCTTCCAGGACCTGACCCCCAGCGACCGGACCTCGCTGGAGAGGGCACCAGGCACGATCCAGACCGGCCAGGAGCTGCTGGCCGAGCTCAACCCGACCATCGACGAGCTGCTCCCCGAGCTGTTGCTGGCCCAGGTCAACTACCCCAACAACCAGCTCGACGTGAGCGCCCCCCAGGCCGAGACCCTGGCCTCGGAGTGGCTCTCGGCCTTCTCCCAGAACGACGACCTCGGCCACTCCTTCCGGATCACGCCGGTGATCGATCCGAGCACCCAGGTCCAGCTTCCGATCTCGCTGCCGGCGCTCCTCGACGGCGGCTCCTCGGGCGGCGGCTCATCCGGGTCCTCGAGCCCGTCATCGTCGAGCACGCCGCCGTCGACCGGGCAGAACCCGACCGAGGACGCCTCGGGAGGGCTCATCCCCTCCGTCGTCCAGCTCCTCCTGGGGCAGCTCGGATGATGGTCAAGATCGTCGCCGTCATGGTCGTGATGGGCCTCGCCTTCGGCGGCTGGAACCTCTGGGTCGGCCACCGTCCCTACGAGATCCAGGTCTACGTCCAGTCCGCCGACCGGCTGGTCTCCGGCAACGACGTGCGCCTCGGCGGGATCACGGTCGGGCAGGTCCGAGGCGTCCAGCTCGCCCCCGACAGCGGCGAGGCGGGAGCAATCCTCAACCTCGAGATCGACGCCAAGGCGACGCCCCTGCGGCAGGGGGACCAGGTGGTGCTCCGGCCGGAGGGCCTGCTCGGCACCAACTACGTCCAGATCAACCCGGTGTCCAGCGGGCCCTTCATCGCCAACGGCGGCACCATCCCGCTCCAGGACACCTCCTCCCAGGTCACGCTCGACCAGATCCAGAACGTGTTCACGCCGAGCGTGCGGGCGGAGCTGCGCACGCTGATCCGGCAGAGCGGCGTCGCCCTCAACGGGACCGGTCCCGACATCAACGAGATTCTCGACCAGCTGCCCCAGATCTCGGGCAACCTGGCCTCCACGACCGGGGCCCTGGACGAGGAGACGACGCAGCTCGGCGAGCTCCAGCAGCAGTTCGCCCAGCTCGCCTCGATGGCCTCGGGCGAGGACACCGCACTGCGCGGCGACCTGAGCAACGGGGCCACCCTGCTGACCACGGTCGCCCAGCACCAGCAGAGCCTGGAGGGCACTCTCACCCACGCCAACAGCTCGCTGGGCGAGGCCAACGCCGCGCTCGCCGGCAATCAGCAGAACGTCAACCAGCTGCTCAAGGAGCTGCCCGCGCTGCTCCAGGCGCTGGAGACGTTCCAGACCGGGGCGACGACCACGGCCGGGGTGATCAACCCCTGCATGGGCAACCTGCTGATCACCCTCCAGGAGATGCAGAGCGCGACCAGCTACGACGAGCCCGCCGGCTCCGACGACGGGCAGGGAGGCATGCTCCGCATCGACCCCGAGCTGGTCGACGCCAGCGGCGCCCCGACCGGCAGCTTCTCGCCGTCCGGCGCCTGCAGCGGAGGCGGCGGATGAGGATCGTAAGCGGCAACCGCTACCTGGCCGGAGTCGTGCTGATCGCGGTGATCGCGATCGTGATCGTCGTCGCGGTCAGCATCAACCTGAGCTTCGGGCTGCCCCTCAACCTCTCCCTCGGCCTGCCGCCGAGCCAGGACTACACGCTGCGGGCCGTCTTCACCGACGCCAACGGCCTGACCAAGGGCGCCGACGTCGAGGTCGCCGGCAACCAGGTCGGCCAGGTCACCGGGATCTCCCTCGACGACGGCAAGGCGCTGGTGTCGATGCGGATCGAGCGCAAGTACGCCCCCCTCCACAGCGGGACCATCGCCCAGATCGACTACTCGACGCTGCTCGCCGAGAAGTTCATCGAGCTGATGCCGGCGGCGGGGACGCCGACGCTGTCCGACGGCGCCACCATCCCCTCCACCGAGACCATGACCTCGGTCGACTTCGACCAGGTCCTCTCCGGCCTCGACCCGCAGACCCGTCAGCAGGTCCAGGTGCTGGTTCAGCAGCTGGGCGGCGGCGTCGCCGGCCGCCAGGACGCCATCAACGAGCTGCTCCAGCAGCTGGCCGGGCTCAGCGGCGAGTCCCAGCCGACGCTCGACACGCTTCGCCAGAACGATCCCCAGCTGGCCTCGATCGTCTCCAACCTGGCCATCGCCGGCGGGGTGCTGGCCCAGAGCCACAAGCAGCTGGGCGACCTCGTCGGCAACGTCGCCGTGGTCTCGGAGACACTGAACCAGAACGACGCCAGCCTGGACAGCCTCCTGCCCCACCTGGCCTCCACCAGCAACGACCTGGACCAGACGCTGAACGGCAACCAGGGCAACCTCCGCGACACCATCACCGAGCTGGACCCGTTCCTCGGCCAGCTCAACACCCAGCTGACCACCACCTACCCGGACCTGCAGGGAAGCCAGACCACGCTGCAGCAGTCCTTCGACTACCTCACCCCCTACATCGTCAGCGCCATCTCCCAGCAGGACGCCAACGGCAACTACCTGCGCCAGTTCGTGGTCGTCGACCTCTGCGACGACTCGCTGTCCCAGACCGTCACCAAGTACAACAAGTCGCAGGCCAGCTGCCTGGTCCCCGCCGTGACCGGCGTCGCCTCGTCGCTCACCACCGGCGGCGCCACCGCACCGCCGTCCGGGGCGGCGTCCGGCCCCGGATCGGGTTCGCCCTCGTCCTGCGACACCCCGCTGCCGACGCCGTCGGCGGCGCCCTGTCCGAAGGCCAGCCCGACGCCGACGCCGAGCCCCTGCTCGCCGGCGCCCACGCCCACACCGACCCCGAAGCCGGCCCCCACGCCGACACCGACCGGCTGCTCCGCAACCGGATCCGGCGGTCTCCTCGGCGAGGTCGGCTCGATCCTCGGCGGGTTGCTGGGGGGATAGGGATGAGCGTCACGCCCCGCCTCGTCGGCCTGATCGCGACCGCGGCCGCGCTCGCCGCGGTGATCCTCGCCTTCCACCCGCCGGTCTGGCCGTGGCAGCCGGAGCTGCAGTTCAGCCTCGCCGCCCAGCCCTTCGGCCAGCTCGACTCCAACGCCACGGTCGAGCTGGGCGGCGTCCGCGTCGGCCAGGTCGAGGGTCTCGATCTGGAGAACGGCCGGTACGTGGTCCACGTCGAGGTCGCCCAGCGCTACGCGGGGATGCTCCACGCCAACACCTCGGCGACGATCCAGGCGCTCGGGCTGCTGGGTCCGAACTATGTCTCCCTGCAGGGCGGCGACAGGGGCCGGCTTCAGCAGGGGGCGGTCATCCCCTCCAACCGGGTGCACGCCGGCGTCGCCGTCGACCAGGTGCTCGACTCGCTGGGGCCGACCGAGCAGCAGAGCCTGCAGGTGATCATCACCGAGCTGGGCATCGCCAGCGACGACCGCGGCTCCGACATCAACTCCAGCCTCAAGGCGCTGGGGGCCGCTTCCGGCAACGTCAAGCAGGTCACGGCCACTCTCCAGGAGCACAATGGCGACCTGCAGTCGATCATCTCCAACGCGCAGACGCTGAGCGCCTCGCTCCAGTACGCGCCGCTGGACAAGCAGATCAAGGACACCGACACCGTGCTCAGCGGCCTCACCCAGCCCCAGGTCAACGCCGCCATCGGCGACAGCCTCGATCACACCAACGACGTGCTCGACGAGATCGACGTCATCCTCGACGGGAACACCCAGAACCTCTCCTACACGCTGAAGAACGCGCCCCAGACGGTGCTCCAGCTGCGGACGCTGCTGGCCGAGGGGACGAGCCTGGTCAACGGCGTCAACCCCTCGCTGCCGGCGCTGATGACGGCCATCGTCGAGACGCAATCGGCCTTCGGCGGTCACGACGCCAACGGCAACTACGTCCGGATCATGGTCGTCCCCGGCGCCTGCACCGTGGGTCTGAACCTGGGCTGCGCCGGCGGCCCCGGCTCGGGCGGTCCGCCGGTCACCGTGCCGGACTCGTCGAGCCCCGGATACGCGACCCCGCCCGCCGCCTCTCAGGAGTCCGATCAGGACCTCATGAGGTTGCTTCTTGGCAGCTGAGCAGCCACCCGGGGAGGGCCGGCGGCGGCGCGTGCGGCAGCAGGACGACGCGCCGGACCAGGAGCGGCAGACGCCCGCGCCACGCCGCAGCCGCGCCAAGAAGCCAGGGACCGAGCCCACCGGCGCGGCACCCGATCCCGCCGGCGAGGAGTCCCGACCGCGGCGCCGGACCGCCGCCAAGGCCTCCGGAACCGGCGAGGAGGAGACGCGAGAGCGCCCCGCCTCGTCGCGGAAGACCGGGGCCGCCGGCGCCGAGGCCAATGACGACGAGGCGCAGGCCACCCCGAGGCGCCGGACCAGGCGCGCGGCGTCCGCTCCGCCGGAGGGCGCCGCCGAGAAATCGCCGGCACCGCGGAGGAGGACGGCGCGGCCCGCCGCCACCGGCGAGACGGTCGAGGAGGAGGCCGCGAGCGAGGCGGAGCCGGCCACCCCGCGCACGACTCGGGCGAAGACGGGCACCGCGACGCGGAAGCCATCCTCCGCCCGCGGTCGCGCGGCACCCTCCGGATCGGGGAAGGGCTCGCGGCGGGGCACGCGCACCAAGGCCAAGCCGCCGCCGCCACCGCTCGGATCGCGCCTGCGGGTCCTGGTCTGGCGGCCGGCGGCCGCGCTCCTCGTCGCCCTCCTGATCACGATCGGGCTCGGCTATTCGACGACGCGCCTCAACACCGACGCGTCCGCCTCGCTGCTGATGGACACGGGGTCCGCCACCTACGAGGCGCAGGTGCGCTTCGCCGACCTCTTCGGCGCCGATCCCGTGGTGGTCGCGGTCGAGCCGGAGAAGGGGCAGAAGCTGCTGACCGCCAACCACCTGGTCGGGCTCGCCCAGCTCGAGGGCCAGCTCTCGCGGAAGCCGGGTGTGCACAAGGTGTACGGCCCGGGGACGCTGGTCAACACCTTCGCCGCCGAGGTCACCAAGCGCGCGCTGCAGCTCTGCGGTGAGGAGGGCACGGCCGCCGAGAAGAAGGCGGAGGCGCAGGCCAAGGCCGCGGGCAAGTCAAGCTCCGACCAGTCGCAGGCCGGCCAGGCCGCCTTCAACAGCGCCGTTCAGGCCTGTGCCCAGCAGCTGGCGCAGGCCTACCCCGACCTGAGCTCGCCCTTCCTCAACAACCCGGCCTTCTTCGACGAGCTGCTGCTGCAGCCGAACGGGAAGGTGCGGCCCTACTGGCGCTCGGTCCTGCCCACCACCGATCGCGCGCTGGTCACCGCCCGGCTCGACCCGAACGCGTCGCTCGGCGATGTCCAGGCGGTGGAACGGGAGGTGGCGAACGCCACCACCGGCGCCCGCTCGAAGAGCGTCAAGGCCAGCAACGGCCAGAAGGTGCAGGCGGCGACGCTCGCCGGCAACCTGCAGGGCCTCCACTTCGAGGTCTCGGGGACCCCGGTGCTGATGGCCGAGCTGGCGCAGGACGCGGTCGACAGCCTCCGCGTGCTGCTTCCCCTGGCCCTGATCGTGATGGTCCTGCTCACCCTCTTCGTGCTCAGGGTCCGGTTCCGGCTGGTGGCGGTGCCGGTGGCGATCCTGGCCGTCGTCTGGACGGCGGGCGCCGCCGCGCTCTGCCGCATTCCCCTGACCCCGGCCACGCTGGCCGTCCTGCCGGTGGTGCTCGGCCTGAGCACCGACTACGTCCTGCAGACCGCCAACCGGCTGGCCGAGGAGGAGGGCGAGCCCGGACCCAGGGTGCGGTCGTCGATGCGCGCCATCCTTCCCGCCACCGGCCTCGCCGCCGCGGCGACCGCCGCCGGGGTGCTGGCCTTCGCCGTGTCGACGATCCCGCTGATCCGCCAGTTCGGCTTCTTCCTCGCCATGGGCGTGGCGATGAGCTGGCTGGCGGCGCTCCTGGTCGGGCTCCCCGCCCTGCGCATACTCGCCGGCCGGTTCCCGAAATCGCGACCGCCGCCCTCCTGGAATCTGCTCGCCCAGGCCGCCCGGATACCGAAGCTGGCGCTGATCCCGCTGGTCCTGATCGGGCTGGCGGGCTGGGCGGCGCTGCCCGTGCAGCGCGTCCAGACCGATCCCGCCCGGCTCCTGCCCGCCGGCTCGCCGGCGCTCTCCGAGGCCCACGCCGTCTACCGGGCGGTCGGCGAGTCCGGCGAGGTCGACGTCGTCGTGACCGGCTCCAACGTCACCTCGCCGCGCGTCGTCGCCTGGATGGGCACCGTCGAGCAGAAGCTCAACGGCCACGGGCTGCGCTCCGTCAGCGGCCTGCCCGACTTCCTCCTCGCCTTCAACTACGGCAAGGCGCCGGATCAATCGACGACCAACACCTTCCTCAGCCGCCTGCCCCCCTACTTCACTCGCGCGGTGGTCAGCACGGACCACCACACGGCGCTCATCACCTTCGCTCAGACCAGCGTGACCTCGGTGACGCAGGATCAGGCCCTGATCGCGCGGATCGACCGGGCGACGGCCCACCCGCCGAAGGGCTACCACGCCTACCCGGCGGGGCTGGCCGTGATCGCCGCCCAGGCGCTGAGCCGGCTCTCCCAGGAGCAGGTGCTGCTCAACGTGCTCGCCCTGGCCCTGGTGCTGGTGATCCTCCTCGCCGTCATGCGCCGGCCGCTACCGGCGGTCCTCGCCATCCTGCCCACGGCGGTCGCCGCCGGCTGGGCGACGGGCATCGCCTGGATCATCCACGCTCAGATGACGCCGGTGACGGTTCTGCTCTCGGGCGTCGTCGTCGCCTTCGCCACCGAGTTCGGGGTGCTCTGGCTGTCCCGCTACCGGGCCGAGCTACGCTCCGGCGGCGAGGCTGAGGCCGCTGCGGAGATCGCCTGCCGGCGGATTGGACCCGCCATCGTCGCCGCCGCCCTCGCCCTCATCGCCGCCTTCGCCGCCCTCGCCGTCAGCCCGGTGCCGATGATCCGCAGCTTCGGGCTCTGGTCGGCCGGAGACCTCGCCCTCGCCGCCGTCGCCGTGCTCGTGCTCCTTCCCCCCGTGGCCAGGAGCTGGCTCCGCCGCGCCTAGCCTCGACTTAGCGGACGAACATGCCCACGCCTCGCGTGGAGGCGCCGTGCTCCGCGCTGTCCCGCTCCGGTGATGAGCCGATGAGCGGGACCGCCGCCACCAATGCCGCCTGGCTCCTGGTCGACCGCGGGCGGCCGGGCCGGTCGGCCGCGGGGCAGGCCGCCGAGATCTGGGCGCGCCGGCGCGGGCCGGCACTGGAGGGGGTCTTCGACGTGACACACCGATCGGAGCGCGTGGTCGAAGGTGGCGTCACCGAGGTCGAGCTCCGGGCCGGAGATACGGATCTCCGGCTGCGGGTCAGCTCACGCCCGCTTGCCGCCCGTCGGTTGAACTGCGCCGGGACCGTCGGCCAGCCCACCGAGCATGGCGTCGAGCCGATCCGGGCGGGCGGCGAAATCGAGCGCTGAACATCACCTTCGGAGGGGCGCCGGCGGGACGTCACACCGCGCCGCGCTGCGCCACCGGCATCCCATTGATCGGTTGGTTGGCAGGTACCGAGACCGTCTCCAGGTGGGCCGCCACCTCGGCCGGCAGCTCGAGCGCGAATCCCCGGAGATTGTCCGCGAGCTGGTCGACCGAGCGCGGACCGACGATGACCGAGGAGACTCCGCGGCGGCCGGCGACCCAGGCGATGGCGACGGCGGCCGGCGTCGAGCCGAGCTTTCCGGCCGCCTGGACCACCTCGTCGACGACCTCGAAGTTGCGGTCCGTCATCATCGCCCCCACCCACCGGACGGCGGCGGGATGGGGGAGGTTCAGCCACCGGTGCATGCGCGACCCCTCCTCCGGCTCGGCGCCCCGGCGATAGCGTCCGGCGAGCATGCCGCTCGCCAGCGCTCCGTAGGTGAGCGTGCCCAGGCCGTGGCGGTCGCAGGTCGGCAGGATCTCCGCCTCGATGTCGCGGGCGAGCAGCGAGTAGTGCGGCTGCAGGCTGACGAACGGGGTGGCTCCGAGGTGCCGGCTGGTCAGCTGGCACTCGACGATCTGGGCGGCCGTGTAGTTGGAGCACCCGATGTAGCGGACCTTGCCCGAGCGGACGAATCCGTCGAGCGTGCTCATCGTCTCCTCGACCGGCGTGTCGCCAGACCAGTTGTGGCACTGGTAGAGGTCGACGTGGTCCGTTCGCAGCCGGCGGAGGCTCGCCTCGAGAGCCCTGGTCAGATGCATCCGCGACAGCCCGCGGTCGTTCGGGCCCTCTCCCAGCGGGCCCGAGCCCTTGGTGGCGAGGACGACGGAGTCGCGCCTCGCGGTGATGGCCCTGCCCACGATCTCCTCGGACCGGCCGCCGCAGTAGATGTCGGCGGTGTCGATCACGTTTCCGCCGGCGTCCAGGTAGGCGTCGATGATCCGCCGGGCCTCCCCCTCGTCGCAGGCCGTGCCCGGGCCGGAATCGAAGTTCATCGTTCCCAGGGTCGCGGACGACACCCGCAGCCCCGAACGTCCCAGCCGTCTCTGCTGCACGTTCTGACTCCCCATTGTCGAGTAGGATTCGGGGCGACGCCCCGTTTGTTGACAAACTATACGGGGCGACGCCCCGTTTATGCCATGGAGGCCCAAGGAGAGATCGCAGCCGTGGAGACCGGAAGACGGATCCGCGCCGACGCGCGGCGCAATCGTGAGCGGGTTCTCGAGGCCGCGCACGAGCTCTTCGCCGATCGGGGTCTGTCGGTCCCTCTCGACGAGATCGCGCGTCGGGCGGGCGTCGGCCCGGGCACGGTGCACCGCCACTTCCCGACCAAGGAGTCGCTCTTCGCGGCGGCCGTGGTCGATCGCGTCGAGCGCGTGGTGGAATCCGCGCGAGCCCTCAGCGACGCCGAGGACCCCGGTGCCGCCCTGATCGACATGCTGACGCGGATGCTGGATGAGGGCCTTGCCAGCCACGAGCTGAAGGCGGCGCTGGCGGGGACGGACTTCGACCTCAGGACCGCGGCTCCGAACGTGTCCGGGGACCTCCGGCGGGCGCTGGGCGTGCTCCTGTCGCGTGCTCAGGAGGCGGGAGTGGTGCGTCCTGAGCTCACCGTCCACGACCTCATGTCGCTTGTCGCCGGCGCCTTCGCCACTCTCCAGCACGCCGGCGCGGAGCTGAGCCCCGAGGGCGCGGCGCGGCTGAACGCCGTCCTCTTCGACGGGCTCCGGCCGCACCGCTGATCAGCGGTCGCCCGTAACCTCGGAACGCGGATCGACCATGCGACACAATCCGAAGCACGCCAGCACCGACGTCGAGGTGGTTCGCGACCTGATCAGGCGAAATCCCTGGGGACCCTGGTCAGCCAGAACTGCGGCGAGCTCGTCGCCTCGCACTATCCGATCCTCCGAGAGAATGGGCGCGCGGCGGCGCCATCCTGGTCGGCCAGGACACCCCTCTGCTCGGCCGGACCGTGGGCGAGGCGGTCGTCGTCGCCGGCGATGCCCGACGCCTCCAGGACGATCCCGTGGCCGGCGAGCAGCTTCTGCGCAGCCTCGGCCTCGGCCGTGTCTTCGAGCGCAAGGGATTCGGGACCGAGGTCGCCCCGCTCTCGGGCGGCGAGGAGCAACGCCTGGCGCTGGCCGTCGGCCTCTTCGCCCGCCCCGGGGTGCTGGTCGTGGACGAGCCCACGGCCAAGCTGGACGCCGCGACCGTGCCCCTGGTGATGAGCGCTCTCGATCAGGAGGTGGCGAGGAACGGAACCACCCTGATCGTGGTGACCCACGATCTCGACCTGGTCCGCGACTTCGATGCCATCGCCATGGTCGAGGACGGGCGGGTGGTGGAGAAGGGAACCCACCAGAAGCTGATGGGGGCCGGAGGGCCCTATGAGCGCCTCTACACCGAGTTCGTCGATCCCGACCGCCGGCGGATACTCGCGGTCCAGAACCGGATGCTGGAGGCGGGGGCGGTCCAGCCCGACTCCCTCGATGTCGTCCTCGCCCCCTTTCTCGAACGTCCCGGGCACCGCGAGCCGGCCTGGGCACGGCTCGGCCTCCGGCTGCTCAACGAGGACATCGAGCGGGACGAGGCGGGGCCGGTGCGGAGGGCGCTTGCCGAAGTGGTCGAGGACATGCGCCGGCACGGCCTCCGCGAGGCGCCGCGGAAGCTCGAGCTGACCGACGAGATGGTGACCGGCGAGGATCCGCGGACGTGGCCGCAGCCGGCCGACTCACCGGAAGCCGGTCAGCGGGACCGCGGCCGCGATGTGGCCGACGAGGAGCACGGGCTCTGACCGGCGCCGCCGGGCTCGGTCAGGACGGCGCGAACGGTGCCGGCTCCGAGGCCTCGGCCTCGCGGAGGGTGACGCGGAAGGTGGTGGGGCCTTCCGGCGGAGAGGTCACCAGCTCGGCGTCCCCGCCGTGGGCGTTGGCGATGGCGCGAACGATGGCCAGCCCCAGCCCGCTGCCGCCCTGTCCCCGGGAGCGCCCGTCGTCGGTGCGGTAGAAGCGCTCGAAGAGGTGCGACGACTGCCCGCGGCCGATGCCCGGCCCCTCGTCGACCACGTCGATGACGGCGAAGCCGCCGCGCTCCTCGACGATCACGCGGGCCGGGGTGCCCGCCGGGGTGTGGACGCGAACGTTGGAGAGGAGGTTGTCGACGACCTGCCGCAGGCGCAGATGGTCGCCGACCAGCTGCGGATACGATCGCACCTCCAGGGCCAGGGAGCGGTCGGGCTCGACCACGTGCGCCGCCTCGACCGCCTGGCGGACGAGCGCGGCCAGGTCGACCGGCTCCCGTTGCAGAGGCCTCCGCTGATCCAGGCGGGCCAGCAGCAGCAGGTCGTCGACGAGGACGCCCATGCGGGCCGCCTCCTCCTCGATCCGGCTCATCACCTTGGCCAGGTCGGCGGGCCGCCGGCTGGCCCCCCGCCGGAAGAGCTCGGCGTACCCGCGGAGCGAGGTGAGCGGCGTGCGCAGCTCGTGGGAGGCGTCGGCCAGGAACCGCCGCAGCCGTTCCTCCGAGGCTCTCTGCTCGGCGAAGGAGCGCTCGAGGCGGCTCAGCATGGCGTTGAAGGCCGCCGCCAGCCGCCCCACCTCCGTGCCCGGCGCCTGCTCGGGAGCGCGGTGGCGGAGATCGCCCGCGGCGATGGCGTCCGCCGTCGCCGTGATCTGTTCCAGTGGGGAGAGGCCGATGCGGACCAGCCAGTAGCCGGCGGCGAACAACACGAGGACGACCCCGCCGCCGACCAGCCCCTCGGTCAGGACCAGGCGGCCCAAAGTGGAGTCGACGTCTCCCAACGAGCTGCCGACGACGAGCCGGTCACGGTTGCCGAGCACGCGCACGGCGATCCGGTAGTCCGGGTCACCGCCGTGTTGCGAGGGCACGTTCAGAAGGAGAGCGTCCTGGCCCTTGCGCGGCACCGGAAGCGGCTTGGGCAGCTGCGGCCCGGCCACCCTCTGCTGACCGGTGTAGAAGGATGACCGCGAGCTCAGCACCTTGCCGCTTGGACTGAGCAGGGCGACGTAGCCCTGCGGCGGGATCTGGTTGCGAGGGTCGTGGCTGGAGCCGTGCGGCGGCGGATTGACCGTCGGCTTGTGGCCGGGCTGGGCGATCACCCCCTGGATCGCGTACGCCTCGCGGGTGAGCTCGGCGTCCATCCGGCCGAGCAGGTAGGACTGCAGGTTGAGGGTGATCACGAAGTCGGAGATGCCGACGCCGATGGCCGCGACCACAAGGATCGTGACCAGGATGCGGGTTCGGAGTGAGAACTGGCGCATCGGGCCACCGGTCAGGAATCGGGATCCCGAAGGATGTAGCCGACTCCCCTGATGGTGTGGATCAGGGGCGGGCCCAGGGCGTCGACCTTCCGCCGCAGGTAGCCGATGTACGTCTCCAGGACGTTGGCGTTGCCGTTGAAGTCGTACCGCCAGACGTGGTCCAGGATCTGCGCCTTGGTCAGCACCCGCCTGGCGTTGACCAGCATGTAGTGCAGCAGGCGGAACTCGGTCGGGGTGAGCTCGAGCCGCACACCGGCCCGGCGGACCTCGTGCAGGTCCTCTTCCAGGATCAGATCGGCGACCTGGATCTGGCCACGCCCGGCGGGAGGCCCGACCCGCCGCAGGACGCTCCGGATCCGGAGGATCAGCTCCTCAAGGCTGAAGGGCTTGGTCACGTAGTCGTCCGCGCCCAGCCGCAGCCCCCTGACCTTCTCCTCGGTCGAGTCGCGCGCGGTCAGCATGACGATGGGCACCCCCTCGCCGGCGCTGCGCAGCTTGTGGGTGAGGTCGAGACCGTCGATGTCGGGGAGCATGAGGTCGAGAACGACGAGGTCCGGCCGGAAGGCGCTCATCGCCGCCAGCGACTCGGCGCCGGTCGCCGAACAGCGCGTCTCGCAGCCCTCGTACCGGAGCGCCGTCGAGATCAGATCGGAGATGTGGTCCTCGTCGTCGACGATCAGAATCCGCTTCCCGACCAGGTTGTCATGCGCCAGCTGCGATGCCATGGCTGAACCCGTTATACCTCCGCCGAGGTGGGGTGGGTCCGGAACATCGACTCGCTGACCATGAACTTGAGCCCGGTGAGCGCGGCGAACGCGCTGAGGTTGGTCGCCTGCAGCGCCAGCGTCCGGGCGATGGTCGGCGTGTGCCGGCCGAGGGCGAAGTGTCCGACCAGGTAGACGCCCACGGTGGAGAGGACGAGACCGGCCATGGAGAGCCCGAGGAAGATCATGAGGTCCCTGACCGCCCTCTCCCTCGGCTCCCGCCCCCAGACCCATCGGCGGTTGAGCTCGTAGGCGACGGCGGTGCCGAGCAGGGTCGCGCCGACGTTGGCGACGGTCTCGTCCAGCACGCGGGTCGCGACGAGGACGCCAAGGGTGGTGAGCGTGACGACCGTGGAGATCCCGGAGGCAACGCCAAAGCGGAACAGGGTCGGAAATCCCGGCCACCAACGCATACGCCTCCCCAGAACCTCCTTCTTCACGATTGAACCAGCCAACCAGCGAAAGCTGGGAGCCAAATCTGTGTTTCCTGAGAACCAGCTGTGAAAGCGCCCTCACAGCGACTTCCCAGGCCGCGCACAGGTCGGTCTGATGCGGCCCGGCTGGAATGGGTGGGCGCATGGAAGATACGCCTCACCCGCCGTCGGCGGCGGCCGACGCGCCGCCCCGCGACTCGATCGAGATCGCGGTGCCGGTCTTCAACGAGGAGAGGGTGCTGGAGGCGAGCGTCCGGCGGCTTGCCGCCTACCTGCGCGATCAGCCGCTGCGCTGGAGCGTCGTCATCGTCGACAACGGCAGCGCCGACCGCACCTGGGAGGTGGCCTCCCGCCTCGCCGGCGAGCTGCCCGGGGTCTCCGCACGCCATCTCGAACGCCGCGGCAGAGGGCTCGCCCTGCGCACCGCCTGGCTCTCCAGCGAGGCCGACATCATCGCCTACATGGACGTCGACCTCTCCACCGATCTGGCCTGCCTCCTCACTCTGCTCGCGCCCCTGCAGACCGGCTTCAGCCAGATCGCCGTCGGATCCCGGCTGCATCCCCAGTCGCGGGTCGAGCGCGGCCTCAAGCGGGAGATCCTCTCCCGCGGTTACAACCTGATCCTCCGTCTCGTGCTCGGGGCTGGATACGGGGACGCCCAGTGCGGGTTCAAGGCGCTGCGCCGCGCGGCGACGGCGGAACTCATCGGAGACGTCAGGGACAACGACTGGTTCTTCGACACCGAGCTGCTCACGCTCGCCGAGCGCCGGGGCCTGCGCATCGTCGAGGTCCCGGTGGCATGGGTCGAGGACCGCGACTCCCGCGTGGCCATCGGCCGCACCGTGCTGCAGGACCTGAGGGGCGTTCTCCGGCTTCGGCTGGCACTGTGGGGGCTGGGTTCACGTATGGAGGTTCTGTAGTGGCGGAAGGTTCGATGCGAGCGGGCCGGGAGTCGGGGACGGCGGCGGCGCGCAGCTCGGCCCTGCTCCGGCAGTGGCCGCATCTCGCCCTGGCCGCGATCGCGGTCATGGCCGGCGTCCTCGACCTGTGGCGGCTCGGCCTCAACGGCTGGGGCAACGACTACTACGCCGCGGCCGTCCGCAGCATGCTCGAGAACTGGCACGCACTCCGCTACGCGTCCTTCGATCCGACCGGGCTGGTCACGGTCGACAAGCCTCCGCTCGCCTTCTGGATCGAGACCCTGAGCGCCCGGCTCTTCGGCTTCAACGGCATCGCCCTCATCGCCCCCAGCGGCATCGCCGGCGCGGTCTCGGTGACGGTGCTGGGACGCACCGTGACGCGGCTGTTCGGGGTCTGGGCCGGGCTGATCGCCGCGCTCGTGCTGGCCCTCAGCCCGATCGCGCTGGTGGCCAACCGCAGCAACAACCCGGACGCGATCATGGTCATGATCGTCGTCCTCGGCACCTGGGCCGGGGTCCGTGCCCTGGAGTCGGGTCGCTGGCGCTGGGTCGTGCTGGCCGCGCTCCTCTTCGGCCTCGGCTTCATGACCAAGATGCTGGCGGCGCTGATGATCCTGCCCGGGATCTCCGTCGCCTACCTGGTGGTGGGACCGGGTCGGGTGCCGCGCCGCCTGGTCCAGCTGGCCGCCGCCGGCGCCGTGGTCGCGGTGATCAGCTTCGGCTGGATGCTGTCGGTCGACATGACGCCGGCGTCCGCCCGGCCCTGGGTGGGGAGCACGCAGGACAACAGCGAGGTCAGCCTCGCCTTCGGCTACAACGGGCTGGGCAGGATCTTCGGTGAGCGGGTCGGGGGCGCCCCGGCCGCCGGCTCCCAGGCCTTCGGCACGCCCGGCGGAGCGGGCGGCCGTCCCGGGGGCTTCGGCCGGGGCGGGGGCGGCGGGAGCTTCGGCGGCCGGCCTGGTGGGTTCGGCGGCGGCGGCGGCTCCGCCTTCGGCGGCCCGGCGGGCGTGACCCGCCTGCTCACGGGGACACTGGCCGCGCAGGGCAGCTGGCTGTTGCCGCTGGGCCTGATCGGCCTCATCTCGGCGCTGCTGGCGGTGGGCTGGAGGCGGCGTGACGGACGGCTGGGCGGGCTCATCATCTTCGCCGGCTGGACGGCCGTGGTCTGGGCCGTGTTCAGCTTCTCCACCGGGATCTTCCATCCCTACTACATCTCCGAGCTCGTCCCCGGCATCGCCGCCCTGGTCGGCATCGGCGTGGTCGCGCTGGGCCGCGATCTCGTCGCCGGCGGCTGGCGGACGCTGCTGCCGGCGGTGGCGGTGGCGGCGACCGGGGTCTTCGAGTGGCAGATCATGCGGACCACGTCGTCGCTCGAGGGCTGGTCGGTGCCGCTGCTGGCGCTGACCGCCGTCCTCACCCTGGCCGTGATCGGCCGGCCCCCGGTCGCGCGGCTCTCGGCCCGCCTGCGCGGCCGCACCGTGGCCCTGTCGGCGGCCGCGCTGGGCGCGTCGCTCGCCGTCCTCCTGGTCGCCCCGGCGGCATGGGCACAGGCGGCGGTCACCACCGCCGTCAACGGCACGATCGGCTCGGCGCCCGCTCCGGGCGGCGCCCAGGCCGGTGGCTTCGGAGGGCGCCTCGGCGGCTTCGGTGGCGGGTCCGGCGACGACGGCCGGCTCCTCGCCTTCGTCGAGCGCAACGGCGGCAGCGACCGGTACCTGCTGGCATCGACCAGCGCCATGACCGTCGCCCCCCTCATCATCCAGAGCGGTCGCAACATCGTCTCCCTCGGCGGGTTCTCCGGCTCCGACCCGGTGGTCACCAGGCGGGAGGTCGCGGAGTGGGTCGAGCGGGGCGAGGTCCGCTACTTCCTGCTCGGCGGGCGCGGAGGGTTCGGCGGCTTCGGCGGCGGCGACGACTCGACCGCCGACGTCGGCACCGTCTGCACGGCGGTTCCCGCGTCCGAGTGGGGCGGGAGCGGCGGCGGCGTCGGGGAGACCCTCTACGACTGTGCGGGCAAGGGCGCCCAGCTGGTCGCGGCGGCCGGCCGCCCGGTGTCGCTGACCGCGTCTGGAGGACCGCCGAAAGAGCCCGCCGGACGGCATTTCGGGGGGGATCGCCACCGCCGGGCGTAGGTGAACGGTGGGAGCGGCGACCTGCCAGCATTAGGTGCATGCGCAATGCCCCGCGTGCCCACGGTCCCGCGCCCCGGATCGACCTCTACAGCGACACCATGACCAGGCCCTCCGAGGCCATGAGGCTGCTCATGTCGGCGGCCCTGGTCGGCGACGAGCAGAAGGGGGAGGACCCAACGGTCAACGAGCTGCAGGACCGGGTCGCCGCTCTGCTCGGCAAGGAGGCGGCGGTCTTCCTGCCCTCGGGGACGATGTGCAACGAGATCGCGCTCATGGTTCACTGCCGCCGCGGGGACGCCTACTTCTGCGATCGCACCGCCCATCCCCTGCATGCCGAGGCGGGAGGCCCGGGCGCCCTGGCCGGCGTGCAAGGCCACGTGATCGACGGCGAGCGTGGCATCTACTCGCCCGAGCAGCTGGAGGCGGCGATCGGGACCCAGAGCCGGTACACGCCCCGCGCCTCGCTGGTCTGGGTCGAGCAGACGGCCAACCTCGGCGGCGGCACCTGCTGGAGCATGGACCGGATCCGCGAGGTCGTCGGCGTGGCCAGGGCCAGAGGGCTCGCCACCCACATGGACGGCGCCCGGCTGATGAACGCGGTGGTCCGGACCGGCGTCTCCGCGGCCGAGTTCGCTGACCCCTTCGACAGCGTCTGGCTCGACTTCTCCAAGGGCCTTGGCGCTCCGGTCGGCGCCGTGCTCGCCGGCTCCGAGGACTTCATCGACGAGGCCTGGCGGCTGAAACAGCGGCTGGGCGGATCGATGCGGCAGGCGGGGATCATCGCCGCCGGCGCCGTGTACGCCCTCGACCACAACATCGACCGGCTGGCCGAGGACCACGAGAACGCCACGCGGCTGGCCCACGCCCTGGCGGCGATGCCGCACGTCGACCTGGACCCGGCGTCGGTCGAGACCAACATCATCGTGATGGGCATTCGCGACTGGCCGGGCGGCCCCCCGGCCTTCGTCGACCGCCTCCTCGAGGATCACGGCGTCCGGGCCAGCCTGGTCGGGAACGATCAGATCCGGCTCGTCACCCATCTCGACGTGACCCCCTCCGACATCGACGCCGCCATCGAGGCGATCGCGACGCTGCTGGGCGGAGGCGACTGACCAGGTCGGGTCAGCCGGCGGCGATCAGCGCGACCGAGGCCAGGGCCAGGCCCACCCCGGCCAGCTGATGCCAGCGCAGGCGCTCGCCGAGGAGCCGGAAGGAGAGGAGCAGGGTCGCCGCCGGATAGAGCGAGGCGAGGACGGCGATGATGGCCAGGTCGCCCTGGCGCACGGCCAGCAGATAGAGGATGTTGGCGCCCATGTCGAGCATCCCCGAGATGACGCCGAGCCGGATCGCTGCCCCCGCCTGCGCCACCGCGCCGCGGCTCAGCAGCAGCACCGCGAAGAGGACGCTGAAGGAGGCGACGCGCGCCCCGGCCAGCGGCCAGAGCCCGCTCGACGCCGGCGTCTGGGCGAGCGCGACGAAGAAGCAGCCGAATCCGGCTCCGGCGGCAAGGGCCATCGCCACCTGGGCGCCCAGCCCGGTCCCGGCGCCGTGGCCGCGAACCCATCCGATCAGGAAGACGGCGACCAGGCCGCAGGCGATCCCGACCCAGGACGCGGCGCCGATCGACTCGCCGAGGAGGAGCCCGGCGAGGACGGCGATGCCGCCGGCGAAGACCGCCGTCAGCGGCGATACCATCGACATCGTGCCCCTGGCCAGGGCGCGGAAGAAGATGACGAGGCCGAGACCGCCGGCGACGCCGGCGGCGGCGCCCCACAGGACGCCGTCGAGGCTGAAGGGCGAGCGCGTCAGCAGGAGTCCGGGGATCAGCAGGGAGGCGCCGCCGGCCTGGGCGAGGACGGTCACCAGGATCGCGCTGGATCGGCGCGAGGCGACGCCGCCGACAAAGTCGGCGGTGCCGAAGGCGGCCGCGGCGGCGAGGGCGAGAACGAAGGGCACACGGTCATCATACCGACCGTTCCGGTCGTTTTCCAGGTCCCCTTACAATCGTGCCCGTGGAGGAGCACGGCCACACCGTCACCGAGTCGGTGGCCCGCAACCTTCGCTGGCTGCGAACGCAGCGGGGCTGGTCGCTGGACGTCCTGGCGCGGCGCTCGCGGGTCAGCAAGGGCGGGCTGGTCCAGATCGAGCAGGGCCAGTCGAACCCCAGCCTGAACACGCTGATCCGCCTCTCCGACGCCTTCGGGATCACCCTCGCCGAGCTGATCGGGGACGGCGCCCGGGAGGAGGTGCGCATCACCTCCCGTGACGACGCCATCGTGCTCTGGAAGGACGACCGGGGCAGCCTCGCCGAGCTGCTCCTCGGCCTCGATCGCCAGCAGCACGTCGAGCTCTGGCGCTGGCGGCTGGCCCCGGGCGTGGCCCGCCCCAGCGACGCGCACCTGCAGGGAACACGGGAGATGATCCACGTCCTCAGCGGCGAGGTGACGGTCGAGGTCAGCGGCGAGCGCCGCCGCCTCGCCGAGGGCGACGCGATCCTCTTCCCCGGAGACGGCGACCACACCTACCGCAACGACGGCGCCGAGACGGCGCGGTTCGAGATGGTCGTGATCATGCCAGGCACCCGGCCGGAGCCAGGTGCCTGACTGGATCAGACGGGAGCCCCGGTCCTCGCCGTCCGCGCGACCTCCATCACGTACTGCCCGTAGGTCGACTTGCTCAGGCCCTCGCCCCTCGCGTAGCAGGCATCGGCATCGATGAAGCCCATCCGCAGGGCGATCTCCTCCAGGCAGGCGATACGCACACCGGTGCGCGTCTCCATGACCTGGACGAACTGGGCCGCCTGCAGCAGCGACGCGTGGGTCCCGGTGTCGAGCCAGGCGAAGCCACGGCCGAGATCGATCATCCGGGCCCGCCCCTGGCGGATGTAGGCGAGGTTCAGATCGGTGATCTCGAGCTCGCCCCGGGGGGAGGGCCGCAGCTCCTTGGCCAGGTCGGAGCCCTGACCGTCGTAGAGATAGAGGCCGGTGATGGCCCGGTTCGACTTGGGCCGCTCCGGCTTCTCCTCGATCGAGAGCAGGCGGCCGTCGGCGTCGACCTCGGCGACGCCGAAGCGCTCGGGATCGGACACCGGGTAGCCGAACAGCGTGCACCCGTCGTTTTCCTCGACCGCCCGCTGCAGCATGGTCGCGAAGCCGGGGCCGTGGAAGACGTTGTCGCCGAGGACCAGGGCCACGTCGCTGCCGCCGAGGAACGGCTCGCCGATGATCAGCGCCTCGGCCAGCCCCCTCGGCTCGTCCTGCTCCGCGTAGGAGATGGACAGCCCGAGGTCGGAGCCGTCGCCGAACAGCCGCTGCATGAGCGGGAGGTCGACGGGCGTCGAGATGATCAGGATGTCCCTGATGCCGGCCAGCATCAGGACCGACATCGGGTAGTAGATCATCGGCTTGTCGTAGACGGGCAGGAGCTGCTTGCAGATCGCCGTGGTCGCGGGATGCAGGCGGGTCCCGGCTCCGCCGGCGAGGACGATGCCCTTCATCGGGCGCACCGGCCGAACTGGCGGCCGGCGTCTCTGCGCGTGGTGGTCATCTGAATCTGGACTCCCTGTTGTCGTCTCCGTCCGGCCGGACGCTCACTCGGAGGGCACCGCCGCTCCGAGCCCGCGCGCCGTGTCGCCGGCGGGCATGCTCCAGGCACCGGTACATGATGAACCACCGCCCGGACCGGGGGCGGAGGCGCGGCCGGTCATGGCCAGGAGGGCGGTGCGTCGCCGGCTCCCGCCGCCCAGCTCCGGTCGGGGCGGGCGCCAAGCCGGTAGCGAAGGGTTCCGCCGGTGGTCGTGATCGACGGCTGCAGCCCGTCGCGCGACCATCCTTTGCTCTTGCCGTTCAGGGTGAGGCGCTGGACGTAGGGCGAGCCGGGCGTGGCGCCGGCGGCGCCGATCTGCAGGGCTTGGTCGCCGGTGCCGTCATCAGCCGAAGGGCGGCGCCCGTGTCGAAGTCGCGGGCGCCGGAGGCGTACAGGTCGGACAGGATCGCCTCCGCCGGGTCGCCGGCCATGATGTGGGTCTCGCCGCCCGGATCGCCGCTCACGGCCCGGTCGTGGGCAGCACCGGCACATCTCCGAAGGCGCCGCAGCCGGGCCGGCTGAGGTGGGTCAGGCTGCCCTGGATCGCGTGGTCGCCGTGGTCGTAGGCGCCCCCGAAGGTCCGGTCGGGGATGGTGTCGGGACGCCACCGGACCATGCCGGAAGGCACGTCGGCGCCGGGGAAGGCGTTGACGCCGCCCGAGGTCCCGATGAACGGATCGACCAGCGATGCCGGACCGCGCACCGGGCCCGTGGCCGCCGCCGGACGCGCCACGGCTCCGCGGCCGGTCAGCCGGACCAGCGCGGCGAGCACCGCGATGGGGGACGAGAACCTTCCTCCCTGGCTTCCCATGGTCGCCATCCCCACCATCGCAAGGTGAGCGCAAGCCGTCAAGGCGGCGCTCCCTCCCGAGCCATTACCTTAGCGAGGTGAACGTCAGGCCCGGCCATCCCTATCCCCTGGGGGCGAGCTTCCAGGGGACGGGGACGAACTTCTCCATATTCTCCGAGGTCGCCGAGCGCGTCGAGCTCTGCCTGTTCGACGAGCAGGGCAACGAGACGCGCGTCGACCTGGCCGAGCAGACCGCCCTCTGCTGGCACGGCTACCTGCCCAACGTCTATCCCGGCCAGCGCTACGGCTTTCGCGTCCACGGTCCCTTCGAGCCGTCCAAGCAGGGGACCCGCTGCAACCCATCCAAGCTGCTGCTCGACCCCTACGCCCGCGCCGTCGAGGGCCAGGTGCGCTGGGACCCCTCCGTGTACGGGTACCCGGTGGGCGGGGACGACTCCACCCGCGACGATCGTGACTCGGGGCCCTTCATGCCCAAGGCCGTGGTCACCAACCCCTGGTTCAACTGGAACGGGGACCGGCTGCCGAAGACGCCCTGGCACGACACCGTCATCTACGAGACGCACGTCAAGGGCTTCACCTGGCTCCATCCGGACATCCCCAAGGACATCCGCGGCACCTTCCTCGGCCTCGCCCACCCGGCCGCTCTCGATCACTTCCAGCGCCTCGGCGTGACCGCCGTCGAGCTGATGCCCACGCACCAGTTCGTGCACGACCAGGTGCTGGTCGAGAAGGGCCTGCGCAACTACTGGGGCTACAACTCGATCGGCTACTTCGCGCCGCACAACGAGTACTCCTCCAGCGGCCAGCTGGGCCAGCAGGTGCAGGAGTTCAAGGAGATGGTGCGGACCCTGCACCGGATCGGCATCGAGGTGATCCTCGACGTGGTCTACAACCACACGGCCGAGGGCAACCACATGGGGCCGACCCTCTCCTTCCGGGGCATCGACAACCAGGCCTATTACCGCCTCGCCGACAACGACAAGCGCTTCTACGTCGACTACACGGGCACCGGCAACAGCCTCAACATGCGGCACCCGCACGTCCTGCAGCTGATCATGGACAGCCTCCGTTACTGGGTCCAGGACATGCACGTCGACGGCTTTCGCTTCGACCTCGCCGCCACGCTGGCCCGCGAGCTGCACGACGTCGACCGTCTCTCCGCCTTCTTCGACCTCATCCAGCAGGACCCGGTGCTCTCCCAGGTGAAGCTGATCGCCGAGCCCTGGGATGTCGGCGAGGGCGGCTACCAGGTCGGCAACTTCCCCGTCCTCTGGTCGGAGTGGAACGGGCGCTACCGGGACACCGTGCGCGACTACTGGCGCAGCGACCCGGGCACCGTCTCCGACTTCGCCTACCGCTTCACCGGCTCCTCCGACCTCTATGAGTGGAGCGGCCGCAAGCCGTACGCGAGCGTCAACTTCGTCACCGCCCACGACGGCTTCCCCCTGCGCGACCTCGTCTCCTACAACCAGAAGCACAACGAGGCCAACGGCGAGGGCAACAAGGACGGGACCGACGACAACCGCTCCTGGAACTGCGGCGTCGAGGGCGAGACCGACGATGCCGAGGTCACCGCCCTGAGGGCCAGGCAGCAGCGCAACTTCCTGACCTCGCTGCTGCTCTCCCAGGGCGTGCCCATGATCCTCTCCGGCGACGAGCTGGGCCGCACCCAGAAGGGCAACAACAACGCCTACTGCCAGGACTCCGAGATCTCCTGGATCGACTGGGCGCACCAGGACACCGAGCTCCTCCGCTTCACCGAGCGGCTGCTGGCGCTGCGCCGGCACCACCCCGTCTTCCGCCGCCGCCGCTGGTTCCAGGGCCGCTCCATCCGCGGCGACCAGGCCGGCGCCGACATCGGCTGGTTCAAGCCGGACGGGGGAGTCATGAGCGAGGAGGACTGGCAGGCCGGCTTCGCCCGCTCCCTCGCCGTCTACGTCAACGGCGAGGAGATCGCGGCGGTCGACGACTACGGCCGCCGGGAGAGCGACGACAGCTTCTTCATCTGCTTCAACGCCTACACCGAGCCTCTCGACTTCGTGCTGCCGCCCGCCTCCTTCGGCAAGCGCTGGCTGCGCATCGTCGACACCTCCGAGCCAACGCCCCGCTCCTACCGGGCGCGGTCGGCGGTGCTGGTCGAAGGCCGGGCCCTGTGCCTCCTGCAGCGTGTCGAGTAGTCCCCGGCCGCTGACCGCCACCTACCGGCTCCAGCTCGGGCCCAACCTGGACCTGGCCGGGGCAGCATCGCTCATCCCCTATCTCGAGCGCCTCGGGGTCAGCCACCTGTACGTCTCGCCGCTGCTCCAGGCCGCGCCCGGCTCGACGCACGGCTACGACGTCGTCGACCACGGCCTGGTCAGCGCCGAGCTGGGCGGAGAGGCCGGTCGCACGCGGCTGGTGGAGACCCTCCGGGAGCGGGGCATGGGCCTCGTCCTCGACATCGTCCCCAACCACATGGCCATCGCCGGACGGCACAACCGCTGGTGGTGGGACGTGCTGGAGAACGGCGCCTCCTCCCGGTACGCGCTCGCCTTCGACATCGCCTGGGAGCCTCCCGACGGCCAGCAGCGGGGCCAGATCCTGGTGCCGCTGCTCGGCGACCACTACGGCCGGGTGCTGGAGCGGGGCGAGTTCCGGCTGATCCGGGACGGGGGCGCGATCATCCTCCGCTACTGGGAGCACGAGTGCCCGATCGCGGTCGACACCCTGGCCGGCCCCCTGCGCGAGGCGGCGGTGGCGACCGGGTCGGCGGAGATGGCCGAGCTGGCCGAGGCCTGCCAGGCCCTGCCCGAGCGGCACCTCGCCCCCGACGCCGAGCGCCGAGCGCGACACGAGCAGAAGGAGGCGATCCTCCAGCGGCTGGCCGCCCTCTGCGCTGCCCAGCCCGAGGTGTGCGCGGTCGTCGATGGCGAGCTGAGGGCGATCGAGCAGGACGCCGAGCGCCTGGACGCGCTGATCTCGGCCCAGCACTTCCGGCTGGCCCGGTGGCAGACCGCCCAGAGCGAGCTCGACTACCGCCGCTTCTTCGACGTCCAGACCCTGGTCGGGCTGCGCATGGAGGAGGAGGACGTCTTCCGGGAGAGCCACGACCTGATCCTGTCATGGCTCCGCGACGGCTCCGTCCAGGGCCTCCGCATCGATCATGTCGACGGGCTGCACGACCCCGAGGGCTACCTCCGCCGGCTGAGCCTGGAGGCGCCCGGAGCCTGGGTCGTGGTCGAGAAGATCCTGGCCGATGGGGAGCGGCTGCCCAGCCGGTGGCCGGTGGCCGGCACCACCGGCTACGACTTCGCCGCCATGGCCCTCGGGCTCTTCGTCGACCCGGCCGGCGAGAAGGACCTGACCGCGATCTGGGAGGAGCTCACCGGGGACACCGTCCCCTGGCCCGACGTCTCCCACCAGAGCCGGCATCACGTCATGCTCGAGCTGCTCGCCTCCGACCTGGCGCGCCTGGCCGGCGGCTTCAGCCGCGTCTGCGAGCGCAACCGGCGGTTCCGCGACTTCACCCGGATCGAGGTGCTGGAGGCGCTGCGCGAGATCCTCGCCTGCATGCCCGTATACCGGAGCTACGTCCGCCCCGAGGCGCAGGAGCTGAGCGATGCCGACCGGCACTGGCTCTCGGTCGCCGTCGCCCGCGCCCGCGAGCACCGGCCGGACTTCGACGGCGAGCTCTTCGACTTCATCCAGTCGGTCCTCCAGCTCCAGCACCGCGGCGAGGCCGAGACCGACTTCGTCGCCCGCTTCCAGCAGACCTCGGGGGCGGTGATGGGCAAGGGCGTCGAGGACACCGCCTTCTATCGCTATCTGCGGCTGGCCGGCCTCAACGAGGTGGGCGGCGACCCGGGCCGGTTCGGCGTCGAGCCGGAGGAGTTCCACCGCGACTGCCAGGCCCGCGCCGAGGAGTGGCCGGAGGCGATGATCGGTCTCTCCACGCACGACAGCAAGCGCAGCGCCGACGTCCGCTGCCGGCTGGCCGTCCTCTCCGAGGCCCCGCGGCGCTGGGCGGACGCGGTGAGGGCCTGGTCGGCCCACAACGAGCGGCATCGCAGCGGCCCCTGGCCGGACCCCGCCTTCGAGTACCTGCTCTACCAGACGCTGGTCGGGGCCTGGCCGATCGAGCCGGACCGCCTGCGCGGCTACCTGGAGAAGGCCATGCGGGAGGCGAAGGTCCACACCTCCTGGCTCCAGCCGAGCGAGGAGTACGAGCGCGCCGCCCTCGAGTTCACCGACCGCTGCCTCGGCGACGCCGCCTTCCGATCCGAGCTGGAGACCCTGATCGAGGAGCTGTCGCCGGCGGCGAGGGCGACGTCGCTGTCGCTCCTCCTGCTGACCCTTACCGCGCCCGGCGTCCCCGACGTCTATCAGGGCTCCGAGCTCTGGGACAACCGGCTCGTCGACCCCGACAACCGCGGCCCGGTCGACTTCGGCCGCCGGCGGGACCTCCTCGAGGAGATCGACCACCTGACCGCGGAGGACTGTTGGAAGCGGGCGGCGGAGGGTCTGCCCAAGATGCTGCTGCTCACGCGCGGACTGCGCCTCCGATCGGAGGAGCCGGACGCCTTTCGGGGCCGGTACCGGCCTCTGGAGGTGAGGGGCGAGAGGGCGGACCACCTGATCGCGTACGAGCGTGGCGAACGGGTGGTGGCGCTCGCGCCGAGGCTGTGCCACGGCCTCGGGGCATGGCAGGACACGACGGTCGAGATCGAGGAGGGCAGCTGGCGCGACGTCCTCGGTGGCGGAACGGTGGGCGGCGGCCGGATGCGGCTGGCCGACCTTCTCAGCGGCTTCCCCGTCGGTCTTCTGCGTCGGGAGTAGCCGCGGTCAAACGCACTCCAGGCCTGATCTACGGGCGTCCACGGCGCTTCGCAAGGTGCCATGGCGCAGTGCGCTCTCGCAGGTTCTCGGCGATCGGCCGGACGCCGTCGAGATCATGGACAACGATCCCGATGATGAAGTCATAGGCCTCGTCGTTGGTCATGGTCAGCCGCGCGCCGTTCATGCCGAGGAAGGCGATGGCGCTCCCCAGCGCGAGGCGCTTGTTTCCGTCGACCAGGGCGTGGTCGCAGCTGAGCGAGTGGATCAGCGCCGCGCATTTGTCGCCGAGCGTCGGATAGGCGTCCTTGCCGAAGACCGTGGATCGCGGACGAGCGCAGGCCGAGGCCAGCAGCCCATGATCCCGCACCTCGACGCGGCCAGCGATCCGCTCCGCGATCTGCAGCAGGTCCTCGACGCTGAGGTAGATCACTCCCCCAGCCGTCGCAGCGCCTCGGCGTAGCGCGGCAGCTCCTCATCGAGCACCGCATCCAGCAGGTCCTGATGGCTGGTGCGCTCGATGTACTCACGGATCGCCTGCCGGGCGACCTCCTGCATGGAGCGGCCCTCGCGGTCCGCGCGTCTGCGCAGGGCATCGTTCTCTCCATCGTCAAGCCGCAGAGTCATGGCCATGCGACGGATGATACCGTCTCTGATACCACGGGCAGATTCGTTGGGCCGGCTGCCATGGAGCGCGGGAGCAGACCCGAGAATCCGCAGAGGACGCGGACCGACCGGGTTCACCGGATCAACCTGCGAGCGTCCGGCGGGAAGGTGTCGTCAGGTTGAGGAGACGAGGGCGACGGGACGGACCGGAGACCCGGTGGCGCCGACCAGCTTCAGGGGCAGGCAGACGAAGCCGAACTCGGTCACGCCCGCCTCGCCGAGATCCTCCAGGTTCAGGTTCTCCAGGATGTAGATCCCGGAGCGGACCAGCAGGAGGATGTGGCCGGGCAGGTTCTCACCCAGATCCGGGTCGATCTCGTCGGGCAGATCCCAGGCGACGTTGTCGGCGCCGACCGCGGTCACGCCGACCTCCGCCAGCCAGGCGGAGACCCGACCCTCCACCCCCGAGCCCTTGAGGTAGTTGACCGGGTCGCTCCAGAGCTGTCCGTTGCCGGTCCGGACCAGCACGACGTCGCCGGCGCGCGGCTCGATCCCCTGGGCGGAGGCCGCCTCCTGGATCTCCCCGAGCCGGATCCAGCGGTTGGGCTCGACGACCGATCCCCGGTGCCGGACCAGGTCGATCAGCACGCCCCTGGCGACGAGCGGCGGGATCGACTCGACCCCGAGCTCCCGGAAGCCGAAGGCGGTCTGGATGTCCGCAGCCTCTCTGGCGCCGTGGCAGCGCAGGTCCTCGGCCTGATGGCAGAAGGCGTCGATGTGGGTGCCCGCGTGCTCGCTGGTGACGACCACGCCGGCGGCGGAGGTCCTGCGCGTGCCCGTGCCCTCATGGCGCCGGTGGAGCAGGTACGAGTAGCCGGGCGGCTGGTGGCCGGGCGCGATCGGATCGGTGGCGGTACGGGGCCGCTCCAGATCGAAGACGCGGACCGCGGTCGGGTCGAAGGGGATCACTGGCACGCGCTCCTCCCGGCAGATTCGGCCTCTGACGCTGACCCCTCCAGTCTACTGACGGCCCCGGAGCCTCCCGCCCGCCCGCGAGGTCTCAGCATCGGATACGGAGGAGCTCCAACGAGGGCCGCGGGCTGCGTCCGGGACCGTCCGAGGAGGGAATGTCCATGAGGACCGGACCTGTCCGCGACTTCGCCCAGGATGAGGGACATCGACGTCATCGACTGTGGAGGCGGCCATGAGCAAACCGGTTCACCTGTACGTCCTGGAGGGGATGGCCGACTGGGAGGTCGGCCATGCGATCGCCGAGCTCAACACCGCGAGCTTCAATCCCGACGGCCGCCATCAGGTGGTCACGGTGGGCGCCACCGCCGACGCCATCCGAAGCATGGGCGGCGTGACCATCGTCCCCGACACCACCCTGGCTGAGCTCGAGCCGCGGGCCAGCGCGATGCTGATCCTTCCCGGCAGCGGCGGGTGGGATCCCTCCGGCTCCGGAGGCGGCCAGGCGGCCGCCCTGGCCCTGGCCGGTCGCTTCCTCGCCGAGGGCGTCCCCGTCGCCGCCATCTGCGGAGCCACGCTGGGCCTGGCCCATGCCGGCCTGCTCGACTCCCGGAGACACACGAGCAGCCATCGCGGCTACCTGGCCGCCACCGGGTACGCCGGCGGCGATCTGTACGAGGACGCCCGGGTGGTCGTCGACGGCGACCTGATCACGGCCGGTCCGACCGAGCCGCTCGAGTTCGCCCGAGAGATCCTGCGCCGGCTCGAGGTCTACCCGCCGGCGACGCTCGACGCCTGGTACGGCCTCTACAGGACCGGGGAGGCGTCCTACTACTTCGCGCTCGCCGGCCAGCCGCAGCGGGCCTGAACCACGGGCGCCCGTATCATCGGGCCCGGTGACGCCCGGAGATCTGTGGGCGCCGGCGGCGGGGGCCGTCGAGCTGGAGGACGCCGGCACCCTGGTCCCGCTCGAGCGCGGGCAGCGGGGATGGTGGAGGGGTCCGCTCCCGCGCGGCGACTACCGCTACCGGCTGGACGGGACCCCGCTGCCCGACCCGCGCTCCCCCTGGCAGCCGCTCGGCGTGCATGGGCCGTCGCGCCCCCTCGACACCGAGCCCTTCCCCTGGACCGACGGCGGCTGGACGGCGCCGGCGCTCGGTGACTGCGCCATCTACGAGCTGCACATCGGCACGTTCTCCGAGGAGGGGACCTTCGACGGCGCCATCGCCCACCTCGACGACCTGGTCGAGCTCGGCGTCCAGGCGGTCGAGGTGATGCCGGTGGCGGAGTTCGCCGGCGACCGCGGCTGGGGCTACGACGGCGTCGACCTCTACGCCCCCCACCACGCCTACGGCGGCCCGGCCGGCCTCATGCGCCTGGTCGACGCCTGCCACCGGAGGGGGCTCGCCGCGATCCTCGACGTCGTCTACAACCATCTCGGCCCGGAGGGCAACTATCTGGGGCGCTTCGGCAGCTATTTCACCGACAGCTACCCCTCACCCTGGGGTCAGGCGGTGAACCTGGACGGCCCCGATTCGCAGCCGGTCCGCGACTACCTGATCGAGAACGCGATCCGGTGGCTCCGCGACTA
Source organism: Candidatus Dormiibacterota bacterium (assembly GCA_036272915.1). Taxonomy (GTDB): domain Bacteria; phylum Chloroflexota; class Dormibacteria; order Dormibacterales; family Dormibacteraceae; genus DATAXV01. The sequence continues at coordinate 41,357 of DATAXV010000200.1, forward strand.
CCACCTCGACGGCCTCCGCCTCGACGCCGTCCATGCCCTCTACGACCACTCCGCCGTCCACCTGCTCGAGGAGATGGCCGAGCGCGTGGGCCGTGAGGTCGGGCCCGACCGCTGGCTCATCGCCGAGTCCGATCTGAACGACCCGCGACTGGCGACACCGGTCGCCATCGGCGGGTACGGCCTCACCGCCCACTGGGAGGACGACTTCCACCATGCCGTCCACGCCCTGCTCACCGGCGAGCGGGACGGCTACTACGAGGATTTCGGTTCGGTCGAGCAACTGGCCAGGGCTCTGCGCCGGGCCTATGTCTACGAGGGCGACTACTCCAGGCACCGCCGGCGCCGCCACGGCCGCCCGCACCTGCTGGAGGGCGAGCAGCTCGTCGTCTGCGTCCAGAACCACGACCAGGTCGGCAACCGCGCCCGGGGCGACCGCCTCTGCCATCTGGTCTCGCCGGGCCGGGCCCGCATCGCCGCCGCCCTGCTGCTGCTCTCCCCCTTCGTCCCCCTGCTCTTCATGGGCGAGGAGTGGGCGGCCAGCAGCCCCTTCCCCTTCTTCTCCTCCCACACCGACCCCGGCATCGCCGGCGCGACCACCCGCGGCCGCATCCAGGAGTTCACCGCCTTCGGCTGGCGGCCGGAGGACGTGCTCGATCCGCAGTCGCCGGCGACCTTCGAGGCGGCCCGCCTGCGCTGGAGCGAGCGCGCCGGGGAGGAGCATCTGGAGATGCTCGCCTGGTACCGAGCCCTGCTCGGGCTGCGCCGCCGCCACCCCACCCTGCGCGCGGGCCGGCTGGACGAGGTGGGCGTCGAGCACGGCGAGGACTGGCTGGTGCTGTGCCGGGGCGGGTTCGCCCTGGGCTGCAACTGGGCCGCGGACGCCCGGTCCCTGCCGGTCCGAGGGGAGGTGGTGGCGGCCAGCGATCCCGCCTGCCGTCTGGCCGGAGACGGCCTTCTGCTGCCCGGCGAGACGGCCGCCGTGCTCCGGATCGACGGGCCGTGAGCGGCCTCAGGGGACGAGGACGGCGGCTCCCCTGATCTCGCCATGGCGCAGGTGGTCGAGGGCCTCCTGCGCGCGCTCCAGCGGGAACGGCTGGATCCGGGTGCGGACCGGGACCAGGGGGGCGAGCTCCATGAACTCCTCGGCGTCGGCGCGGGTGAGGTTGGCGACCGACCGGACCACGCGCTCGCCCCAGAGGAGCGAGTATGGGAAGGAGGGGATGTCGCTCATGTGGATCCCGCCGCAGACGACGACGCCCCCCGGCCGCACCGCCCGCAGCGCCGCCGGCACCAGCTCCCCGGCGGGGGCGAAGATGATCGCCGCGTCGAGGGGCTCGGGGCCGGGCTGGAGCGAGTCGCCGGCCCACTCCGCGCCCATCTCCAGGGCGAAGCGGCGCGCCGCCTCGTCGCCGCCGCGGACGAAGCCGAACACCCGCTGGCCGCGGTGCCGGGCGACCTGGACCACGATGTGGGCGGCGGCGCCGAAGCCGTACAGGCCGAGTCGCTCGGCCTCGCCGGCCAGGCGCAGGCAGCGGTAGCCGATCAGGCCCGCGCACAGCAGCGGCGCCGCCTCGGCGTCGCCGTAGGCGTCCGGGATCCGGCAGCAGAAGCGCTCGTCGGCGACGGCGTACTCGGCGAAGCCGCCGTCGACGGTGTGGCCGGTGAAGAGCGCCCGCTCGCAGAGGTTCTCCTGGCCGTGGCGGCAGAAGCCGCAGACCCCGCAGGCCCAGGCCAGCCAGGGCACTCCGACCCTCTCGCCGGCGGCGAAGCGGGTCGCACCGGGCCCGGTGGCGGTGACCCGGCCGACGATCTGGTGGCCGCAGATGAGGGGGATCTTGCTGCCGGGCAGCTCGCCATCGACCGCGTGCAGGTCGGTGCGGCAGACCCCGCACGCCTGCACGCGGAGCTGGATCTGCCCCGGACCCGGCTCGGGAAGGGCCACGTCGGCGGCCTCCAGGGGATGGCCCGTCCGGGTCAGGAGCATGGCCCGCATCGCCGATTCAGCCTACCGCCGGTGGCGGCAGGAGGGGGCCATGCCCTACCATGCCCCTGCCCGTGCGCGGCGCTTCCGCCACGGCAAGGGTTTGTCATGGCTAGGAACGAACAGAATGAGGTTTCGCCGCCGGCAGCGGAGTGCGCCGGGGGCGGCAATAGGAGGCAGCGCTGAAGATGCAAGAGCTGCTGCACGAGCACAGCCGTGCCTTGCACGTCACCGACCGCCCGGAGCGACCGGGCATGATCACGGCCCGGGTGATCCCCGGATCCAGGGCCACGCAGGCGGTCCGCCAGGCCCGGCTGATGGGTGGGATCGAGGATGCCGACGAGGGAGTCTGGCGCTTCCACCTGACCCCTGCCTTCGAGCTGAAGGGCGGGGTCATGCGGCTGCGGCGGTCCGGCATCCTGCCCCTGCAGCGATGGTCCGGCCAGCGCCTCGAGGCGACCTGGATCGACTGTGAGGACGGTGGCCGGGTCATGCGCTGGCAGCCCGCGAGGGGCGGCGGCTCCTGAGCCGGCAGGGGCCTGATCGCGGCGAAGGCCGGGTTCAGGCCCCCGCCTCCACCTGGTCCCGGCCACGCGCGGCGGGCTGATCAGCCGGTCGACGTGATCGCGTAGCTCCTCTCCAGGCCGTCGAGAAGCGCGGCGAGACCCTTCGTGAACCTGGTGGCGAGACCCTCAGTGAACCTGGCGCTCACCGCGGCTTCCGGCTCCTCCGCCTGGTCAGGAGGAGACGCCGCCAGCGCCTGGAGCTCGGGAAAGTCACCGCCGGCGACCAGCTTCTGGCCGTACGCCATCGCGTCCTGGATCAGGGTCGGATCGCTGGCGGCGGCACGGATCCGCTCCTGGGTCTCGATGGCGTGGATGGCGTTGCCGGCGACGTGGGCGTCCACGATCGCGGTGAGCTCGATCTTCTGCTGGCCGGTCAGGTTGGTGTGGCGGAGGACGGCGAGCGACTGCTCGTAGTGGCGCATCGCGTTGGGACCGAACTGGGCCTGGTTCAGGGAGCTGATCGACCAGGGGTGCCGCGTCAGCACGTCCCACGTCCGCCGGGAGATGGCGGTGACGCCCTCCCTCCACCCCTCCGGGAGCTCCTCGGCCGGGATCAGCACGTCCTCTAGGATGGCGTCCTGCATGAGGGTGACGATGTCGGCCTTGTTGCGCACGTAGTAGTAGAGGGTCATCGTGCCCGCGCCGAGCTCGGCCGAGATCCGCTTCATCGTGACGGCGTCGAACCCCTCGGCGTCGGCGATGGTCAGCGCCGCGCGCGCGATCTGCTCCCGGCTGTAGCGGGGCCGCCGCCCGGCGGGCTCGCGCCGCAGCCAGATCAGGGTCGATTCCTCATTCGGGCTTGCCATTCGTATCCCATACGAACTATAGTGGTCGTACCATGTACGGCAAAGAGGTATCAGATACGAACAAGGAGTAGTCTCCGTGACCAAGCTGACCCTGACCGAGCGCCTCCACGAGCTGATGCACGAGCTACCCGGCATGCCCGATCATGCCGAGGCGCAGCGGCTGAACCACCGGGGAGGCCTGACCGGCCCCCGACCCGCCCTCCGGAACCGGCCCTTCGCGCACCGGTCCCTCCAGAACGCGAGCGGTCACCACGAGCGCGAGCACAAGCCGAGGGTGCTGGTCGGATGGCAGAACGCCGTCGCCGAATTCCTGGCGCGACGGGGCAGGTGAGTTGACCTGGATCGCCCCCTCCACCATCGCGGTGGAGGGGCTCACCAAGGCCTACAGCGACACGACCGGGGTGTTCGACGTCGACTTCCAGGTGCCGTCCGGCTCGGTGATGGCCCTGCTCGGACCGAACGGCGCGGGAAAGACGACCATCGTCCGGATCCTCTCCACGCTGCTTCGCCCGGACGCCGGCAGCGTGCGCATCGCCGGGATCGACGCGCTGGCGCGGCCCCGCGACGTGCAGGCGCTGATCGGGCTCGCCAACCAGTCCTCGGCGATCGACGACAAGCTCACCGGCAACGCCAATCTGGCCATGTTCGGGCGGCTCCACCGCCTGCCCTGGTCGACGGTGCGCGAGCGCGCTCGTGAGCTCCTCCAGCTGCTCGAGCTGACCGACGCCGCGCCGAAGGCCGTGCGCACCTATTCGGGAGGGATGCGCCGCAAGCTCGACCTCGCCGTCAGCCTCATCGGGCGCCCGTCCATCCTCTTCCTCGACGAGCCGACGACCGGGCTCGATCCGGCCAGCCGGCAGGCCCTCTGGAGGGTGATCAGGAGGCTCGTCGCCGACGGCACCACGGTGCTCCTCACCACCCAGAACCTGGACGAGGCGGACGCCCTGGCGAACGAGATCGCCTTCATCGACAGGGGCAAGGTCATCGCCCGCGGGACTCCGGCGGAGCTCAAGGCGCGCATCGGCGGGCGGCAGGTCGAGCTCACCCTCTCCTCTGCGCAGCGGGCGGCCGAGCTCGCAACCGCGCTTGATCCGTTCCACGCCACCGCCGAGGGCGCCGAGCTGCATGTCGCGATCGGGGACCGCCCGACGGAGCTGAGGGCGCTCCTGGAGGCCCTGGAGCGCTCCGGGGCGGAGCCGGTCGACTACCAGGTCCACGCCCCCAACCTGGACGACGTCTACTTCCACCTCACCGAGCACGCCCGTGACGCGGCGCGGGAGGTGGCCATGGAGGCCGAGGGATGAGCACCGTCATGCAGAGCCGCGGCAGCTCGCCCCTCTGGGTGCTGAGCGACTACGTGGAGATGATCAAGCGGAGCCTGCGCCACATCGCCAACGACCCCGACCAGCTCGTCACCGTCACCCTGCAGCCGATCCTGACCCTCCTGATCATGAACTTCCTCATCGGCGGCGCCATCCAGGCCGGCACCCGGCAGAGCTACGTGGACTTCATGCTGCCCGGCGTCTTCATCGTCATGGCCGGGTTCGCGTCCGTGACCACCGCCATCAGCGTCTCCTCGGACAAGGTGCAGGGCGTGGTCGATCGCTTTCGCACCCTGCCCATGGCGAAGTCCGCCGTCATCTCCGGGCAGGTCATCTCCGACATGCCGCGGAGCCTCATCGGCCTGGGCGTCACCGTCGGGGCGGGGCTCGTCATCGGCTTCCGCAGCCCGGCCGGGGTCGGCGCCTGGGCGGCGGCGATCGGGATCACCCTGCTCGTGACCTTCGCCCTCTCCTGGCTCGCCGCCGTCATCGGCCTGCTCGGCGGGAGCGTCGAGGCCACCCAGCAGATAGCCGGCCTCATCATCATCCCGACCTTCCTGAGCAACGCGGTCGTGCCCACCGCCACCATGCCCGCCTGGCTACGCGTGGTCGTCGCCAACCAGCCGCTCAGCCAGGCGATCGACTGCATCCGGGCGCTGCTCGCCGGAACATCCCTCGGGGACCACCTCTGGATCGCGCTGTCCGAAATGGTCGCGATCATCGCCGTCGCCTTCGTCGCCGCCACCCTGCTGTTCCGTCGCCAGGCCGCTCGCTCGGCGTAGCGAACGGGCCGGGACGGGATCCAAGTTCGGGCCGTTGACAGGCCGGGGCCGCTCGTGGACACTGTGGCCGTGCCCGCACTGACGATCTCCGGGCCGTATGGCAGTGGTGTATCCGTTCTCGCCCGCGAGGTCGCGAGCCGGCTGGGCTGGCCTCTGTTCGACACGGTCATCCCGGCCACAGTCGCCGACGCCCTCGACGTGCCGACCGCCGTCGCGGAGGGCTACGACGGGCGCTCATCGGGCTTCTGGGAGCGACTGCTCTCGACCTGGGCCGTCGACTGGTCGGCGGCGCTTCCGGTCTGCCCGACGCTGTTCGCGGGCGCCGATCTCCTCATCTCCGAGGAGACCTTCCACCGGCAGACCGAGCGCATCATCCGGCGTTGCGCGAGGGGCCGCGGCGCGATCGTCGCCGGACGCGGCGCCGCCTTCCTGCTCGGCCGGCGGCCGGACCTCCTGCACGTCCGGCTCACCTCGCCGCCACGGGCTAGGGTGGTCTGGACGGCGCGCCGCGACCGGCTCTCGACGGTGCAGGTCGAGCACCTTCGCCGGGCTTGGGACGAGCGCGAGACGATGCACGTGCGCCGGCGCTACGGCGCCGACGTGGAGGACCGCGGCGCCTACGACCTGGTCCTGGATCCGCTCGCCGCCGGCCGGGCCACCACGGTGGCCGCCATCGTCCACGAGACCGAGGTCCGCTTCCGCCGCCTCACCCCGCGCTGAGCGGCGTGCTGGCGGCCGCTCTCGCGGCTCTGGGCGCGCTCTCGGCGGCGGCCTGGCTGGCCATCGCCCTGCGGCCCGCCCGCTCATGGGACCTCCGTCCGGTCGGCGAGGGCGAGCCGTGGCCGGCAGCCCCCCAGCAGTGGCCACGGGCGGCCATCGTCGTCCCCGCCCACGACGAGGCCGACCAGCTGCCGCGGACCCTGCCGGCGCTGCTCGCCCAGGACTACCCAGGGGAGTGGCGGGTGGTCGTGGTCGACGACCGCTCCTCGGACGGCACCGCGGCCGTGGCGCGCTCGCTGGGAGATTCCCGCCTCCAGGTGGTCGACGGCGAGGCCCTGCCGCCCAGATGGGCGGGCAAGGTGTGGGCCATGGCCCAGGGCGTCGCCGCCGCCCCGGACGCGGCCTACCTCCTGCTCACCGACGCCGACATCACCCACGTCCCGTCCTCGCTCCGCCGGCTGGTCGCGGAGAGCGAGCGAGCGGGCCTCGGCCTGAACAGCCGGATGGCCCGGCTGCGCACCGTCTCCGCTCCGGAGCGGCTGCTGATCCCTCCCTTCCTCTTCTTCTTCAACCTTCTCTATCCGATGCGGCTGGTCAACCGGCCGGGGAGGACGGCGGCGGCGGCCGGCGGCTGCGTCCTGGTCCGGCGCTCGGCCCTGGAGGCGGCGGGCGGGATGGAGGCGATCCGCTCGGAGGTGATCGACGACGTCAACCTGGCCGCCGCCATCAAGAGGGCCGGAGCGTCGATCCGCCTGTCGGTCAGCCGGGGCGACGTCACCAGCCTCCGCGAATATCGATCGCTGAGAACGATATGGCGGATGGTCAAGCGCACCGCCTTCACCGAGCTGCGCTTCTCCTGGCTCCTGCTGGCGGGGACGCTGCTCGGGCTCTGCCTGCTCTTCCTGGCACCGCCGCTGGTGGCCGTCGCCGGGGTCGGCTCGTTCGGCCTGGCCGGCGGCTGGCGCCTGCTCCTGGTCGCCCTCGGCGTCGCCGGATGGGCCGTCATGGCCATGCTCCTCGCGCCCACCGAACGCCTCTACGGACTCTCCCCGCTCTGGGCCCTGACCTTCCCCCTGGGCGGGCTGCTCTACGGGGCGATGACGCTGGATTCGGCGATCCACCACGCCCTTCGTCGCGGCCCGGAGTGGTAGCCGGGGAAGAAAAGAGGCCGAAACCCTCCGCCGTCGGCGCCCGTTCAGTAGGGTAGCGTTGCGTTTTCGCGGGAGGGGTAGCAGTCTCCGTAGCGCTGTGCCCTCCGTTTGATCGTGGACACGTGTCAGCAGAAGGAGGGACATTCGTGCGTATATCGTTGGGCCCGCATGCGCGGCGTCTAGTTTTTGGCGCCGCACCGGTGGCGGCGCTGGTCGCGCTTGGATCGACTGCGGCTTTCGCCTGCAACGCGACCGACCT
>DATAXV010000201.1:0-21930 GCA_036272915.1 Candidatus Dormiibacterota bacterium
GGGTGGCCACCACTCCGACCGCGTAGGCACCTATGCCGAAGAACGCACCGTGCGCCATTGATAGCAGACCGGTCGATCGGAACAGCATCGAGACGCTGATCGCAAAGATGGCCCATATCCCGCTGACGACGAACAGTCCCAGCAGGTACTGGTTGCTCGACAGCAGCCACGGGAGCAGGACGAGCGCCACGGCGGAGGCGCCATAGGGCCAAGCGAGACCGGCGGCCGCACGCACCGATTTGGAGCGGATGACCGCGGCCACCCTAGAGCTCATGGGAGAGGCGCTGACCGACGACCCGTCGCCTGCCGAGGAGGCCGGTGGGGCGGAGCAGCAGGATCACGATCACGATCGCGAAGGGATAGGCGGTCTGAAACGCAGACGAGATGAATACCGAGCCGAGGCTCTCGGCGAGACCGAGGATGAACCCCGCTATGAGCGCAGTTCGTACGTCTCCGAATCCGCCCGCGATCACCGCGGCGAAGGCAACCAGGATCAGCTGATCACCCATCTGCGGGTAGACGAGCAGGACGAGACCCCCAAGGCCTCCCGCGATCGCCGCCACGGCCGAGCCGAGGCCCATGGCGATGAGCACCACCCTCTGAATGTCAACGCCCGACAGGCGAGCCCCGAGCTCGTTGCCCGCCACGGCGCGGATCGACCGGCCGAGCGCGGTGCGCTGGAAAAAGAACGCCAGCAGCAGGCTGACCACGAGCGCGACCCCGAAGACGATGATCACCTGTCCGGTGACGCGCACATGGCCGGGTAGCGCGATGACAGACCGGAAGTACGAGGGCGTGGGAATGCTCCGGTATGTGAACGACCACAACAACAGCGCTGCCGCCTCCATCGCTACCCCCACACCGAGAGCGCCGATGAAGCCGTTGACCGCCTGCCCACGCAGGGGCCAGAACACGAGCCTGCCGGTCAGCAGGCCGAACCCGAAGAGGATGAACGCGCCAAGTATCAGACCGATCCAGTAGTCGAGATGAAGCCAGGTTGTGGTGAAGTAGACGATGTAGGCACCGAGCATCGCCCTCTGGCCCATGGAGAAGTCCGGGATCTTGGCGACCCCGAAGACGACCGCCACCGACGAGGCCAAGAGTGCGTACAGGCTACCCATCGCCACTCCGTTGACGATCTGCTGCCCGAACGCGGTGAACGCGCCCATCAGATGCCAGGGTGTAGCCGCATCGTGGGCTCCTGATTGGTCTTGTTCACCGAGGAATGGCTGTGCATCTCCGGCGCCGCGGTGAGCATCGCCGACACCTCAGCCATCGGTTGACTGGGAGTAGCCCGGATTGTCCTTCAAGAACGCCTTCGTCGTCGAGGGCGTAACCACGTATACCTTTCCGTTATAGAAGGTCGTCGGAATGACGGGCATTTCACTGTTTCCGTGGCTGTCGAATCCCGTTATGTCGTATACGTTCGAATTGGCGGACTTCACTGCCTTGTTCATCGCTGCTCGAATCGTGGTGGCATTCGTGACCGTGCCAGCCTTGTGAATAGCGGCGGCATAGATCTGCACGTCCGCGTAGCCACCCCCGACGCCGGCACCAGCAGCCGAGTGGTACTTGGCCGCGTACTCCTTCTTGATCGCGGTGATGGTCGGCGTGGACTCGACCCAGGCAAGATCACCGACGACCGAGTGGTAGTCGGCGGAGCCCGCGGCCGGCGCAATCAACTCGGGATCGCATCCCCAGTACACGAAGAACGAGCCGGTGTATCCCTGCGAGCGAGCCTCCTTCATGATCTGCGATGCTGGCAAGCACGACTCGGTCAGCACCATGACATTCGGCTGCGCCTGCAGGGCCTGGGTCACATCACTGCTGAAGTCCGTGGCGGTGATGTCCACGGAGACCCGCTTGACGAGATGGGCGCCGTGCTTGGGTAGAGCAGCCGCGACGGCATCGTCGAACTGCGCGCCGATGACCTCGGTCGACTCCATCGCAACGACTCGAGAGGCGGGAAGGTGTGCCGCCTTCGTGAATTGGTACACCTGGTCCAGGAAGCTCGGGACCGGGGAGACGAAACTCGGAAATGCCTGCACGATCAGGGGATTGCCCTGGGTGGTTATGTTCGATGCGCCGGCGTTCGCGATGATCACGAACTGGTCATGGACGTTGAATCCCTCAAGTGCTAAAGCGGCTGAACTCAGGGGCACCAACATGACATTGTCGTGATCTTGTTCGGCAAGCAGATGGCCGCACTGTACTGCCTGAGGCGCCAGGCTCTGGTTGTCACAGACGTCAGGCTTCAGCAGATACTTTGCCTTGCCGACCTGGACCCCACCCTTGGCATTGATGTCGTGAACGGCCAGCTTGACTCCCTGCTCGTACTGCAGGCCGGTGTCGGCATCAACGCCCGATAGCATTGTGTTCACGCCAAAGGGCAGCGTCTTGGTATGGCTGACGTTCGCGGTGCTCGAGCCGCAGCCTGCTAGCACCAGCACCAGCGCCGCGAGCAGCCCTAGCGCGTGGAAGGGGCGACGTTTGATGTCTGGCACCTTACTCTCCCAATATGTGTATCACGGCCCGCATATCTCAGAATGTCCGCGGGTCGATCCTGGCCTATGGCCGCACTCGCCTTCCCGTGGTTTCATTAAGCTAATGGACCACGGAAGCATAGGCTAAGGACAGGGCGAGTGCTTGTCAATAAGATGTCCTGTGCCTGGCGACAGTTCAAGGTCGGTCACGTACCTTGCAATAATAGGGGAGAGGTTCGGATTGTTGGCCCTGCGTAACTCCCGACTGGCGAATGGATAGTCGGTCATGACTGGTAGGAGAGAATCATGAAGTACGTGCTCTTCCCCGCGGATAGCCTCGCGAAGGGCTCTATGCGCGCTGTGAGCGTCGGAGGAGTGGCGGTCGTGGTCGTGCGTGCCAGCGACGGTGGCTACTATGCGTTGCGCGACGTCTGCAGTCATCAAGGCGCTCGACTGTCCGAGGGGCGTCTGGAGGCACCCGTGGTGGCTGATGGCAATGGCGGTTACGAGGTTGCCACGGACAACGAGGTCCTCCGCTGCCCGTGGCACTGGTATGAGTTCTCGCTCAGCACGGGTAGGTCGCTGGGAGACCCAGCTAAGACGAGGGTCCGTTCGTACAAGGTCGAGGTGGAGGACGGGCAGGTCACGATCGAGCGATGACCGGCCCCCAGGACGCGGTCGCGCCATACGCTCGGTTCACACCTGGGCGGCCACGGCGCTCAGGTACGCGCTCGGCCCGACATTTCGATCAGGACATCATCGCCCCGCTCGACCACCGGATAGACTCTGACCCGCATGCGCGGGTCGTGTAGTGCCCGACCGGTGTGCATGTCGTACTCATATCCGTGGCGAGGGCACCGGACGATCTCGCCGGCGCGACCATAACAGTAACTCCCAACAGGAGAGGCCACAACGGTGCCACCCAGCACCCCGGCCGACAGCCGCGCCCCCTGATGTGCACACATGTCACGCAGAGCGGAGAATGAGTCTCCGTTCCGGCATAGAACGATCCGAACGCGTCCGATCTGGAATGGGCGCATTTCCCCCGAATTGATGTCGTTCCGGGCGCAGAGGTAGTGGAGCGTTGGTTCAGGCGCCAAGGACTTCGCCTGGGATCTCGGTGAAGCCGTAGAACTCCTGGGCGTTTCCCCACAGGATCTTCTGTCTGAGCTGGGTCGGCAGTGCGTTGAGCAGGATCTTGTTCGGGGTGTCGTAGTCCCAGTGAGGGTAGTCCGTTGAGAACATCAACATCTCGTCGCTGCCCATCATGTCGATCACGTCGAGTAGATGCTTTGGCTTGTCCGGTTCCTCGAACGGCTGAGTGCCAAACCGGACGTGCTCTCGGATGTAGTCACTCGGTCGTCGCGTCAACCACGGAACCTCTCTGCGCAGGGCTCGCCACGACTGGTCGAGCCTCCACATGACGCTCGGCACCCATGCGAAACCTCCTTCGAGCAGGACCACCCTGAGGTCGGGGAACTTCTCGAACACGCCGTTGCATACGAGGCTGATCAAGTTCGCTTGGAAGTGGTGGCCGTAGACGCTGCGCAGTTCCATGTACGTCGCCGGCCAGCCGATAGCCATCGGCGGCCCCTGTAGGCCGGTGGTAGGACACACATGGAACGAGACGCGAAGGTCGTTGCGGATCGCGGCATCCCAGATGGGGTAGAACTTCTCATCGCCCCACGCCACCTGGGGGGAGGACATGGGGAGGTTGACCTGGACCATGCTGGGGTGGCGCCCGACCCGGTCGATCTCGTCGGCGGCGAGACGTGGCTCCTGGGCCGCGACGGCGACCGATCCCTTGAAGCGGCTGTCGACTGACAACCACGTTGCAATGAGCCAGTCGTTGTAGGCAGCTGCCAGCCCTGCCGCAAACTTGCCCTGGGGCATCCCCGACAGCGAGTTCGGGAAGGTCCCCATCAACATCGCGTGAGTGACCCCTAGGCCGTCCAGCAGCTGATCTCGGACTCGGTCGGGGAACTGGTCGTCACTGCTGCCGTCGGGATGAATGACATCGAGGCTCGTGCCGCCATGAGGGTGGCCGTAGGGGTGTTTGGGTGGGACCCGAGGCAGGCTGTCGCGATTGAGGTACATGTGCCACTCTTCGGCGAGGTATGGCCGCAACTCGTTGACAGACCGAATCCCTTCGTGAACATCACAGTCCGCAAGCGGCGGACGCTGCGTGTCTGTCACCTCCACCTGCTCAACCTCCCTTGCGGATTCCGGTCTCTTGATGCCTTCGGTCATGGTGGTCATGGCACCGAGGACACCTCCGACCGCACACCGCGAAACTGTTCTCTCATGGTTGCCGCGAGATGGTTGGCGTCGTATCCGACCCCAACCATGCGGAAGCCCAGCGCGACGCACTTCGCCGCGGTGCTCGCGTTGGCCACGCCGATGCCGGGTATGATTCCGTGCCGCTCACACGCGCTCCGGATCGTCCCTAGAGCCTCCAGAAGCCCCTCCGAAGGAGGCCACGCCGCTGGACGGGGCAGCCCCAGGCTGAGAGCTAGGTCGTTCGGTCCCACATAGATCCCGGTCAGACCAGGGACTGAGGCGATGAGGTCGACGTTCTTGAGTCCCTCTAGGGTCTCCACGAGGGCGAGGCAAGCGACCTCCTCCAACGCTGTGGTCTCACTCGACCCCATGACGATCTGGGCCCGAACCGGACCATAGGAGCGAACGCCGTTGGGTGGATAGCGGCAGGCGCCGACCGCGCTCGCCGCCTCCTCAGCGGTCTCGACCAGGGGGACCACGACGCCGAGAGCTCCGAAGTCGAGCGCTCTCATGATCATGTCCGGATGGTTCGCAGGCACCCTTGTCAGCGGTATCGATCCGGCTGCGCCGATCGTCTGCAGCATTGACAGCAGCAACGCGTTGTCCATTACGCCGTGCTGTTGGTCGACCGAGACATAGTCGAAGCCCGCTGACGCCACTAGCTCCGCAGCCAGAGTATTCGGGATGACACATCCTCCCCCGATCAGATACTCCCGGGTTGCCAGTGCTTCCACCAGGCGGTTTCCGTGGGACACCGTCGTCATCGCCTCCCCTGCGCCCGCCGTCACACTCGCGCCGCGTTGACGCCGGCGAGCAACGGCGATGCTCCGAGGCTGAACGCCTTGGATACCGATGTCAGGATGAAGCGGGCCCCAGCGGCGATCACGAGCTCTGCCGCTTCGGGCGTGTCCGCACCCCGTCCCAGAACCTTGCCCGCCTTGATGGTTTGGTTTCCGATCTCATCGAGCGCTTTGAGGACCTTTGGATGCTGCGTCTGGCCAGGGATGCCAAAGACGCTGGAGAGGTCCACCTGTCCCGGCATGACAATGTCGATTCCATCGACCTTCAGAACCTCCGGGAGTGCGGTCAGGCCCGCCTCGTCCTCGATCGAGACGATGACCATGGTCTCCCGATTCGCGAACTCCACGTAATCCTGCATTCGCCCTTTGGCCATGATCTGGCCGAACTCGAGTGCCCTTGCATTGGGACCGACCCCACGCTTCCCGAGGGGCGGGTACTTCACCGCCTCGATCACTTCACGGGCTTGATCGGCGGACTGGATCTGCGTGATCTGCACCGTCGAGATGCCCATCTCGAGATAGCGCCGAAGGGATGCCACGATCGGCATCGCGGACGGAAGACGGATTGCGCAGGACACCCCTCCGAGATCTGCAGCCCGGGCCATGCTCTCCAGGTGTTCGTCGTTCACCGCTCCGTGCTCACCATCTGCAACTACGCAGTCGAAGCCGAGGATCGCGGCCTGTTCGGCGAGAGCATCGTGTATCGGGTTGACGGTGATCGCAGTGACGACCTGTCCCTGCGCTAGCTTGTGCTTGGCGTGGTTCTCTTTCATTGTCTCCCTCGTTCTAGCCTCCGACCGATTGATGTCAAAGCTGTGAGGCCGCAGATTCCGCCGAGGACCCATCCTCTCTCAAGCGGCGGGAGTGCCCTTCGGCTCGGGGATCTCATGCCGGAGAGACGCCAGCTTGGGAAACGCATTGATAGCGTTGTCTCCCATGACTCGGCGCCGCGTGTCAGCGGGCAGGCCATGGGGGAGTCCGTCGTCAGTTGCATCCTCGTCATAGTGTGGATAGTCGGAACCAAAGAGCAGGGTGGCGTCAGTTCCGATCATGTCGACCAACTGCATGAACCGATGTGCGGAGAAGCCTTCCATGGGCTGGGTTCCTACCAGGACGTTGTCGCGCAGATGCTCACTCGGCTTCCGGAGCACCCAGGGGACTTCCTCCCGGTGCTGGAGATATTGACGGTCGAGCCGCCACATTAGATGTGGGAGCCAGGAGAAGCCGGTTTCCAAACACACAACCTTGAGATCGGGGTACTTGTCGAATGTGCCGTTGAACACCAGACTGACCAGCTGGGCCATCATGCAGTGGGGCTGAGCGATCGAGTGCCATTCGATGTAATAGCGGGGATAGCCGAACACCGTCCGGGTGGCGTTCCCATGATGAAGCGCGATGACCAGCTGATTGCGCAGTGCGGCCTCGAATATCGGTCGGTACATCGGGTCGCCGTACTGCCGCTCGTTGATCGCCGGCAGGAGGACCTGGACAATCTGCGGGTGCGGCCCGATACGATCGATTTCCCTTGCTGCGGCGATGGGATCATGGGCGATCACCTGGACGCTCCCGCGAAGGCGAGGCTCCCTCTCCAACCAGTGCTCTACCTGATAATCGTTGTAGGCGGCAGCCAGTTCGATCGCGAACTCGTATCGAGACTCCATTGTGGAGAACTGAAGGTCCGTGCTGTTGAGGATCGCAATAGACGTGCCCTGGTCTTCGAGTAGCTGCTGTCTCAGCAGGCCGAGATCCGACCCTGCCCCCCCTCCGTCGCTCGGGAACCGGTCCTGCCGCATCGGAGTCGCAGGTCTGTAAGGCTTGGGATTGGGCGGTCCGACGAAGTTGTATTCCGTGATGTAACGCTGCCAGTGCGGACTCAGGTACGGGAGCAGGTCTCGTACTGTCGCACCCTCGTGGACGTCGACATCAACGACTAGTTCGCTGATCTCGTCAACAGAACGGTCCTGACTCACAGTCACGACACGCCTCCTTCGGCACGCTGAACATCGTGAACAGATCACACCAGGTCGTGGCCCACGAGCCGATCAAACGCCGCGGTGAGCATTCGTCGGCTCGGCCGCGCGTAGGCGCTGAGGGCAAATCGCCGCCGGGTCGTTCAGCCGCAAGGCCCCAGAGCTTCTCACCCATCGGTGCAGTGTTCACGTCTGGGCTGCAGCGGAGGGCCTCGGCCGCCCGCCTCCGAGCTGTATCGCCGGAACGGTGTCCGGAAATCCGTACATCTCCCTGCGCTGAGATTCCGACGGTGTGTGTCGCCGTTCGAGCGCATCGACCAGACCGTCAAGCCGCTTGGCGGCCTCTCGCATCTGGGACAGTCGATGCAGTCCTGGATCCTGCATCTGGTCGAGCAGATCCACCGTGTTCGGCAACCCCAGCAGGAAGTCGATCACGCCGTCGAGATTCCCTGCGGGTGCCCTGGATCCGGGGTCCCGGGGTCCAGCTGGCATCGGTTGTTTGACGTCTCGCATCGCACTGTGAGGTGGGGCGGGGGGTCGGCGCGGCGTCGACGGTGTTCGGTAGCGGCCGATGACCGCAGCTATGGTCACTCTCACCTCGCGACGTGGCATTCCATCCGCGATCCGATCACGGAGTTCCGTGATGACCTCGGGCAGTTGCGGGCGGATCTGTGCTGCGGCGAACGGAGAGATGTCCGGGGCCACGTCCGTCTTGAGCGCGGTCATGAGCGCTCGTACCACACGACCGTGGTTCAAGAGCTCGTAGGAGCGGCTGCGACTGAACCCAAACTCCTCCCGTACGTATCGCTCCCAGCTCAAGTAGCCCAGGGCCCGCCAGGCACGACGGCGGTGCGCCTCGAGTATGAGGAGGGATTGGTCGCTTCGACTGCGTCTGATCCTGTTCGTCAGGGCACGGGCCGCGCCGTTGCTGAGAGCGGGCGCTTCGTGGTCTTCGTCCAAGCTCTCCGCTCGTAGGCCATCCTCTCTGGGCGCCGGGGCCAGCTTAGGCTCAAGGCAGACCTCCTGCTCGCGGAAGATCAGCTCTATTGCGTCACGGGTGAGCATGTCGGCTGCGATACCGGGCACCTCGCACGGCATTCCAACCACCAGCCCGGCCGGGACACGATGGACGCCTCGCTCCGACGCGTCCTCAAGGAGCCAGAGGCAGGCATCCAGGGTCTCAAGCCGGTGCCGCCCGGCGCCATTCCTCGGCCAGTTGAAGCCTGCCGCAGGTCCGATGACACGTCCACCGGCATCACTATCCAACTACCAACCCATCCCGTTTGGCAACATAACACGGGCATTGCATTCTCGGCAAAGAACATGCGAAAGATTTGTCATTCGCAGTTCGGGTGCAGCCTGGTGGGTGGCAGAGGAGGTGGGGAGCGCGTTTGCAAATTGACCGGGGGGAGCCCCGTCCACGGCTTAAGTGAGCTGGGTCCAGAGGTGCAGGCGTCTCGCGCGTCCTCCGCGAGATGCCGTCGATGATGCCGCCATGCGGCATCGCCTTCGACGCGGTCGATGACGCGCTCCCTCACCTGGGCCTGCCGGAAGGCGAGTCCTGCCGCCCGCTCTCCGCTCCTGATCTAGGAGTCGGTGCAGAGAAAGGTCAAGCCTAGGCTAAGGTAAATGAATGGCGGCCAGACGCACGTACGACGATCCCTGCGGCGTCGCCCGAGCCCTCGACGTCGTCGGCGAGCGGTGGGCGCTGCTGGTGGTGCGCGAACTGCTCTTCGGACCGAAGCGCTTCAGCGATCTGGGCCGCGGGCTGCCCGGAATCAGTGAGAACGTCCTCTCCCAGCGGCTGCGCGAGCTCGAGGAGGCTGGCCTGGTGCGCCGCCGCCGGCTCGGGCCCCCGGCCAGCACCGGCGTGTACGACCTGACCGACCGGGGGGCCGACCTGGAGGCGGTGCTGCTGGCGCTGAGCCGGTGGGGGAGCCGGGGCCCGCTGGCCACGGGCAGCGAGCTCAGCGCCGACGCCCTGATCCTGGCCCTCAAGACCACGTTCGATCCCGGCGCCGCCGGCGGCCTCGTCGCGCGCTACGAGCTCCGGATCGGCGCCGACCGCTTCCGCGTCCGGATCTCGAGGGGCCGCTTCGACGTGTCGAGGGGGAGCGCCGAGGAACCCGACGCGATCATCGAGGGCGACGTCGCCGCCCTCCGCTCCCTGATCTTCGGTGGGAGCTCGCTGGGCGAGGCGATCCGGAGCCGCGAGGTCAGGGTGCTCGGCAACCACGGGGTGGCGGCACGCCTCCCCGGCTGCTTCATCCGCCCCGCCTTCGCCTAGGCTAGGGAGCCTCTCCCCGCGGCTCGCCGCCGCCGCCGCGGGGCCCGGGCGGCGCCGGGCCCTTGTCGCCGTCCTCCTCGTCCTCGTGCAGCCGGAGGGGGACCTTGACCACGATCACCCCGTCCTCGGCGCTGAGGGCGCTGGAGAGGGCGACGTCGATGTGGTTGTGGAGCACGCCCTCGTAGACCTTGGCCGGGATCACCACCGGGAGCAGAACCAGGATCCGCCCCTTCCCGGCCGCCTTCTGGGAGCGGACGTACCGCATCATCGGCTGCGCCACCGAGTGGTATTCGGAGTGGAGCAGGACCAGGCGGACCCCGGGTTTCCAGCTCGCCCACCGCTCCTGCAGGCGCCGCTCCCGGTCCGAGTCGTCGGCGAAGACGACGCTGACCGCCACCACCTCGTCGGCCATCCGCAGCGCCACGGACAGTGCGGTGGCGGTCGCCCGCGAGACGTCGCTGACGGGCACGATCGCCATCGCCCGTCCCTGGGCCGCGATCGGGCGCGGCGGCAGGCGGTCCAGGCCAAGCTCCACCGCCGCCCTCCGGTAGTAGGCGTGCACCTGGACGAAGAGCAGGATCAGAAGCGGGATCGTGATCACCACGACCCAGGCGCCCTCGGTGAACTTGGTGATGACGAAGACCAGCGTCGAGATCCCGGAGGCGACGGCACCGAGCCCGTTCAGGCCGGCCCGCCACGTCCAGCCTCGGGGCCGCTTGACCCACCAGTGCCTGACCAGTCCCGCCTGGGCCAGCGTGAAGCCGGTGAAGACGCCGACCGCGAAGAGCGGGATCAGGGAATCGGTGTTGCCGCCGGTGGCGGCCAGGACCGAGGCGGAGAGGATGGCCAGGATCCAGATGCCGTTGGTGAAGACGAGGCGGTCGCCGCGAAGGGCGAGGGCATGGGGCAGATAGTTGTCCTTGGCGAGCAGGCTGGCCAGCACCGGCAGGCTGCCGAAGGACGTGTTCGCGGCCAGGGCGAGGACGACGGTGATGACGATGGACAGGGCGTCGTAGGCCCAACCCGGCGTCAGCACCTTGGCCATGATCTGGCTGAGCACGGTGTCGTTGGCGCGGGGGACGATGTGGAGGCGCTGGACGAGGATGGCCAGGCCGATCAGCATCACCCCGAGGAGGACGCCGAGCAGCAGCTCGGTCTGCTTGGCGAGCCGCTGGCGGAAGAGGGGCGTGCCGTTGGCGATCGCCTCGACCCCGGTGAGCGCGCTGCATCCGGCGGAGAAGGCCTTGAGTACGAGCAGGATTCCGACCGCCTCCAGGCCCTTGGTCGCCACCTCCGGTGCGCCGGCCGGGGTGAGCCCCGGATCGAGCGGATGGAACAGACCCAGCCCGATGGTGACCAGGACACCGGCGATGAAGACCACGGTCGGGAGGAGGAAGGCGCGCGCGCCCTCGCCGAGGCCGCGGAGGTTGAGCAGCGTGATCACGGCGATGATGGCGAGGCAGATCGGCACCGTCAGCGGGATCAGGGCCGGGAAGGCAGAGCTCAGAGAGGCGACGCCGGCGGCGACCGCCACCGCCACCGTCAGGGTGTAGTCGACGATGAGGGCGGCGCCGGCGAGAAGGGACACCCCGGTGCCGAGGTTGGCCCTGGCCACGGCGTAGGCGCCGCCCCCGCCGGGGTAGGCGTCGATGACCTGCATGTAGGAGAGGACCAGCAGCACCAGGAGGCCGACGATGGCGGCCGTGATCCAGGGCGCAATCGCGAACGCGACGAGACCGGCGGGGGCGAGCGCGACGAGGAGCGCCTGAGGTCCGTAGGCGACCGAGGTGAGGGCGTCGAGGGAGAGGGCGGAGAGACCCTCGACCGGATTGATCTCCTCCTTCGCCGCCTCGCTGCTCCGCAGGGGGCGGCCGATCAGGATGCGCCAGGCCTGCACGGTCAGACCCCCCTGGGGGCGGCCGGTCGAGGCGGCGCCACTGCCCGCATGTCGAGGACATTATGGATGTGGAGGGCGTTCTGGTCCGGGCGTCTCGTCGGGTCTGGAGCCCGTCATCTCGGGGCGCCTGTCCCGGGTCTTCCGGGCCTTCGGGAGGGGTGTTACGGGACCGTGTCGTTCTGCACCGGGACTGCATTCACAGGCCCTTCTGAGGCGGTTGAGCGGGGGACTTGCATTGTTCGAAACTAGTGGTATGTTCGAACAACCGGCCTTACTTCGAGGCCGGCGATCGCGCGGGTCGTAACGTTCGTCCTTCTCGAGCCGGGGACCCCGATCGGTCAGTTGCCGTGAGGGCTCGAGAAGGGAGGAGAACGGACGGACATGCCGGAAGGCAAGATCAAGAAGCTCGTATCGGATCGTGGATTCGGCTTCATCGCCGCGGACGACGGTGTGGAGTACTTCTTCCACCGCTCCGGGCTTGAGCCGCCGCTCGAGTTCGACCATCTGCTCGGCGGTGAGCAGGTGCTGTTCGACATCCAGCCCAGCCCCAAGGGGCCGCGCGCGCATCACGTTCGCCCGGGCTGAGTCAGACGAGACGCAACGGGCGCGGCTTCGGCCGCGCCCTTTTCTTTTACCCGGCGCCCAGCCCTGGGACGGCGGCGACCCTGACTCCTGCACCTCCGCGCCGGGCGCGCTCGGCGGCGACCGCCACCCGTAGCGACTCCAGGCCGTCGAAGACCGTGCAGGGACTCGGCCTCTTGCCCGAGGCGACCTCGATGAAGCAGGCCAGCTCCCGGCCGTAGGCCTCGTCGTAGCGGTCCAGGAAGTCGCGGTAGGAGCGGGGCTGGGGCAGGACGTGCGAGGCCTGGTCGCCGTACACCTCGAGGCGGGCCAGGTAGCCGTCCGGGTTCTGCCGCGAGCCGGCGATGGCGCCGACCGCCCCGCCGGCGAGGCGGACGACGACGCCGGAGACGTCGATATCGTCGTTCTCGGCGAAGACCGGATCGCCGAGCGCCGAGCCGGCGGCCCAGACCTCCTCGATCTCCTCGCCGAAGAGCCAGCGCACGGTGTCGAAGTCGTGCACGTGCATGTCGCGGAAGATCCCGCCCGATCCGGCCACGTAGGCGGGCGGTGGCGGCGTCCGGTCGAAGGTGGCAATGGTGAACGACCGGGGGGTGCCCAGCCGTCCTGAGCGGAGGTCCTCCCTCGCCGCCCGGAAGCCGTCGTCGAAGCGGCGCTGGAAGCCGATCTGGGTCACCGCGTCATGGCCGCGCAGAACCTCGACGACCCGGATCGCCTCCTCGAGATCGGTGGCGATGGGCTTCTCGCAGAAGACGGGGACCCCGTGCTCGGCGCAGAGCTCGAGGAGCCCGGCATGGGTCCCGGCGGGCGCCGCGATGACGGCGGCGCCGGCTCCTTCGAGCACCTGCTCGGGGGTCTCGTGGGTACGGCGCCCGGGGTCGGCATCGTAGATGCGCAGATCGGTGACGTCGCCTCGGGATCGGAGGGTCCGGGCGTGCCTCGTGCCCATCACCCCCTGACCGAAGAGGGCGACACGCATGGTCAGAACCGGACGTCGAAGGTTTCGAGGTCGCCCCGCGCCGCCTCGAAGATGGTCTCCACATCCTTGACGCGGGCCGAGGGAGGTCCCTCGCGCAGGTCGGCGAGGAAGGCGTCGATGTCCGTCCTCCGACCCTCGGCGAGACACTCGACCGTCCCGTCCGGGCGGTTGCGAACCCAGCCGTGGAGCCCGTGGAACCGGGCGCGGTCATAGACGAAGGCTCGGAAGCCGACCGCCTGGACCCTCCCGTGCACGACGGCCCTCACCCGCTCGGTCATCACCGTGTGGGTCACCGGCGAGCCCGCACGCAAACGACGAACCAGCGACGACACCGCCTTTCGACGTTCACCGGCCGAGATGATAATTCCAAGCGGGCCGCGCATGCTGGATCAGGGCTCGATCCGGGCGATCACCTGACCGACCGGGACGGTCAGGCCGGTCTCCACCAGCACCTCGGCGAGGACGCCGCTGGCGGGTGCTTCGAGCTCGGTGTTGACCTTGTCCGTCTCCACCTCGACCAGCGGTTCGCCCTCGACCACCTGCTCGCCCGGCCTCTTCAGCCAGCGGGTTACCAACCCCTCGACCTGGTCCTCGGCCAACCGCGGGAGCTCTACGTTCATGCGCACAGGATGCGCTTTCTCCCCGTCCGCCGGGTGTCGGACGAGTCCCGGGCCCCGACGCGGGATTCCGACACGCCGTCTTCCGGTCAGGTTGCGCTCCGTAGGTCACTGGTCGCGGAGCCCTGGTGCGCCTGGTCATCGACCGTGAGGTCCGGTCCGCAGCAGCGCCTGCGCCGCCCCTGCACCATCACGTCGCCGTCCCCCGCGGCCTCGCCGGCCCGCGAGGCGCTGATGACGGCGGGGGTCGCATTCATCTCGCTGAACACCTGTCCGCTCGATCCCGGGTCGTGGCGCCGGTCGAGCCGGTTGAAGAGCCGGAAACCAGTCGATTCCCAGCGGAGCATCCAGGCTGTCCTGCGGCCCGGTGACGTAGCCGCCCAGGGAGATGGTCATGTCGAGCCGGATGCGTGCCATGTGGGTACCTCCCACCGATTCGCGATCACCAGGCGGTCCCGGTCGACAGCCTCTCCGCCACCATCGAACGGCTGTCGGGGGCGGGACTGAGACCTGGCCCGCCGGAGCTCCCGGCTCGCTCCCTGGAGCCCCGGACCTGGTGGATCTCCGACCCCGACGGCCAGCGAACTGGTGGAGTGGCCGCCGGGCCACCCCAGCGGGATCTCCGCCACCGACATCGGATGAGCACCCCGACGGGATCCCCGAGGGACCGGCGGGGGGGGCCTGCCGGTCGGCCGCCCCTGAGACCGCGACGAGGGCGGCGCCGTCGTCCACCGTCGAGAGGACGGTGGAGGCGCCGCGACCGGCCGCGGCTCAGAGACGTCCTGCCCAGTCCCGCTCGAGCGCCGCGGCCAGGGCGAGCAGGTCGCGCTCGCCGGCGAAGTGGCCGACCACCTGGATGCCGACGGCCGGTCCCGGGGCCGGGGCGGGCAGGGCGACGACCGGGTGCCCGGTGGTGTTGAAGGGCCGGGTGTAGTCGCTCAGCAGGCCCCGATCGTGCGGTCCCTCGACGAGCGGCGCGACGACGCGCACGGTGGGAAGGAGGATGCCGTCCCAGCCGGCCAGCGCCTGCTCGACCTCGGTGCGCGCCCTGGCCTGGGCAGCCAGCGCCTCGACGTAGTCGCGGCGGGGTACCTGGAGACCCACCTCGAGCAGGCCGCGGATGTCGGCGCCGTAGCGCTCCGGGTGCCGCTCCAGCCAGCGGCGGTGCAGCGCGGCCGCCTCGACGCGGAGGATGATCGCGCCGACGTCGACCAGGCGCTGCTGGTCGGGGAAGGGGATCCGGGGCAGGTCGCCGGCGACCCGGCGCCAGGCTCGGTCGGTGTCCTGGTCGAGGTCCTCGCCCCAGCCCTCGGGGACGGCCAGGCGGAAGCGCTCGAGCGGCGGCGGAGAGGAGGGGACGAGATCCTCCATCCCGCTCAGGATCTCGAGGGCGGCGGCGCAGGAGGCGACGTCGGGCCCGAGCGGTCCGACCGTGTCCAGGGTGCGGCTCAGCGGGAAGACGCCCTCGGTGTCGACGCGGCCGATGGTCGGCTTCAAGCCGACCACGCCGCAGAAGGCGGCGGGCACTCGGATCGACCCGCCGGTGTCGGTGCCGATGGCCCAGTCGCAGAGGCCGAGCGCGACCGCCGCCGCGGAGCCGCCCGACGATCCGCCGGCGACGCGGCCCGGGTACCTGGGGTTGGGGACCGTTCCGTAGTGGGGGT
Organism: Candidatus Dormiibacterota bacterium; assembly: GCA_036272915.1. Classification (GTDB taxonomy): domain Bacteria; phylum Chloroflexota; class Dormibacteria; order Dormibacterales; family Dormibacteraceae; genus DATAXV01. Next base: position 15,560 of record DATAXV010000201.1, read on the forward strand.
TGATGCTGGTCAGCCCGTAGGCGAACTCGTGCAGATTGGCCTTGCCGACGCAGACGCCGTCCCTGGCCCGGAGTCCCCGGAGCAGGGGCGCGTCCTCGGCCGCCGGCTCCTCGGGAAGGACGGTCGCGCCCGCCGTGGTGACGGTGCCGGCGACGTCGACGAGGTCCTTGACCGCGACCAGGGGCCCCGTGCCCTGTTCCTCGGTGAGGGAGATGAAGACGTGGGCAGCCTCCGGAGCGGAGGCACGCTGGCGCGCCTGGTCGGGTGTCATGGCCGCCGACTATAGCCGCGTCAGGCCGGCCAGCGGACGAGGAAGGTGACGTGCCGCCGGCGGAAGACGCTGCCGCCCCCGGCGCCCACGCGGTGGGCGGTGCTGGGGAAGGCGTCGATGTGCAGCTGGTCGGGACTGGGCCGCTGCCTCCGCCACCGGCGGTAGGCGGCGATGAGATCGGCGGCGAGCCGCTCGGCGACGCCGTAGAGGCCGACCCGGACCAGGTCGTCCTCGGCCTCGAGCAGGGCCGCGCCGTCCTCGTCGGCGATCCCGAAGGCGAGGCCCCGGCCGGGGCCGAGCAGGACGCTCAGGTAGCGGCCGTCGGTCAGCGCCAGCCACGATTCGAAAGATCCCAGACCGGCGGCGGGCATCGTCGTCTCCGTGCGGTGTGGCTCCTCCACCAGCCAGCGGCGCGAGGAGGTCCGGGGGGCGGCGCCGTTCGGACGCTGAAGCTCCCCCCGGATGGGCATGAAGGTGCACCAGTGGACGGCCTCGCTCTCCAGGTGGTCGATGTGGCCGATGAAGGCGACCGAGAACTGGATCGGGCCGCGGAGGCGCAGGGGCAGGACCAGCCTCGCCGCCGGCGCCAGCTGCGCCGTCCAGGCGGGCGGGATGTCGTCCGAGCTGGCGGTGACGATGACGGCGTCGTAGGGGGCGCTGCCGGGCCAGCCCTCGGCGCCGTCCGCGCAGATCACCTCGACCCCGTCGACCCCGGCGGCGGCCAGGTGCCGGCGGGCGGCGGCGCTGACGTCGGGATCGATGTCGACCGAGGTGACGGAGCCCTCGCCGCCGACCAGCTGCCGGCAGAGCGCGGCGTTGTACCCGCTGCCGGTGCCGATCTCGAGAACCCTGGATCCCGGGGTGAGCCGGAGCTGCTCCAGCATCAGGGCCATGATCGAGGGCTGCGAGGAGGAGGAGATGGCGTGGCCGTCGGCGTCGGTCTTGATCGGCACCGCCGCGTCCTCGTAGGCCTGCTCGAGGGGGACGTGGGGGATGAAGAGGTGCCGGGGGACGGCGAGGAAGGCCCGCTCCACCGCATCGAGGTGCAGCGAGCCGGTGGTTCGCAGGTGGTCGATCATCGACCGGTTCCTCTCCCGTTCCTCCATTTCGGGAGGCATCCCGATCCCAACCGTACGCGGTCTGTCCCGGCTTGGGCCGGGGAGCCGACCTCGCCCGGCGATCAGACCGGGCGGCCGTTCTCCGACGCCGCCTGGTCGAGGCCGCGGTTCTCGACGCCGGCCTCCTCGTCCGCGAGCGGCAACCCCTGCTCCACCGGCATCAGGCGGCCTCCGAGCTGGCGCAGGAGCCGGTCCCAGAGGCGCTGGAACTCTTCCGACTCGACGGTGTAGCCGGTCGTCATCCGCACCACCTGGGGGAGCAGCCGCGGGTAGCCGGAGAGGGCGAACGCCATCAGCCTGAGCGCCGTCGGGTCGAGGGCCGGCTCGACCAGCCCCTGCCGCTGGCGGAGGCGGATCTCGTCGACCTGGCGGTCGATCGCCTCCTGCCTCTCCGGCTCGTGCGGGACATGCCCGGAGCCGAGGGCGAGCGCCTCCTGGGCCAGGTACCGGTACCAGGCGAGGTCCTCGTCGGCGCGCTCGAAGTGGTGGACGAGGAACTCGTCCAGGTTGGGGGGCGCCTCCTCGACCCGCGCCGCGCGCCGCGCGATCTCCTCCTCGATCATGCCGTTGAGCAGGCGGTCGACGCCGCGGCCTCCGGTCAGGAAGTAGAAGGAGTAGGCGAGACCGGCGAGGCGGTCGGGGATGCGCTCGAGGAGGACGTTGGGCCTGCCTGTCACCGGCAGGCCCCAGACCAGGGCCATGCTCAGCGTCGCCAGCCCGGCCAGGAAGGGCAGGGTGTCGGAGTAGGCGGCGAGGTAGCGGGAGGCGGAGCTTCCAGAGTGCTGGTCACCGAGGGCGACGAAGAAGATCAGGCCGACCACGGCGACGCCCATCGCCTGGCCCAGCTGGAAGGAGGTGGCGAGCACGCCCGAGGCGGATCCGGCGTCGCGCGGCGAGACGCCGGAGAGGACGGTCCCGATGAGCGGTGCCATGGCCAGGCCCTGGCCGACGCCGGTCACGAGCAGGCCGGGGAGCAGGTTCCAGCCGGAGAGGTGCACACCGGCGGCGTGCACGGCGAGGAGCGCCCCGAGCCAGCCGGCGGCGGTGAGCAGGAACCCGACGCTGAGGACGTGGCGGCCCATTCGGGGCACCAGCCTCGGCGCGACCAGCGACCCGGCGATGAAGCCGAGACCGCCGGGCAGGAAGGTCAGACCGGCGGCGAGGGCGCTGAAGCCGAGGCCGACCTGGAGCGTCACCGAGCTGTAGATCAGGAAACCCGAGAAGGACGAGTAGAAGAGGAGCCCGAGCAGGCAGCCGATCGGAAAGCCCCGGGTGGCGAAGGACCGCGGGTTGATCAGCGGCGACCCGCCCCCGCTGTCGACCCGCCGCTCGGTCCGGCCGAGGATGACGAAGGCGAGCGGGGAGAGGACGAGCAGCACCACCAGCGCCGGCGGCCAGCCCGCGTCCTGACCGCTGAGCAGGGGCAGGACGAGCATGACCATCGACGCGGTGAGCATGAGAACGCCGGCGTAGTCGAGGCGGGCCCGACCCGGCGCCCTGGTCCTGGGCAGGATGACCACGGCCCCGGCCAGCGCCACCACGCCGACGAGCACCAGGAGCAGGAACGCGGGTCGCCAGGAGAGGCCGAGCACATTCAGGCTGATCAGCGCTCCGCCGAGGAGCTGCCCGGCGACGAAGGCGACGCCGATGCTGACGCCGAACAGGCCGAGCGCCCGGTTCCGCTCATCGCCCTCGAAGCTGTCCTGGATGATGGACAGGATCTGGGGGTAGAGCAGAGCCGCGCCCGCGCCCTGGACGACGCGCATGGCGATGAGGACGCCGATGCTCGGAGCGAGGCCACCGGCCAGCGCGCCAGCGGTGAAGATGGCCAGCCCGGCCACCAACACGTTCCGCCGGCCGGCGATATCGCCGAGCCTGCCGCCGGTGATCAGGAGGACGGCGTAGGCCAGCGAATAGGCGGCGATGACGAACTCGGCGGAGCCGTAGCCGGCGTGCAGGGAGGAGCGGATCGAGGGGAGGGCGAGATTGGCGACCGAGGAGGCCAGGACGACCAGGAAGCCGGACAGGAGCAGGACGCCTAGGACCAGCCACCGACGCGAGGCATCGATCGCGCCCTTCGCCTGCACGCTATCCGCGCTCTTCATCTCCATTCCTCCCTGGCTGCCGTCATCCGGGCGCAGGGCAGGTCCTGGCGCCAACCCTCGAATACTCCCGCGCCCGGCACGCAACCGACCATGCTCCACCGGATCGAATTGCATCAGGGTAGCGGGAAAGTGGATGCCGCGACGGGCACTGTGTGACATGCTGGCCCGCCCGCCGGTCGCGCCGGATCGGCCCCACCCGGGCCTGGGCGCTCAGCCGGCGAACGCCGTCATGCGGATCGAGACCAGGATGCCGGGAATCTCGACGCCGAGCTTGGCGACATGGCGCGTCGGCGGCTCGGCCGGAAACCAGGTCGCGTACTCCTCGTTCATGCCGGCGAAGTCCGCCGGGTCGGTCAGGAGCACGCCGACCTCGACGACGTCATCCAACGTCGCGCCGGCGGCGCGGAGGACCGCCCGGCAGTTGGTGAGCGCCTGCCGGGTCTGTTGCTGAATCGTCGGGCCGGCCAGGCCTCCGGTGCTGACGTCGATGCCGACCAGGCCGGCGACGTGGACGTGCCCTCCGGCTCTGATCCCCTGGCTGTACAGCGGCGAGCTGGGCGCGTCGGGTGTGCTGATGACCTCTCGCATCCGTCAAGGGTGGTCGCGACCGGCATCGCCGTCCAGCCCGAGCTCGGCCGCCCCGTCCCGGCCTTCGCTCTCAGCCGCCGCCGGCGAGGCGGCGCAGCACCTCGAGGTTGGCCGCGTCGGGGCCCTTCCCCTCCAGGCCCGGTACCTCGAGCACGAAGGGGATGGAGGCCAGACGCGAGTCGTGGAGGAGGGTGCCGAAGCCGACCTCGCCGATCTCGCCCAGGCCGATGTTGGCGTGGCGGTCGCGGTTGGAGCCGAGGCCGGTCTGGGAGTCGTTGCAGTGGACCAGCTCGAGCCGGTCGAGGCCGACCACGCGATCCCACTCGGCGAGGGTGGCGGCGACGTCCTCGGGCCGGCGCAGGTCGTAGCCGGAGGCGAAGGCGTGGCAGGTGTCGAAGCAGACGCCGATGCGGGGGTCGGGCACGGCGTCGAGCATCGCCCGGATCTCCTCGAAGCGCGCCCCGACGCAGTCCCCGCTGCCGGCGTTGTTCTCGATCAGCAGCCGCGCCCGCCGCGGGTCGGCGCGCTCCATCACCCGCTCCAGGTGGCCGACGATGGTCGGCAGCGACTGCTCGAACCCGACCCCCTTGTGGCTGCCGGTGTGGAAGACGACGCCGGTGATGCCGAGCTGGTCGGCGGTTCGCAGGTAGCCGGCCAGGGTCGACTCCGAGCGCTGGCGGAGCGTGGAGTCGGTCCCGGCCAGGTTGATCAGGTAGACGGCATGGAAGTAGTAGGGCGGCCTGCCCGCCCGCGCGTACGCCTCCTCGAAGACGGTGATCCGCTCCGGCTCGAGCTTGGGCGAGCCCCAGTAGTGCGGCGGGGTGGGGTGGACCTGGATGGCCTCGGCCCCCATCGCTGCCGCCCGATCCAGAGCGAGATGGAGGCCACCCCGGGATTCGACATGGGCGCCGAGGATGGGCATCACCGGGACAGTCTGGGCCATCGGAGGGCGCGCCGGGCAGCCCGATCCTGCTAGCGTGACAGCAGCCTGGGCGCCTCCGATGGGGCGCCGGACGGAGGGTTAGGAGGTCGGCATCGACCTCGTGCTGCGGTGATCTGCGATGTGCGTCTACCTGTTGAGCGAACTCGACCTTCCCATACGAGGGCGAACCTACGAGGAGCCCGAAGAGCCGCACATTGCCATCGTCAGGGGCTCTGACATCGATGTCGCGCTTGACCATATCGACCTCCGCCCCGACTGCCGCGCCCTGGCCGTCCTCGGCGCCCCCGACGAGCCGCCCGATCTGGAGCTGCTGGGCGGCAGGCGGCTGTTCGTCTCCGACGCCGACGGTGACCGCATGCGCGCCCTGGTCGAGGCCGGGGAGGTGGCGGGGGCCGAGGTCGAGTGGTACCGAGGCCCCCGGGTCCCCTTCGACCGGATCGCCGCCTGGGCGCTGCCGGTCGGCGCGGTCGTCCTCGCCGCGGGCAGGGCCAGCGTGCTCGGCCGCGACAAGCTCCTGCTCGAGGTGGGGGGCAGGGCCCTGGTGAGGCGGGCGATCGAGTCGGCGACGGAGGGCGGCTGCCAGACCGTGCACGCCGTCTACGCCGACGAGGGGGTGCGTGCCGAGATCGGCGACGAGGCGGTCCCCGTCCTCAACCCCGAGGCCGCCAGCCGCGGTCCGATCTCGTCGATTCAGATCGGCCTGCAGTCGATGCCGGAGGACGTGGCCGGCGCCCTGGTCCTCCTCGGCGACCAGCCGCTGGTCGGCGCCGGCACCGTCCGCAGGCTGCTCCGCTGCTGGCGCCAGGAGGGGACGCCGCCGGCGCTGGCCGCCGACTACGGCGACGGCTGGCGGCCACCGCTGCTGCTCGACCGCTGCCTGTGGCCGGACGTGTACGAGCTCCGGGGGCCCGAGGACGACCTGGCCGCCCTGCTTCGGGCCCGGCCGGGGCTGCTCGGCACGGCGCCCGCCGAGGGGAGGGCCGACGACGTCGACACCTCCGACGACTACGCTCGCATCGTCCAGCTCTTCGGCCGCCAGGGAACGGAGCCGAGCCCCCCCTCGAGCAACGGGGCGGCGGGGGGACCGCGGTCCCCAGAATGAGGGTGTGACAAAGATCCAGGCCAAGCCCCGGATCGCCGACGTCCTCGCCTCCCGCTACGCCTCGCCGGAGCTGGCGCGGCTGTGGTCGGCCGAGCACAAGGTGGTCCTGGAGCGCCGCCTCTGGGTGGCCCTGCTTCGCGCCCAGCGCGACCTCGGCGTCGAGGTGCCGGAGGGCGCCATCGAGGCCTACGAGCGGGTGCTGGAGCGGGTCGACCTCGACTCCATCGCCGCCCGCGAGCGGGTG
>DATAXV010000202.1:0-69570 GCA_036272915.1 Candidatus Dormiibacterota bacterium
CAAGCTCAGCCGCCCTTCCGGGGGTGGCGGGGAACGTGGATTCGCTCCCCCCTCGGGCTGGGCGCCATCGAGGGCGCGGGTGCCGGGCGCCGGCTCGGCGCACGTTCCAGCGGCTCCCAGGCCGGCTGCTTGCGGAAGCGGCGGTAGAGGATGAAGACGACCACGCCCAGCGCCACCCAGCCTCCGAAGATGTACGTCGACGAGGCGATGTTCTGGAGCAGCAGCTGGGTGAAGACGGCGCCGATGAAGAGGGCCCCGATCACCGAGAGGACCGGGATCTCCGAGCCCCGCCAGCGGATGTTCAGCGGCATCTTGAAGGGCCGGTGGAGGTCGGGGTCGACGTAGCGCAGGCGCATCACCGCCAGGTGGGCGATGCAGAAGGCGAAGGTGGCGGCCAGCGAGTAGACGGCGGCCATCTGGTCGATGCGGTTGCCGAGGATGAGAATCGAGGCGCCGATGCCGAAGACGATGATCGAGACGAACGGGGTCTTGAAGCGCGGGTGGAGGCGGGAGAAGGCGCGCGGGAAGAGGTCGTGGCTGGCCAGCGAGTAGCTCAGCCGGGAGATGCCGATCAGCCCCGCGTTGGTGGCGATGACGAGGATGGTGAACGCGAGGATCGCGACCCAGACCCCGGCGGCGTGGGCGAGCCAGGCCGGGTGCAGCTTGCTGACGATGCCGGAGACGGGGTCGTTCCGCCAGTGGGAGCCGCCCAGCGCGGTGACGTACTGGTGGGTCTGGGGATCGATGTGGACGGGGAAGACGCTCATCCCGATCGTGGGCAGGAAGGCGGAGACGAAGAGCACGGCGATGATGACGAAGAAGGTCGCCCGTGGCACCGTGCGGCCCGGGTTGCGCGCCTCCTCCGACATGTTGGAGATGGTCTCGATCCCGGTGTAGCTGACCATGGCCAGGGAGATGCTGGCCAGGAAGTTGCCCCAGGTCGGCGCCACCCCGAGGTGGATGTTGCTGAGGACGACCCGGAAGTTGAGCAGCAGCACGGCGCCGAGCACGACCAGGACCAGCTGGGTGCTGAGGTCGAGCAGGGCCAGGAAGAGGTTCATCACGCTCGACTCCTGGATGCCGACCACGTTGAGCACGATCAGCAGGCCGACCAGCAGCACCGTCACCAGCACGTGCCAGAGCGGCGTGTTGAGCACCAGCAGCGCGGGCACGTAGGTGCCCAGCGCGGAGAGGTAGGCGACCGCGGTGTAGGCGGAGATCGAGACCGTGGCCGTGTAGTTGAGCAGCTGGATCCAGCCGACGATGAAGCCGATGGGGACGTTGAAGGCCTTGCGGGCGAAGCTGGAGCTGCCGCCGGCGTGAGGCATCGCCGCCGTGCCCTCGGCGTAGTTGAGGGCGGTGGTGACGAAGATGCAGCCGGCGAGGAGCAGCGCCAGCGGGGTGAGACCGAGGGCGAAGGCGGCGGTGACGCCGAGGGCGTAGTAGATGCTCGACCCGACGTTGCCGTAGCAGGCGGAGAAGAGGGCGCCGGTGCCCAGGGTGCGAGGCAGCTTGGCCCGGCGCCGCATGACCATGCGCAGATCGCCGGGACGCCGGCCGTGGCGCGGCTTCGCTGCGTCGTCCATAGGTCTCGCTCTCTCCCCTAGTCCTTCGCCGAGGTCGATCCGGGAACGTCGGCCGGCGGCCGGGTCGCGAGCACGGCCGCCTCCTCGACGTCGTCGGTCACGGTGATCAGGTCGAGGTCGGCCTCGGAGACCAGACCCCGGGCCAGCGTCTGATGGCGCAGCCAGCCGATCAGGTTCTTCCAGTAGGAGGAATCGAAGAGGACGATCGGGAAGTGCTCGATCTTGCCGGTCTGGGCCAGCGTCAGCGACTCGAAGAGCTCGTCGAGGGTCCCCAGCCCGCCCGGGAAGATGATGAACCCGCGGGCGTACTTGACGAACATCATCTTGCGCACGAAGAAGTAGCGGAACTCGATGCCGACCTCGACATACGGGTTCATGTCCTGCTCATGGGGCAGCTCGATGTTGCAGCCAACGGAGAGGCCGCCGGCCTCGTAGCAGCCCTTGTTGACGGCCTCCATCAGCCCCGGGCCGCCGCCGGTGATCACTGCCACGCCACGCCGGGCCAGGGCCGCGCCCACCTCCGTCGCCGCCGCGTACATGGGGTCGTCGGGCCTCACCCGGGCCGAGCCGAAACAGCTGACTGCGGTGCCGACCTCGCCCAGCGCGTCGAAGCCCTCGACGAACTCGGAGAGGAAGCGGAGCACCCGCCAGGCGTCGGTGTGGTGCTCCAGCTCCGAGGGCGTCGGACGCCGGAGCAGCGCCCTGTCCGCGGGCGGGCGGGCACGGGGGACGAGGAGCGGGCCGGCCCGCCTACGCTCCCCCATCACAGGACTCCTTCACCATCGGGGCGTCGAACGGGAAACACACCCGGCGTAGTGTACGGTCGCCTCCCGACCCGACCCCCGTTACCAGCGGGTCAGGAACATTTTCTTGCGGGTGAGGAAGTCGACGCCGTCGGTGCCGTGCACGTGCAGGTCCCCGTAGAAGGAGCCCTTCCAGCCCGAGAAGGGGTAGAAGGCGAAGGGCTGGGCGACAGGCACGTTGACCCCAATCATGCCCGCCTCGACCCGCTCCCGGAACTCGCGCGCCGAGCGCCCGCTGCTGGTGAAGAGGACGGCCATGTTGCCCAGGCTGGAGCGGTTGGCACTGGCGATCGCATCCTCCAGGGTCGCCGCGCGGCGCACCGACAGGACCGGTCCGAAGATCTCGTCGACCGCGGCCGCCGTCCCCTCCTCGACGTCGTCGAGGAGAGTCGGGCCGAGGAAGAAGCCCTTCCGGGAGACCTGGGAACGGCCGTCGACGAGCACCTTCGCGCCCTGCGCCTCGCCCTTCTCCACGTAGCTGGCGACCCGGTCGCGATGCTCGCGCCGGATCAGCGGGCCGACGTCGACCCCGGCCTCGTCACCGGGCCCGACGCGCAAGCCCTCGGCGTAGGCGGCGAGAGGGTCCATCAGCCGGCTTCCCGCCTCCCCCACCGCGACCACCACGCTCCCGGCCAGGCAGCGCTCGCCCGCGTTGCCGTAGGCGGAGCCGCAGATGGCGGGGATCGCGGTGGGGAGGTCGGCGTCGGGGAGGACGACGATGTGGTTCTTGGCGCCGCCCAGGGCCTGGACCCGCTTGCCGGTGGCCGCGGCCTCGCGGTAGACATGGGCCGCCACCGGGGCCGACCCGACGAAGGAGATGGCGCTGACGCCGGGGTGCTGGAGGAGGGCGGTGACCTCGTCGGCGGCGCCGTTGACGAGGTTGAAGACCCCCTCGGGGAAGCCCGCCTCGAGCAGCAGCTCGCCGAGGCGGACGGCGCCCAGCGGGGTACGCTCGGAGGGCTTGAGGATGAAGGTGTTGCCGCAGACCAGGGCCAGCGGGATCATCCACAGCGGGATCATCACCGGGAAGTTGAAGGGCGGTATCCCGGCGACCACGCCGACCGGGAAGCGATAGAGGTCCTGGTCGACGCCGCCGGCGACGTTGCGCAGGGTGCGGCCCTGCAGCAGCGTCGGGGCGCCGCAGGCGAAGTCGACCACCTCGATCCCGCGCCGGACCTCGCCCCTGGCCTCGTCCAGCGTCTTGCCGTGGTGGCGGGTGACGATGGCGGCCAGCTCCTCGGCGTGCTCCTCGAGCAGGGCCTTGAAGCGGAACATCAGCGCGGTCCGCTCGAGGATCGGCGTCCGCGACCACTCGGGGAAGGCGGCGGCCGCGGCCTGGACGGCGCGATCGACCTCTCCCGCACCCGAGAGCGGCACCTGGTCGATGACCTCGCCACGGGCGGGATCGTAGACGGGCAGGGTGCTTGTCTCCGGCCGCTCCCAGCGGCCACCGATCAGGTTTGGAACCACGAATGACACGATATCGCGCCGCCCACTCGCAACACATGGGCCTCTCGGGTTGCCGCCCGCCGAGCGGGCATGCTATGCTCCCGCACTGTTCACCGTGATCAGCGGTCCATCGCCGCAATATTGCATCGCTCTAGGGGGTAGATATCAATGCCTAGTCTTCCGCAGCTTCCTTTCGGTATGCCCGACCTCAGCAACTTCATGGGCATCGCCCAGTCCGTTGCCGGCCTGGTTCTCGGAATCGCTGCACAGCACGGTATCTCGGCGTAGGTTCGCCGTCTGACGGACCCGGACGCGCGCCGGCCGCTTTGCGGCCGGCACTGGCGTCCGGGTCTTTCTTTTTTCCGGCAGCGTAGGGTCCGGCGCATGGACGAGACCTGGGTCCCCGACGCCTGCACCCTTCCGACCGTGGAGCAGCCGCTCCGCGTCGCCGAGTTCGGCTCCCTCGTCGCCTCCTCGCTGCGTGGCCTGGAGCACCCCTCCGCCACCCGCCTGGAGCTGACCCTGGCCGAGGAGGCCGCACCCATCGCGGCCGACCTCACCGCCCGCGAGAGCGCCTGCTGCTCCTTCTTCCGCTTCGATCTGGTGCCGGTGCCGGGCGCGGTCCGTCTGGTGATCGAGGTGCCCGAGGCGCAGACGGCGGTTCTCGACGCGCTGGCGACGCGGGCCGAGGCCAGGCTGGCCGGCACCGCCTGAGCGACGCCGGGGCCGGGCTCAGGCCCCGGGCTGTGGCTCCCCGTCCTCGACGCGCCCCGCGACCGGCGGCCGTTCCACCGCCGGCCTACCCCCATACAACCAGTGGCCGAGGTTGGCGAAGAAGAAGGTGAGGAGCAGGGGCGGGCCCATGAGCAGGATCCCCAGCTGCGGCCACATGTCGCTCTCGAAGTCGGTCCCCTCCCCCGGCGGCGCGTGCAGCGAGGAGAAGAAGAGGACGGCGGTCGCGACCATGATCACGTAGCCGAAGTAGAGCAGCACCCGCGAATGGCGGGGCACGTGCCAGCCCTGGAGGTTGGTGAGGTTCTCGCCCGACATGGCCACGTCCCAGAGGATGGCGAGGAGCAGGACGACGGCCTGGACCAGCGTGAAGCGGGCGCTGGCCTCGAGCGCGGTCTGGAAGACGTAGCTGTAGAGCAGGCGCAGCCCGAGGAAGCCGACGACCAGGATCAGGACCAGGCGCAGCGGCACCGCGTGCCGGCGCAGCCTGCCCGTTGCCACCACGAACGCCGCGTAGATCACGGACCCGACCCCGATCGCCCAGTCCATCAGGCTCATCGTCCCCGGCACGACGTGAGGGATGGTGTGGCCGATCAGGCCGTAGAACAGGTACTGCGCCCCGAAGGCGAGGAAGAAGATCCCGCTGGCGGCCAGGAAGAGCCCGCCGGTGGCCAGCTCTCCCCCCTCCAGGATGAAGATGACGCCGACGATCACGAGCGGAATCCAGAGGAAGGGGGCGAACGTGTAGATGGCGGGGAAGGTGGTGTTGCCGGTGGAGGTGTCGGAGCCGCTCACCTCGGGCTGCCAGCTGGCCAGGTCCTGGGCGAAGCGGGCGTCGTAGGCGCCGCCGGCGGCGTACGGGGCCGTCCCCGTCACCATCCAGAGCTCACCGTTCTCCTTCCTGGTCCAGGCCCTTCCCAGGAACAGCGAGCCGCCGCTGGTGAGCTCGAACCGCCGTTCCTGCCAGGCGCCGTGGACACCGGTGGAGGTGACCTCGACGGTGCCGTTCAGGGCGCGTGGACCGACCGTCTGCAGGAGGTCGGAGGTCGATCCCGACGAGGGCTCGGCGACGACCGTGAGGCGGGCGGGAAGGCCGGTCGGGTCGGTCGTGCCGAAGGTCCAGACGTCCGCCGCGCCGATCTGCTCCTGCCGCTCCGCGCTCCAGCCCCTCCCGTAGCTGATCGAGAAGACGGGGGCGGCGGCGTGCTGATAGCTCGTCGGCGTGGCGCTCTCGCCGCCGGTGCCCACGCTCACGGCGGACCCGACCAGGATGCAGGCGTAACCGGCCATCCCGGCGACGACGATGCTCCAGAAGGGCACGCTCGCCTTCGCCGCGCGACGCATCGCGGCGATGCCGAAGGCGGCGATCACGAGCAGCACGATGGTGCCGGGGATCAGGGCCAGGAGGCTGATCCGGAAGTCGTCGTCGAGAAGGTTCAGCGAGTACCAGATGGTCGCCCCTGCGGCCACCACCAGGAGCACGACCAGCCCGGCGCTGCCGACCAGGTCGCGCCGGTTGGCGACCGCCGTGCCGACCCGCCCCGCCACCACCTCCGCCCACTCGGCGAAGTCGGTGCCGGCGAGGTAGAGGAGCGGGATCAGCGCGAACTGCAGGGCGCTGAGCTGGAGGTTGACGGAGAAGCCGAAGTCGCCGGTGTGGGCGCCGACGGCGAAGGCGATGACGTAGAGGGCGGTGGTGGCGCCGACGAAGAACAGGAAGGTGGGCAGCTTGAGCCGTCGCCGGGGGTGGCGGTGGGGAGCGTTGCGATGGAAGTGGAAGCGGTCGACCACCCAGAGCGCCGCCGACATCGCCCAGACCAGGGCCAGGAGCAGGAGGATGCCGATGGCGGCGAAGAAGTTGCCCCCGCCCAGCCAGAGGGCGGCGTTGGAGAGGGTGAAGGCGATGAGGACCAGGATCCGCAGCACCAGGTGGCTGTGCATGGCCCCCGTGAGCAGGTAGGACCAGGCCAGCACCAGGAAGATTCCGGACGCGACCAGGACCGGGAGCGGGACCGTGATCACCTTCTCGCCCGAGGTCGTCACCGGAAGCAGCGGCCAGGGGAGGTCCTTGACCAGGATCAGGACCGCGGTGAGGATGACCGCGGCGATGGCGATCAGGGTCAGCGCGAGGAGGCCCCGATCCATCGAGTCGAAGCGGATCAGCTTCTCCTGGAGCGTGTGGGCGAGGCCGTGCTCGTGCTCGTTCTCCTCGCCTTCCTCCTCCTGGCCGTGCCGCTCTCCCTCCGCCGCCGCCTCCTCCTCGGGCGGCCTCGTCTCGTCGTCGCTGTCGCTCATGCTCTCGACCCGGAACGGTAACCGATCCCGCCGGCGCCCCGCCCCGGGGCGGGGCTGGCCCGGGCGCCGCGCCGGATGCCGGGGCCGTCTCCGGCGCCGGGTCAGGCCCTGGCCTTGAGCGCCGCCGCTGCCGTGAGCTCGCCGGCGAGGACGACCCCCTTGCCGGCCAGTTCGCGCGCCCGCCGCCGGCGCCGCAGGTGGGCGAGCTCGATGGTCGGGCCGCGCCGCGGACCCAGCTCCTCGCGGAGCAGATCGGGGCGGAGCACGTGGAGCCGGCGGGCGCCGGTGGCGATCGCGCCCAGCGAGCGCAGGGCGGAGAGGCTGCGGGCGACCGCCTCCCTCGACGCCCCCACCGCGTCGGCCAGCTCCTGCTGGGAGAGCGGCAGCGTCGACATCTCGCCCGGCATCCGCCCGATCAGATCGAGGGCGTAGCCGGCGATCCGGGCCCGGACCGACCGGTGGTTGCCGAGCGCGGTCGCCTCGAGCTCGCTGCGGAGGCGCCGGGTGACCTCGGTGGCGACGGCCGTGGCCATGGCCGGGTCGTGCTGCGTCATCGTCCTCACCCTCTCCCAGTCGAGGGGCAGGAGACGGCACTCGCCCAGCGCCTGGGCGCCCTCGGAGCCGTCGGTGGCGAAGATCGAGCCCAGCCCGACGGTCTCGCCGGGGACGGCGTGGTGGACGACCAGCTGGCGGCCGTCGGAGGCGTGGATCGAGATCCGGACCAGGCCCTCGACCAGCAGCCAGAGGCGGGCGTCGCCGGGATGGAGCAGGAACGATCGGGCGGGCACCTCGATCACCGAGGAGTTGACGAGGAGCTCCTCGACCGTGCGCTGAGGAAGGTCGCCAAGGAAGCTGGCCAGAATGGCCTCATCAATTGTGCGATCCACCGCTGAGGGCGCCCCCGCAATGCGAAACAGCATGCAGCGTTTCGTATATTAGCCTGTGCAAGCTGGATGAGGAAACCGCAATCCATGGGTAGGCCGCGCAACGCGGCGATGGACGAGGCGATCCGGCAGGTGACGATGGGGCTTCTGAGGGAGAGGGGCTACGGTCGGCTGCATCTGTCCGACGTGATCCGCCGCGCCGGCGTCAGCTCGGCGTCCGTCTACCGGCGCTGGCCGTCGAAGCGGCCGCTGGTGCTGGAGCTCGGCCGCCGCGCGCTCGCCGGCGCCCCGGCCCCGGCGGCGCCCTCGGTCCGCCAGGACCTGCTCGAGCTCCTCACCGCCTGGTCCCGGCCGGAGGCGCTGGTCTTCCTGCGATCCGCCCTCCCCGCCCTGATCGCGGAGGCCGCCCACGACGAGGACCTCGCCGCCGGGCTGCGCCAGCTGCTGGCCGGGCCACGCGACCAGGTGCGGGCCGTCCTCGCCCGCGCCGAGCCGGAGCTGGCGGTCGACCCGGGCCTGGTCCTCGACGTCCTCCTCGGCGGGCTGCTCGGCGCCCAGGGCACGGGCGACGCCGACTCGGCCGCGGCGCACCATCGCGCCCTGGTCAATCTGATCCTCGACGGGGCCGCCGCCGCTCAGGGCAAGCGCGACCCCTCAGAAGTGGGTTAATTGGGTGGTGCAAGGAGGACAGGTCCGATGAAGGAGAGCTTCGAGCTCGATCCCGCCCATACGGTGATCGGCTTCTCGGCGAAGCACCTGGGGGTGACGGCGGTGCGCGGGCATTTCGCCGGCTTCACCGGCTGGTTCGAGGCGGACCGTGACGATCTGGCCGGCGCCACCGGCGAGGTCCGCGTCGAGATCGCGAGCATCGACACCGGCGAGGAGCAGCGCGACGGCCACCTGCAGTCCGCCGACTTCTTCGACGCCGAGAAGTTCCCGCTGATGACCTTCCGGATGAGCGGCGCCACCGCCCAGGGCGGCGACGTCTACCTGGTCGACGGCGAGCTGACGATCAAGGGCATCACCCGGCCCCTGCAGCTCCGCGCCACCTTCCACGGGGAGACGGAGAACCCCTTCGGGTCGGGCAGCAGGATCGGCATCGACGCCGTCGGCCGGGTCGACCGGCTGGAGTTCGGGCTGGCCTGGGACGGCCTCTCCGGGGCCGTCTCCTTTGCCTCCCACACGATCGACATCCAGATCGACACGGAGCTGATCGCCTCACCGCGGGCGGCGAAGGCGGCGGTCCAGGCCGCGGCCGGGCTGGGCTCGATGCTCGAGAACCTGAGCCAGCCCGAGCTGATCGAGCTCCGGGGCGCCCTGGAGCGGGTCCTGGTCGCCGTCGACCGCCGGTTGCGAACGACGCAGCAGCCCGGCGCGGCCGCCGGCCAGCAGCAGCCGGCACCGGAGGAGCGGCCGACCGGTCGCTGGGGCCGCCGGTCCTGACCGCGCCTCAGGCGCCGACCACCGGCAGCGCCGCCCCGCCCTGGGCGGCGGAGCCGATGGCGGCGTGCATGAGGGCCAGGCTGCGCAGGTTCTCGCGCCCCGAGCTCTCCGGCTCCCGGCCGCTGGCGACGGCGTCGACGAACTCGGCCAGGCTGCCGGCGCGATCGACCGGCCTGCCCTTGACCAGCTCGACCGGCTTCGCCTCGCCGCCCCGGGAGCGGATCCCCACCCGGTCGCAGGAGTCGTCATCGAGGAGCGACCGGCTGGTCCAGCCGACCTCGCCGTCGGCGAAGGTCATGCGCCACTCCCCGGCCCAGGGCGTGACCGGCCCGTGGCTGAGCCAGCTTCCCCGGTAGCTGACCTCGACGCCGTTCTCGAAGACGATCGTGGCCAGCCCCACCGGCGGGCCGCTGAACCAGCTCCAGCCCGGGTTCCAGGCCCGGCACCAGACCTGCAGCGGCTCGGCGCCGATCACCATCCGGAGCAGATCGAAGTGATGGATCGACATGTCCTCGAGCAGCGGCTGCTCGAGCAGCTGATGGCCGCGGGGAACGCCGTCCTCGCCCAGCGCCGAGAAGTGGCGGAAGTCGATGTCCACCTCGTGCAGCTCGCCCAGCTCTCCGCGCAGCACCTGGTCGGCGGCGGCCTGGGCGGCGGGGAAGAACCGGTAGTTCTGGCTGACCATCAGGGTCAGGCCGGCGGCGGCGGCCTGAGCGACCAGCGCCTCACCCTCGGCGACGCTGGCCGCGAACGGCTTCTCGACGAGGACGTGCCGGCCCGTCTCCAGCGCGCGGCGGGAGACCGGAGCGTGGCCGGGGAGCGTGGTCGCCACCAGCACCGCGTCGGGCCGGACGGCGTCGAGGGCCGCGTCGAGCTCGGTGAAGCACCGGTCCGCGGGCACGGCGCAGGCGCTGGTCGCCCGCTCCAGCGCACGCGGATCGGTGTCCACGCATCCCGCCAGCTCCACCTGCGGCACCTGGGGCAGGGCGTTGGTGACCCAGGCCCGGCCGCAGCCGCCCATCCCGACCACGAGCAAGCGCATCGATTTCCCCTCCTGTCACGGTGTCGGATCGTGCCCCGGGGCCACCCGGGCCCCGCCCCATCCCTCGATGCTGACAGGTCGCGCCCATCCGGGGGTGCGGTCCGGATGTCGTCCGGCATATACCACCGCCGCCACCGGTTTAGGGTGGAGGGGGAGCAACGGGATCGGCGCCGGCCGCGAAGCCGGCGCAGGGCGGTGTTCACGGAGTTGGAGATGACCGGACTTGGGCGCGCGAGAGCGGCCGGCGGGGGATCGAGGTTGGCCCGTGCGAGCGTCCGTGACGCCGGCCAGGGTCCGGAGGCCGGGGGCCGATGAGGTCGGAGACGCGCGAGGAGGCCCCGCCCCAGGGCGGGTCGGATCCCCGCCTGGTCCGCCACCTGGAGACATGGCTCGGCGCCTGGCCGCCGCCTCCATCGGGCTTTGCCGTCGCCGAGAGCGCGGCCCGGACCGAGCGCCGCCCCTGGAGCACCGAGCTGCTGATCATGCGCTCGCCGCTGGGGACGGTGGTGTCCGTGCCCCCGGGGCTTCGCCGGGAGGTCGAGGCGATCGGCCGCGACGTCGACGATCCCGCCTACCGCCGCCGGCTGGCGCGGGCGCTGGGGCGGCCGGGAGCCGGCATCGGCACGCTCGTGTTCCGCTGGTCGGTGGAGCCGGCGCCGCTGGAGCCCCTCGGCGAATGGGTCGCCCCCGGCGATGAGCGCATCCCCGACTGGCTGCGCCCGTTCGACGGCGAGGTCCTGATCCACTGGGACGAGGAGGGCCGCTACGGCGCCGGCGTCGGCCGCAAGCGCCACGACGACAGCGGGCAGGAGCTGGCCGTGGTCACCGAGCCGTCCATGCGCGGCCGCGGGGTCGCCCGCCGTCTGGTGGCGGCGGCGGCGGAGCGGGTGATCGCGGAGGGCGCCGTGCCCACCTACCTGCACACGCTCGACAACCTCGCCTCGGCCAGGGTCGCCGACAGCGCCGGCTTCCCCGACCTGGGCTGGCGCCTGCTTTCGCTCTGGTAGGGCTGAGCCCGGTTCAGGACTCCTCGAGGACCCGGTCGAAGGCGCCGAGGTAGCTGCCGTCGCCGGCGCGCTGGCGATGGATCCAGTACTCGGCGCCCCAGAACAGGTAGGCGGAGAGCCGCCCGCCGGACCAGCGCATCCAGCGGTTGTAGGTGTCGATCAGGCTCTCCGGCGAGCAGCTGTACATCGCCTCCCCGTCAGGGCTGGGCGGCGTCGTCACCGCCTCCCAGGGCTCCGCCTGTGCCTCCGAGACCATCAGCCGCCGGCCGCTCTTCTCCACCCGCGCCTGGATCCGCCGGCGGCGCCAGGCCTGCCACGGGCTGCGGCTGCCGTCCAGGTAGAGGGTCAGCGGGCCGAGGTCGAGAAGGGCGTGGCGAGGGTAGTAGTCGATGCCGACGATGTCGGCCAGGCCCTCGGCGGCGACCAGCGAGTCGCCCTGGTCGCGGGTCCGCCACCACTGGTGAAGGTGCACCGGCAGCGAGGTCGGCAGGAAGCCGTTCATGAGCACTGGCCGCCCGGGATCGGCGCCGCGGACCGCCCGCAGCTCGCGCTCGACGAAGTCCGTCGCCATCCGCCAGCTGTGCTCGTTGCCGAGCGGGTCCACCGCCTCGTGCTCCAGCTGCCAGGCGATGATGGCCGGGCGTTCCCGATAGCGCTCGACGACCCTGGTCAGGAACCGGGTGGCGGCGGCGAGCAGGTCGCTGTGCGACTGCGGCCGGACCAGCGAACCCTCCTCGAGCGGCTCGGGCAGGTGATGGCGGGGCACGAAGAACTCGGGGTAGCCGAAGGTCTTGAGCGGACCGAGGCAGAGGATGATCTCCTTGCCGGCGCGCTCGCAGGCGTCGATCTGGGCGTCCAGCTCGTCGAACCGGAAGCGGTCGGGCGCGCTCTCGATGCGGTTCCAGTAGGCGCCCAGCCGGATTCGGGCGAAGGGGTGGCGGAGCAGGTCCCGCAGCGTGCTCTCGGCGTCGAGCCCGAGCGGCTCGAGCTGCGGCGTCCGGAAGCTGATGCCAAGGCGGGTCTCGCCCCTGGACTCGATGGGGAGCCGCCGCCAGGCGTCGCCGAGCCGGCGCCGGGGGCGGCGGAGGCGGACCTCCGAGATCACCGGCAGCGCCGCCAGGCCGATCAGACCGGCGCCCAGGGCGGCGCCCCTCAGGAGTCGTGACACGGATCAATCATGACCAGCGGGAGGAGCGGCGGACGCGGCCGTGCACGGTCGCGGCATGACGTTGGTCATGGCCAGATCGGGATCGGCGTGACTTCCTCGCGCGGGCCCTCCCCTGGTCCCATGGAGGGGTGGAAAGGACACTCTCACGCCCAGCCCCCTCGCCCCTCCGCCGCCGCGCCCTGGCCGTGGTCGGAGCGGCCGTCGCCGACCTCGCCGTGTGGGCCGTCGCCCACCTCGCGCTCGGCATCCAGCTCTCCGTTCGGCTTGTTCCGGGCAGCCCCTCACAGCAGGTCGAGCCGGCCACGATCGCCGTCGTCGCCCTTCTCGCCGGCGCCGCCGCCTGGGGTCTGGTGACGCTGCTCGAGCGCGTCAGCCGCCGGCCTCGGGGCACCTGGGTCGCGATCGCCCTGGTTGTCCTCGCCGTGTCCCTGATCGGCCCGCTGGGATCGGCGCTGACGCCGGCCGCCGTCGCCGGCTTGGTCGCGATGCACCTGGTCACGGCGGCGGTGCTGGTCCCGCTCATGCTCAGCTCGATCGCGCGGCGCTGAGTCACCTCGGCCGCCGCCCGGCCAGGCGCGCGATCGGGCGGAGGAGCAGGCGAAGCAGCAGGGCCGGGGCCTTGACCACGGCCAGCTCCGCCTCGAACTCGAGAAGGAAGGCGGCGAAGTCGGCGGGCCGCGGCAGCCGCGTACCGAACAGGCCCCCGGCACGGCCCATCGCCTCGCTCCGCTCGAACAGCTCCTGCATCCGCATCGCCGGGCGCACCTCGACGCGGAGCTCGGCGGTGCCGGCGCCGGCGTTGCCGAACCAGTGCCGGGTCCCGGGCGGGATGCTCACCGTCTCGCCCGGGCCGGCGATCACCGTCCTCCGGCCGAGCCGGAAGCGCATGCGCCCCCTGACCACCGTGAACCGCTCCTGCTGGGCGGGATGGATGTGCGCGCCGGGCACATGGCAGCCGGTGGGCAGGAGGAGATCGAAGGCGAGCAGTTCGCCGCCGGTGTCGGCCGCGCTGCGGTGGATGACGATGCGCTCGCCGCTGACGGGGTTCTCGATGACCCGCGGCTCGAGCGCCTCGCGGGTGGCGGCCCTGGGGGCGTCGGCTGGTGACGACATGACGCCTTGGACTCTAAGGCGCGCCGCCCGCCCAGGTCGTCCGCAGAGCGGAGCGGTGGTGGCTACGAGGTGCCGCGTACGAGGGCTACGCCGGTGCGCGTAGGCGTGTGGAACGGAGGTTCGAGCGGCGGTATGATCGAAGCTCGTTCGTCATCCGACTTGGGGGGCGCAGACGGGGACTCGCGGCGGCGGCCGCAGGGTCCGACGCCGGATGCCCCCGGGGCGCGAGGAGGTGCCATCATCCGGTGTCGACGTCGCTGAGCGGCCGGCTGGCCGGACTGCCCCGCCCGCTCTGGGTCCTGCTCCTGATCCTCCCCCTCATCGCCGGCACGGCATTCGCGCCGCGCCCGGTCGCCCTGGCCGGCCCCAGGACCGTCACCTACTGCAGCGGCCAGGCAATGGATATTTATGAACCGGCGGGCCTTCGGGTCCCGGCGCCGGTCGTCCTGCACATCCACGGCGGCAGCCTGCGCGGCGGCCACCGGAGCTCCGACGACTTCTTCTCGGAGCCGCCGGTCGTGCCCTGGCTGGTCGCCCACGGCTTCGTCGTCGCCTCCATCGACTACCGCCTCCTCCCCCGCAACCCCTGGCCCGACCAGATCGTCGACGCCGGCTGCGCGGTCCGCTACCTGCGCGCCCACGCGGCGAGGCTCGACATCGATCCCGACCGCGTGGGCGCGATCGGGACCAGCGCCGGGGGTTTCCTGGCCAGCTTCCTGGGCACGGCCAGCGGCGTCCCCCATCCCTTCTTCGATCGGGGCGCCTACGCGGGCAGGTCCAGCGCCGTGGACGCTGTGGTCGATCTCTACGGCCACGTCGACCCGGGCCAGCCGCACGGCTACCTTGGCCATCACGTCTCCACGCGGACGCGGGACCAGAGCATCCCGGCCAGCCACATCACGCCCCAGGACCCGCCCTTCCTGATCATCCAGGGGATGGTCGATCGGCGGGTACCGGCGCACGATTCGAGGCGCCTCTACGAGCAGCTCTGCGCCCAGGGCGTGCCGGCCTCCCTGGTCATGGTCCACAACGGCCCCCACGGCCTCGAGCAGGCCGACGAGAGGCCCGATCGCGAGGTGCTGGCGGTCAGGATCGAGGACTTCCTCGAGCGGCAGCTCGTCTACGCCGGGACCAGGACCGCCTGACCCGCGCCCTGCGGGTACAGTGGCCGCGTGCGGACGGATCACGACGACCAGGAGCGGATGCGCATCGTCGCCGGGGCCTACAACCTCGAGGGCGGGGACCCGCGGGTCGACGGAGAGGGAAGCGCCCTCGAGCCATGGAGCGAGGCCGCCGCGCGGCAGCGCCTGGACGAGATCAGGAGCGCGCTGCCGGTGGAGGTCCCTCCCGGAGCCCCGCTCCTCGACAGCAACTCCAACGACACCTGGCTGCTCGAGGACTCCGTCCTTCGCGTGTGCTGGCGGGGCGATCAGGGACGGATGCTCAGGGAAGCGCGGCTACTCCAGCTGCTCCCCGCCGACATCCCCCGTCCCGCCCTCCTCGCCGGCGGCGGCGACGGCCGCCTGAGCTGGGTCCTGGTCGAGCGCGTCGAGGGGCGGACCCTGGACCAGGCCTGGCCGGATCTCACCGAGCGGGAGGCGACGGCGCTGGTCGCGGAGTTCGCCGGCCTGCTCCGCCGGCTCCACGGCTGGCGACCGGCCGGGGACGTGTCCGGGCTCCTGCTCGACGGGCTCCCCGACGCTGCCATGGAGCCGGAGGCCATCGCCGGCCGCACCCCGATCGCGCTGCCCATCCCCCTGGCCCGCCGCCTCGCCGCCGCCGCGCGCTCGATGCCCTTCGTCGACGGCGCCCTCATCGATCGCGTCGAGGAGCGCCTGGACGACCTCACCGACCTGGACACCATGGCTGGTCCTGAGGAGGAGCGCGTCGTCCTCCACGGTGACGCCTCGATCGTGAACGTGATGGTGCGCGAGGGCAGGGTGGCGGCGCTGCTCGACTTCGAGTGGACCCGCCTCGGCCCTCGGGATCTGGAGCTCCTGCTGCCGCTCCGGACCTTCGCCGCCGGCGCCGTGCAGCGGCCGGATCTGGCCGGTGTCGGTGTGTCGGCGCTGCGCGGCGCCTATCCCGAGCTGTTCGAGCGACCCGACCTGGAGCGGCGCCTCTGGCTCTGCGAGATCGCCTTCAACCTCCGCGGGCTGCACGTGTGGCCGGCCTACGCCCCCGAGGACGAGATGGAGCCGGCCCACCCGGTGCGGCGGCTCCGCGCCCTCGTCGAGGGGCCCTCGGCCGTCCTCCAGGGCGGCGCCATCGCGATCTGAGCCGGCATCAGCGCCGGTCAGGCCGTGGACGAGGACTTGGCCAGCTGGCCGCCGTCGGCGACGACCGCGGTGCCGGTGACGAAGCTGGCCTCGTCGGAGAGAAGGAAGGCGATCACGCGGGCTATCTCCACCGGCGACGCCACCCTGCCGAGCGGGACCTCCTTCGAGACCTGCTCGCGCACCTCCGGGATCTGGTCGGGCGTGAAGGGCGCCCACATCAGCGGCGTGTCGGTCGCGCCGGGCAGGACCGCGTTGACCCGGATGCCATCCTTGGCGTGGTCGAGCGCCATCGCCCGGGTCAGCGCCTCGACCCCGGCCTTGGAGGCGCCGTAGGCGGTGACCCCGGCCATCGCCACCCGACCCAGGACCGAGGCGGTGGTGACGATCGCCCCGCCCCCCGAGCGCCGGAGCGCCGGCACCGCCGCGGCGCAGACCTGGAAGGTGCCCTTGAGGTTGGTGTCGATGACCCAGTCCCACTGCTGCTCGGTCATCACGTCCACCGGCCGGTCCACCTCGACCCCGGCGATGTGGGCGACGGCGTGGAGTCCGCCCAGCTCCCGCTCGCAGAACCAGACCGCGCGCTCGGCGTCGTTCCGCACCCGGACGTCGAGCGAGAGCCCGTGGATCTCACTCCCCTCGGGCAGCGCCGCCGTCAGGCGCCCCTGGTCTATGTCTCCGGCCACCACCGTGTAGCCCCTGGCGTTCAGCAGCCTCGCCGTGGCCAGGCCGATGCCGCTCGCCGCGCCGGTGACCAGCGCCACTCTCCCACTCATCGAACCACCCCTCTCTGATGGATAGCGCCAGCTCGGTCAGCCAGAGATGAGCTGGAACTGCTCCACCTTGCTCCCGTCGACGCCGACCAGGGCTCCGGCGAGGATGCCCTCCGTGTACTCGCTGCCGGGGTTGATGCAGACGGTGCGCCCGATCTTGACGATCCCCCTCGACTCGTGGACGTGCCCGTGCAGGCCCAGCAGCGGCTGATAGCGCTGGATCGCCGCCTTCACCGCCTTGCTACCCACCGGCGCCGTCTGCGGCTGACCGAGGATCGTGACCGGCTTCAGGTCCTCGGTGATCTCGGGAGCGCTGTCCAGGCCGGAGTCGAAGGGCGGGCAGTGGATGTCGAAGATCGCCTTCGGCATGCTCTCGATCATGCCGACGAGGTCCTCGATCTTGTCCGCGTACTCCTCCTCGGTGCACTCCCTCTCCGTGTGCCAGGGCGTCGGCGTCGAGTAGCCGCTCCCGACCATCTCGTGCTCGTCGTCGATCGTGACCCGGCCCCCGTCGGGGGTCTCCACCACCGACTGCGAGCGCAGGACCTGGTCCAGCTCCCAGATGTCGTCGTTGCCGGGCGAGGCGTAGCAGCGGATGCCGCTGCCCTTGAGCTTGTCCTCGGCGATCTGCAGCCACCGTCCCAGCTCCTTGGCCATGACCTCCTTGAAGAGCTCGTCCTGCGCCTCCTTGGTCTGCAGCTCGGCGACCTCGTCGGGCGTCAGCCGCACCGGGTAGTAGCCGCTGTCCCGGATCGCACGCTCCAGGTCGCGCAGCTCCGTTCCCACCGCGAGCTCGTACTCGCGGTGGAAGGTCGTCTTGTAGGTGCCGTTGTGCTGCCGGACGATGGGGATGATCAGCTTCCCGGCGATGTCGCCGCCCATGATCAGCACGTTGGCCTTGTAGAACCGGCCCGCGTTGAGGAACTTTCGCCAGCAACGCTCCGAACCGTGCACGTCGCTGGCGAAGAAGATCCGCGACTTAGCCATCGGCCGCTACTCGGGCGGGATCTCGCGGTAGACCGCGGTGAGGTCGATGCCCTGCCGGGAGCGGATCAGCTTCGAGCCGTAGAAGATGGCGGCGCCGAGCAGGAGCGGGATGAAGAAGACGGCCGCGGTCGTGCCGAAGTTGGGCAGGCCCAGCGTCGGGAAGAAGAAGTAGATGCTGGCGGTGCCGATCTCGACCAGCAGCGTGACCGCGCCGGCTATGCAGATGACGGGTATCCCCGCTATCTCCCACTTCGCCGGTGAGTGCTCGTAGAGGTCCCTGCGGATGAACGGGAAGACGATCCCGGAGACCCCGATCAGGGCCAGGGCCAGCTGCCCGATGAGGAAGTAGCTGGCGACGAACGAGGTGATCTGGTTGTGCAGGTAGGCGAAGATGAAGAGCACGATCTCGGCGCCGATCAGGATGATGACCAGGGCGATGACCGGGCTGTGCAGCCGGCCGTTGACCTCGGCGACCTTGAGCGGGACGACCCGGTCGAAGCCCCAGGCGAAGAGCATGCGGGACATGAACAGGTAGTTGGCGATGGCCATGGCCACGCCCCAGCCGCAGAGGCCGAAGCCGATGATGCCGGTGACGATCGGGTTCCGGGTCGCCACGGCGACCAGCAGCGTCGAGTAGGGCGGCGCCGGGATCGCGTACTTGCCGGGGACGTACGAGCTGAGGTAGTTGGCGGCGGTGATGAAGTTGTACCCGGCCCGGTAGAAGAGCAGGATGAAGGCCAGGGTGAGCAGGGTGCCGGTGATGGCCACCGGCAGGATCATGTTCGTGAGCTGGCGGCGGGTGCCCCTGACACCCTTCACCTCGCCGGCCACGTAGGCCGACCAGAAGCTGTTGGCGACCAGGCCCTGGATGGCCAGGAAGGCCACGACCGTGTACTCGAACGAGTGCCCGAAGTCGATGTGGAGCCCGCCCTTGGCCGCCTGCGCCTGGAAGTACTGGTAGGTGTTGGCGACGTGGGTGAAGGGCTGGGAGACGGCGTTGAAGTTGGAGATGAAGGTGCTGCTGGGCATGAAGATGAGGATCCCCAGGGCCAGCAGGAAGGAGATCATCCCGATCGCCACCATCACCGCCTGGACCCGCATCGCCATCCGGATGCCGAGCATGTTGATCAGCGCGGTCAGGACCAGGAGCGCGGTGCCGATGATCACGGCCGCCCCCGGCGTCGCCAGCTGCGTCCCCAGCGAGGCCAGCCCCGGGTTGTTGAGCACCATGCCCAGCGAGGCGAAGGCGGGCGAGAGCATGAGCTGGCTCATCCAGGCCGCCACCGTCCCGGCGAAGACCAGGTTGGCGACGAACAGCCCCCAGCTGCCGATGAAGCCCAGGGCGGGCGACACGGCGCGGCTGTTGAGGACGTAGTCGCCGCCGCTGCGGGGGATCGCCGACGAGAGCAGGCCCCAGGTCGTGACCACGAAGAGCCCGGCCACGGTGGCGATGATCTGCGAGACGATGAGGTTGGTGCCCACCAGGGCGGTGAGGATGTAGCTGACGCCGAAGGCGAAGCCCACTCCAAGCGTCGTGTTCTCGACGACGTTGAAGAGGATCATGTCGAACCAGCTCGCCTCGCGGACGAGGCCGGTCGCCTGGCGGGCGAAGAACGTCGGCGCGTCGGTCGACGGCCCGAGGCCGACTATGCGCCCACTACCTGACTCTGCCATCCGTCTTAGCCTCCACGACCCATCTGATGTCTGATGTCCGAACCATAGGATCGCTCACCCCCTCTGTCAACCCCCGAACTCGACCCTCCCTAGCCAACCTCCTCCGGGGTCTCGTACCAGCGCATGCGCCGGCCGACCCTGGCCCGAAGCCGCCAGCCGCCCGATTTCGGGGCCGCCTCCATGGCCGCTCGGAGGGTGCCGATCCGCTCCTCGACGGTGGTCACGTCGGCGGCGTCGGCGAGGATGAAGGGGGCGTGGCCTCGGGCCCGCTCGAGGTTGTCGCCGAGGGTCGTGTACCACCCCCAGTCGGCGGCGCAGAGCCGGCCGATGCGGTCGGTGCTAATGCAGTCGCCGGCGTCCTCGGGTCGCGCCTCGAACTGGACCAGCAGCGCCAGCGCGTCGGTCGCGTCCTTCTCGTTGAGCTCGACCACCTGGAGCTTGAGCAGCAGGAGGTCGGCCGGAGCCAGCGCTCTCGACCCGATCTCCAGGCGCGGCTCGAGGTCCAGCTTGTGGCACATCTCGAAGGTGCCCAGGAAGATGTCGAGCTGGCGCTCGTTGCCCATGTCGTAGAAGAGCAGGCGGGAGGAGCCGTGGAGCGCGTTGAAGCGCTCGTTGGGCTCGTAGCCGGCCTCCCGGAGAAGCGCCTGCAGCTGACGCGTCTGCCGCCGCGACGCGGCCAGGTCAAGGTCCTTGTAGGTGCGGCGCAGGGAGGGACGGCTCATCGCATCGGGGCAGGAGACGTGGACGGCCACCCCTCCCAGGAGGCGCGCCGACAGCCCCGCCTCGGAGGTCAGGTCGAGGAGCCTCTCCCCCTCCTCGACGACGCCGGCCAGGATCGGCGTCATCTGCTCCTCCGCCTGCCTCGGAGCTGCCCGTCGCCGCCGCGGGCGGCGACCTCGACGTCGAGGTGGGCGCGCATCGCCCGCCGGGCGCCGTCGCCGTCGCCGCGCTCGATCGCCTCGACCACGGCCATGTGCTCGTCCACGTCGCGCTGGCTGGGCATGCCCTCGTCCCGCTCGTAGAAGGCGATGATCGGGCTCGAGATGCGGAGCAGGGCGGCGTTGTGGGCCGCCCGCACCAGGTCCAGGTGGAAGCCCAGGTCCTCCGGTGGCTTGCCCCGGCCCAGGGAGGCGCGGAGGCCCTCGACGTCGCGGCGGAGACGGGCCACGTCCTGGGCGCTGGCCCGCTCCGCGGCCAGCGCGGCGACCTCCGGCTCCATGATCAGCCGGACCTCGAGGAGCTCCAGCGCCACCTTCCGCTCCAGCGCCTCGTGAAAGCTCGCCGGCGGGACCTGGAGGCCGGGCGGCAGCGTGCGGACGAAGGTGCCCTTGCCGTGGCGGATCTCGACCACGTCGAGGGTCAGCAGCTCGCGGATCGCCTCCCGCACCGCCGATCGGCCGACGCCGTAGGCGGCGGCCAGGGCGGGCTCGCTGGGCAGCCGGTCACCGGGACCGTACTGGCCGCTGCGAAGCGCGTCGTAGAGGGCCTCGACCACCTGCCTGGTCACCGAGACCTTGGCGATGCGCGCCCCTCCACCGACCGGAAGCGGCACCGGCTCCGCCCGGCCCCTCCTGGTTCCGTCAGTCATCTCCGCCCACCTCCGTCGGGGTCCGGCCGGCCGCCCTCCCGCCATCCGGCAGGAACAGGTCCACGCCCAGATCCGAGGCCGCCAGGTACCCCTCCAGCTCTCCGCCATCCACGCTTATGCGCCAGGGACGCAGCGCCGAGACCTCGGGCAGGAGGTCCGGCGTCTTGGTCAGCGAGGCCGTCACCAGGCACACCGACACTGTATCCGCGGAGATCTCCCCCTGCTGGAGAAGCTTCTCCACCGCCGCCGCCGTGATCGCCGAGGCGGGTTCGGCGGCGATGCCCTCCCGCCCCAGATCGCGGGTGGCGCCCATGATCTGGCCCTCGGACACGGTCACCACCCGCCCGCCGCTGGCGCGCAGTGCGCTGAGCACGCGGTCGTCCGCCGTCGGCTCCCGGGTCGAGAGGGCGACCGTGTGCACCTCGCGCAGCGGGACCTGATGCAGCCCCTCGGCCAGGGGCCGCGTGAGGACGTCGACCCCGTTCGCCTGGCAGGCGATGATCCGGGGCAGAGCGTCGATCAGGCCGAGGGCGACCAGGTCCTGGAACCCCCTCCAGACACCGGTCAGCAGCTTGCCCGAGCCGACCGGGCAGAGGAAGAGGTCGGGGGCCCCGCCGAGGTCGCGCACGATCTCGTAGGCGATCGTCTTGTAGCCCTCGATGCCGAACGGGTTGCGCCCGTCGACCGGACACCAGCCGGGGCTGGCGAGGATGCGGTCCAGCATCACCGAGCGAGCGTCCCAACCAGTCACCGCCGCCTGCCCGCCGTAGATCCCGGTCAGGTGCAGGAATGCGGTCGACATCTCCGGCGGGTAGAACATGATCGAGCGCAGCCCGGCCACGCTGGCGTAGGCGGCGGCGGCGACGCCGTGGTTCCCGGTCGAGGTCCCGGCCAGCCCGCGGTAGCCGAGCTCGCGGGCCATCGTCGCCGCCACCGACTGGTAGCGATCCTTGTGCGACAAGGTCGGGTTGATCGTCTCGTTCTTCCAGAGCACGCGCCGCCCGAAGGCCGCGGCCAGCCGGGGGCTCACCACCAGCGGCGTATCGCCCTCGCCGATCGAGACCGGGGCCGCGTGCTCGGGCCCGGGGAGCATGGGCCGGTAGCCCCAGATCGTGTGGGCGCTCCCCCTCAGCCAGTCCCTCGCCCCAGCCCGCACCGGCTCCAGGTCATAGGCGACCTCGAGCACGCCGCCGCAGGCGGGACAGCCTCGGAAGTACTCGCCCGTCGCCCGGGCCCCGCAGCTGTCGCACCGGACCCACCAGCTCACAGCCGCGGCACCGGTGGTCTCGATCTCCAGCTCTCATCCACCATCTCGCACTCCTCCCTCACGTCACTCGAGTCCCGCGACCGGGAGCTCGCGCGGCATCCGAGCCGACAGGAACTCGCATCCCTCCCCACGCACGACCACGTTCTCCTCGAGGTGATACCAGCCGTGGTCGGTGAGGACGCCCGGCTCGACGGCCAGAACCATGCCCTCCTCGAGCCGCCCCGCCCCTCGGGCCAGGGAGGGCGGCTCGGTGATGTCGAGACCGACGCCATGCCCGATCCGGGACGCCACCCTCAGCTCGGCCCCGGCGCGGCGGGCGGCGGCGGCCGCGGCCGCCACCGGCTCGCCGGTCTCCGCTCCGCTCCGGACCACCGAGAGGGCCGCGTCCAGCATCTCCAGCGAGAGCTGGTACGCGTCCCGCTGCGCCTGGGTGGGCGGACCCATCGAGGCACACCTTGTGTAGTCCGAGAAGTACCCCTGGAAGGTCGCGCCGAGATCCATCCAGAAGAGCTCGCCGGCCTCGAAGCAGCGATCGCCGGGCCAGCCGTTGTGACGGTGGTAGCCGTCCTTGCCGGCGGTCATGGTCACGTAGCCGGGCGACTCCCCGCCCAGCTCCAGCACCGCCTGGGATATCTCCTGGTACACGTGCCGCTCGGTCCAGCCCGGCGCCAGCCGGGAGAGGAGCCGGGCGTAGGCCTCGCCGGCGATGCGGCCCGCCACCCGCAGGCGCGCGATCTCCGCCTCCGACTTGATCATCCGCGCCCGCCAGATCGCGCCCGACCCGTCCGGAAGCTGCTCGCCGGGGAAGGCCGACTTCAGCTTTCGGAACTGGCCGAGGGGGATGCCCAGGCGCTGCTCCAGGCCGGCCTCGATCCCGAGCCGGCTGCCGGCCAGGCCGCGGTCGCGAAGGGCGGAGAGGAGCGCCACCGTCGCCTCCGCCTCGAAGCCGTCGTAGGCGTAGAGGTCGTCGATCAGGCCCTCCGCCTCCAGCTCCACGGCGTGGGTCAGCGAGACGATCGCGGTCGGCTCCTCCTCCACCGGCAGCAGAACCAGCATCGGCCGCGACCGGATCATCCAGGCCGGGGTCCGGTAGCCGGTCACGTATTCGAAGTTGGTCTGGCTGGTGATGAGCAGCCCGTCCAGGCCCTCCTCGACCATGCCCCGCTGCAGCCGCTCCCACCGCGCCTCGAACTCGGCGCGGGGGAAGGGGACGATCGGCGGCGGCGCGGTCACCGGGGCTCCGTCCCCGGGGCGGGCGGGGTCCAGTCGGAGGGCGAGAAGACGGTCGCCACCAGCTGGCCGGCGAGGGTGCTGGCACAGAGGCGGAGGACGCCGACGACGCCGGTCGCGGGCGAGGTCGCCCGGGCCAGCAGCCGCAGGTTGAGGTCGTGCAGCGTGGCCAGGGTCTGGCCCTCGGCGACCTGGTCGCCGACCGCGACCACGGGGCGGAGCAGCCCGCCGGCGGGGGCGACCCGCTCGTTGCGGCCGACGTGGACCGGCGCCGGCGGCTCCTCCCTCTCGCCGTCGATCTGGTCGAGGTGGACGAGCAGGTTGCGCGTCCCCACCTCATAGAGCCGGCGGCGGTCGCCCAGGGTCGAGGACTGGCCGCCGATCTCGACCTCTATCAGCGGGATCCCCCGATCCGAAGCGACTGTCATCAGCCGTCCCGGGCCGGCGTCGAGCGGGTTGAGCAGGCCGAGGCCGAAGGCCCTGGCGGCCGCGTACGCCGCCGGACCCGTCGCCGCCGAGCCGGGGAACTCGACGTAGGGCTCGACGAGGTAGCCGGCGGTCCACCCGTGCATGGAGAGGACGAAGTCGGCCTCGCCCAGGATCTGGTCGCAGAAGACCCTGGCGATGCGATGGGTCAACGTCCCCTTCGGGTCGCCCGGGAAGTTGCGATTGAGGTCGACGTCGTCCTCCAGGCTCCAGCGCCGCGAGGCGCGGAAGGCGGGCGCGTTCAGGACCGGCACCATGATCACGGTCCCGCGCAGATCCTCCGGGCGGAGGCCCTCCCACAGGGAGATGAGCGACGTCGGCCCCTCGTGCTCGTCGCCGTGGGCGCCGGCAACGATGAGCAGGGCGAGGCCGTCGGACAGCCCTCTGATCACGTTGACCGGGATCGAGACGACGGAGCCGTCAGGCGAGGAGGTCACCGGAACGCTGAACTGATACCTGGCGCCCCGAGCCAGACATCTGAGACCGCGCCAGGGACCGCCCCCCGGGGCCGGCAGGGTGCTTGTGGTCACGCCCAGGACATCAGACATCTTATGTCACGACCCTATATCGCCCGGCACCGGCCGTCAAGATCCGAGGCTGGGCGCCCGATGGCCGCGGCCGGCAACGCCGGACGGTAACGGGTGGTGTCGGGCCGTGTGGGCTCGCCGCCGCGAGCCCCGTGGCGGCACCGGTCCCGAGCACCGGAAGCGTGCGCATGATGTTGAGAACGCAAAAGATCCGGGTCGCGATCGCCGCGGTGCTCGCCGCCGGCTGGGGCGGCGCCTCCAGCGGTGCGGGCAACGGCGGGTCGGGGTCGGCGTGCTCGTCGTCGCCGCCATCCTGATCCTGGTCGAGCTCATCGCCGTGATTCGGGTGCTGGGGGCGATGGCCGGCGTTGCCCTGCGGCCGACCTCGATCCTGCTCGGGGTGGTCATGGTCGGAGCCTGCGCGCTGACCCTGATCAACCCGCTCGGCGCCTACGACCTCCTGCTCCGGCCCTCGCTGATCGCGCTCTGAATCTCCCAGTTCATCGCCTTCGCCGTCTACCCGGCGTTCGCCCGCCGGCGCCGGCGGCCCCGCTCGACGTGATGGCGACGGTGCTCGCCTCGGGCCTGACCCTCTTCGGCCTCTACTCGGTGGCGTTCCTGCCGACCTCGACCTGACGCCGCCTCCGGGAGCGGGTAGTCTGCACCGATGGCCATCGACGCGGCGCGGAGGATCCGGTGAGTGACGGGCGGCCGGCCCGGCCCGGTTTCCCCGGCGAGCGGCCCGACCACCAGATGGAGAAGCTGGCGCACAGCAACCCCAGGGTGACCTGCGGATCCTGCCGCCAGTTCGACCAGCACATGTGGTGCCGGCGGTGGAACTACCACACCGCCGCCGACGCGCCCATCTGCGCGCAGTACAAGGCGCTGCCCCGGGCGGCGGGGTAGGTGCGATGGCAGACCCGGTGAGGCGCGCGGCCCTGATCTCCGACGTCCACGGCAACGTGCCCGCACTGGCGGCGACGCTCGAGGAGGTCGCCGCCAGCGATGTCGACGTGGTCATGTTCCTCGGCTGCCTGACCTGGGGGCCGGAGCCGCTGCGGGTGCTGGAGATGGCGCGGTCGCTGCCCCAGCCGACCTTCTTCGTCCGCGGCAACGGCGAGCGGGCGGTGATCGAGCTGGCCGACGGCTCCCGCGCCCCGGAGCGTCCGGCCGACACCTGGATGGTCGCCGCCCACGCGTCCGACGGCGTCGACACGCTGCGGTCGTTCGCCTCCGAGGTCGTGCTCGAGGTGGCCGGGCTGGGCTCGGTGCGGGCGTGCCACGGCAGCCCGAGGAGCGACATCGAGCTGCTGACACCGGGAACGCCGGAGGCGCGGCTGCGGCAGGCCTTCGCCGGCGCGCCCGAGGACGTCGTCACGCACGGGCACACCCACGTGCAGTACGAGCGCCGCGCCATCGGACGGCGCGTCGTCGGGCCGGGGAGCGTCGGACTCCCCTACGGGGTGGTGCCCGGCCGGGCCTGCTGGGCGATCCTCGGGCCGGACGTCGAGCTGCGGGTCACGCCCTACGACCTGGGGCTCGCCGAGGAGGCGGCACGCGCCGCCGGTTTCCCGGCGCTGGAGCGATACCTGCAGATGCTGCTCGAGCCGCCGACCCTGGGCCAGATCGAGGCCGACGCCGAACAGCGTGAGTTCTCGGACTGAGGCCGGGCCGGCACGCGGCCGGTCAGCGCGTGGGCAGGCTCCGGGCCTGGGCGACGCCGATCCTCGCCCACCGCTCCAGCTCGTTCCGGTCCCGGACGGCGTCGGCGCCGACGCGGAGCCAGCCGGTCATGTCCCATCCCCGCATGACCGCCGGCTCGGTGTGCGGCTCACCCAGGAGCGTCTCGGTCTGGGCGGGGTCGATGCGGACCAGCAGCCCTCCACGACCGCTGGCGCTGACCGCCATGTTCCCGTGGACGAGGAAGGTGAGGCCACCGAACATCGTCCGCTCGCTCAGGCCCTCCTCCCCGGCGAGCAGCTCGCGGAGGCGGTCGGCGAGCCCCTCGTCGACGCTCATCGCCGCTCAGTATCGCCGCGATCGGCGGTCCTTGCACGGCCATCGGCGATCCGTTCGCGGAGCTCCGGCGAGAACGGTTCCGGAGGCCGGGTCTGGGATCCAAGTAGGATCCTAAGGAGACCCGGTCGTGCTTCGGGGCGGCCTGGGAGGACGGAGATGTGAGACAGATCGGTGCGCTGTTCGCCTTGCTGAGGCGGTCGCCCAAGGCGTCCCTCGGCGTCGGGATCCTGATCGTGATGGTGGTGCTCGCCGCCCTTCACGGTCCGATCGGCACGCTCATGGGGCTTGGCGGCATCGGCGCGGGCCACTCCCGGTTCGCCCGCCACGCGATCCCGAGCGGTTCCGGGTCATGGCTCGGCTTCATCGGCATCGGCGCCCGGCTGGAGTTCGCCTCGATCCTGAACGCACTCTGGAACTCGCTGCGCATCGGCTTCGAGGCCGGGGTCATCTCCACCGTGGTCGGGGTCGTCATCGGCTTCTACTCCGCCTATCGGGGCGGTTACATCGACTCCATCCTCTCCACCACCACCGACCTCTTCCTGGTGATCCCGGCGTTCCCGCTGCTGGCGTCCTTCGCCGCCTACAAGAACGGGAGCACGATCAACGTGATCGCGGTGGTCCTGGCCGTCTTCGGCTGGGCCGTCGCCGCCCGGCCCATCCGCTCGCATGTCCTCAGCCTCCGGACGCGAACCTACGTCGACCTGGCCCGGACCACCAAGGAGGGCGCGGCCGAGATCATCTTCACCGAGCTGGTGCCCAACATGCTGCCCTACATCGCCATGGGCATGAGCCAGGCGATCATGGTCGCGATCCTCGCCGTGATCGGCCTCGACGTCTTCGGTCTCGGCCCCGTCGGCCAGACCGACCTGGGGTCGCTCGTCCTGGGCGGGCTTCTCGGTGGATCGCTGACCCTGGGAGACTGGCAGCCGGTGTTCGTCCCGATGGCCACCGTCGTGCTCCTCTTCCTGTCCCTCGGCCTGATCACGCTGGGGCTGGAGGAGCGGTTCAACCCCAGGCTGCAGACGATGGTGGGCCGGTGACGGGGTCGCGGAAACAGGTCGCCGTGCCGGCGGCGCGTGCGACCGACACCGGGAGGGACCAGGCGACCAGATGACCCGGCCAGCGATCGAGAGCTCCGAAGAGGCGGCGGATGTCGGCCTGATCGAGGAGGTGCCCCTCACCGTCGGGGGTGGTGGCCTGCGTGCCTGGTTCTCCCAGCACGGCACCATCTCCTATCTGATCCGGCGCCTCGTCCTCTACCTGTTCACCATGTGGGCGGCGTTCAGCGCCACGTTCTTCTTCTTCCGCCTGATACCGGGCAACCCGATCGCCCACTACATCGCCAACCTGCCGGTCACGACCACCGCAGGGAAGAAGCTGCTCTCCCACTACGACCACGCGTTCGATCTCGACGGCAACGCGTTTCAGCAGTACGTCGCCTACATGTACCAGCTCGTCGTCAAACACGACATGGGGCCGTCGCTGATCGCCTATCCGACCCCTTCGCTGGTGCTGGTGGCGCACTCGATTCTGTGGACCATCGGGCTGCTTGGAACGTCGGCGCTCATCGCCTGGATCCTGGGCATCATCCTCGGCGCCTTCGCCGGCTGGAGACGCAACTCACCGGTCTCCCGGGTGCTCACCTACTGCGCGCTGGCGACCTCCAACCTGCCCTTCTTCTTCGTCGCCATCGTCCTGCTGTTCATCTTCGCCTTCGACCTCAACTGGCTCCCGCTCACCTATGCGTACGGACCGGGCATGCAGCTCGAGCTCTCCCTACCCTTCATCCTCAGCCTGCTGAACCACGCCCTCATCCCCGGCGGGGCGCTGGTCCTGGTCTCGATGTTCACCAACTTCCTGACCATGCGACAGCAGATGATCACCGTCCTGGGCGAGGACTACATGACCTTCGCCAGCGCCAAGGGACTGCGCCCCTGGCACGTCCTCCGGCGCTACGGCATGCCCAACTGCTACCTGCCGCAGATCACCGGGCTGGTCATCAACCTCGGCTTCGTCTTCAGCGGCAACATCATCCTCGAGCAGATCTTCATCTATCCGGGCGTCGGCCACCTGCTTGGGGAGGCGCTGCGCGCGCAGGACTACAACACGCTCATGGCGATCACCGACGTGATCATCTTCATGGTGCTGTCGGCCGTGTTCCTCATCGACATGGCCCTGCCGCTGCTCGACCCGCGGATCCGGCACAACCGCTGACGGCGAGCGGCGTCCGGCGCTGCGCCGCGCGGCCTCGTCCCCGCCAGATCGCTCAGGATCCCGTGTCGACGATGTCGTCGAGGGTCCGACGCATGACGGAGATGGTGGACGCGAGGCCGACCCGTCGTCGACGCGGTACTGCCAGGCGAGAAGCCCGATCGCGTAGTTGACGACGGCGACGGCCAGCTCCCTCCTGAAGTCGGGGTCGTCGAGCGAGCCGATCGCGTGGCCATCGACGATCGCCGCGAAGTCGTTCGGATCGTGGCGTATCGCGCATCGGCCAGATCCTCGATCGCCGAGCCGCCATGCCACAGCCCCCGGTCGATGAGCGCGGAGACTTGCAGGGCGTCGTCGACGAACACGTGCTCGGGGGAGATGTCGCCATGGCAGAGCACCGGGCGGCCGGCGCCGGGACGTGCGGCGAGGTCCCGATCATCCCGACCACCCGGGCGACCTCCTCGGCGGTGAGGCCCGCGGCGAGCATCGTCTCTCCCTCGGCGGCCCGGTCGGTGATGAAGCGCTCACGCATCTCCACCGGATCAGGCCAGGTCCCGTTCTCGTCCGGCCTCCAGACACCGGGCGTCGAGGCCGTGTGGACGCGGGCCAGCACCCGGCCGACGTCGTTCATCACCGCCCGCCGCCGCTGCGGCTTCAGCGAGGGGAGGACGGCTGGCGGCCTCGAGCCTCCGCGGTCACCATCACCAGCTGATCGCCCCCTCCGACGTCGATGACCTCGAGGCTGATGACCTCGGGCACCGGAGCCCCGGCGGATCGAGCCCGCTCCATCGCCCAGACCTCGAGGGTCGAGGTCCCGGCGCCGGGCCGACCGATCCGCGGGTAGACGACGGAGCCGTCGGCGAGCCGGACCCGGTAGACCTCGTTCTCGTCACCGCGGATCACCCGCTCCACCTCGGTGACGGCCGTGCCGCCGGCTCGGCTCGCGACCTCGATGACGACCGACCTCGCCACACCGAACTGCGCCTGCCGCCCGGCGAGGACTTCGATCTGTCCATCGCCGATCATCATCTCGTAGGGTCCGGTGAGCTCGCCGGCACCACGGACCGCCGGACACCCTTGGGCGGCCCACGCTCGCGCTGTTAGCTAACGGAGCTAACATGACTGGGTGCCACTCGGTCCCAGAATTCGAGAACGCCGGCTCGAACTCGGACTCTCCCTACGTGAGTTCGCGCGCCGCGTCGGCGTCAGCCCACCCTTCGTCACCGACCTCGAGGCCGGAAGACGCAACCCGAGTGCGGAGATCCTCGGACGGATCGCGGCGGTCCTGGACCTCCCCGGCTCCGAGCTGGAAAGCCTCGACACCCGGCTGACCCCCGAGGTCCGGCGGTGGGTGGAGAGCGAGCCGGAGGTCGGACGCCTGCTCCGGCGCCTGAAGCGGTCTCCTCGCCGCGACGAGATGCTGCGCCGGCTGCGACGAATGGTCGACGAGGAACAGGACCCGTGAGGGAGTCCCGGGACCCGGGCGGGCGGCTTCCCTACCGGCTCTGGTACGAGGAGACGGAGATCGAGCGCATATGCGAGCGGGAGGTGGCGGCGGCCATTCCCTCGGTCGATCTGGACCGGCCGGCGCTCGACATCGACTGGTTCGTCGAGACGCGGCTGAACCTGGTGCCGGAATACGTATGGCTGCCCAGCGGCGTCCTCGGGGCGACCGAGTTCACCGCCGACGGCCAGGTGCGCCTCCAGATCGGTTCGGAGCTGAGCATCCGGGCGGAGCGGCACCAGGACTCGGAACGCCTGCTTCGATCGACGCTCGCTCACGAGGCGGCCCACGTCCTCCTGCACCGGATCCTGTTCCTCAAGGAGTCGAAGGCGATCTTCGGCGGCTCGGCCTCCCGGAGCGAGCTCTGCCGTTCGATCGGCTACACCGATCCCAGCTATCGGGGCGAATGGTGGGAGTGGCAGGCGAATCGTGGGATGGCCGCCCTGCTCATGCCGCGCCGGGCGGTCCGGCTCTGGCTTCGGGTGTGGGAGCGTCGCAACCCGCGGGCCAAGGCGCAGGCACGCAACGAGGAGATGGCCTCGGCGTTCGCGGTCAGCGCCGTCGCCGCCAGGAGGCGGCTCGCCCAGGTCCGAGCGCTGGAGACCCGCGCGTGAGGGCCTATTGGGAGCTGGCCGTGATCGGCTTCAAGCGCTATGCGACCTACCGCGGCGCAACCCTCGCCGGGGTGTTCACCAACACCGTCTTCGGCTTCATGCTCGCCTACATCGAGATCGCCCTCTTCAAGGGGCGGGGCGAGGTGGCCGGGTATGACGTGCGCCAGGCCGTCACCTACGTCTGGGTGACGCAGGGGCTGCTGATGACGGTCTACATCTGGAACTGGGTCGAGATCGCGCTGCGCGTGCGGACCGGCGACATCGCCAGCGACTTCCAGAGACCGATCGACTTCCAGTCCTACTGGCTGGCGCAGGATCTCGGGCGGGCCGTCTACCATTCGATCTTTCGCGGGATCCCGCCCGCGCTCCTGGGCGGGCTCGTCTTCGGCCTCGAGCTCCCCTCCCATCCGGTGACGTGGATCTGGTTCGCGGTCAGCGTGTTCCTAGCCGTGGTGGTCAGCTTCGGCCTTCGCTTCCTGACCAACATGGTCCCCTTCTGGATCGCCGACTACCGCGGCGTGCTCTCGGTGACCTCGTTCCTCTGGCCCTTCCTGGCCGGCCTCTACGGCATCCCCCTCGTCTTCCTGCCGCCGGCCTTCTATCGCGTCGTCAGCGTCCTCCCCTTCGCCGCCATGGGCCAGGCGCCGCTATCGATCTTCCTCCAGAAGCCGGGGACGTGGACGACGCTGCTGCTGCAGGCGTTCTGGGCGGTCGCCGTCCTCGCCGCCGGCCGCCTGGTCCTGCGCGCCGCCGAGCGCAAGCTGGTGGTCCAGGGTGGTTGACGCCCACCTGGCGGTCGTGCGGGCCAGCCTCCGCGCGCAGCTCACCTATCGGGTGTCGTTCGCCATGCTCGTCGTCGCCTCGGCCGGCGCGACCTCCATGGACTTCGCCGTGGTCGCGACGATCTTCACCCACCTGCCGCGCCTGGAAGGATGGACCCTGTCCCAGATCGCGCTGATGTACGGAATAGCCGGCATCGGCTTCGGCGTGACCGACCTCGCCGTGGGGTCGCTGGACTCGCTGCCGGCCTACGTGAAGCAGGGCACGTTCGACGCCTTCCTGATCCGGCCGCTGGGCACGCTCTACCAGGTGGTGACCAGCGAGGTGGCGCTGCGCCGGGTGGGCAAGATCGCCCAGGGCGCGGGCATCCTGGTCTTCGCCCTGCTTCACCTCCACATCGCGTGGACGCTGCCCCGGGCGGGCATGCTCCTCATGAGCCTCGTCACCGGACCGCTCATCTTCGGCTCGGTCTGGGTGATCGTGATGTCCCACGTTTTCTGGACCGTCGACACCGGCGAGGTCGCCAACGCCTTCACCTACGGGGGCAGCTTCCTGGCCAGCTACCCGATCAACATCTTCGGGACCTGGCTCCGTGACCTGCTCGCGTTCGTCGTCCCCATGGCCTTCGTCGCCTACTACCCGACGATCTTCATCCTCGGGCGCCCCGACCCGCTTGGACTGCCCGGTTTCGTGCCTCTGCTGACGCCGGTGTTGGCGGTCCTGCTGCCCTGGCTGGCGGGCGGTGTCTGGAAACAGGGCGTCAGGCACTACCGGGGAACGGGGAGCTGAACGTGGTCCACGCCGAGAACCTGACCAAGACCTTCGTCGTCCATCGAAAGGCGGGCCTGATCCGGCGCCGCCCGGTCACCGTACGGGCCGTGGAGGGGATCAGCTTCGATATCGAGGCCGGCGAGATGGTCGGCTACATCGGACCCAACGGAGCCGGCAAGTCGACGACCGTGAAGATGCTGACCGGGCTCCTCTACCCCACCGCCGGGTCGGTGCGCGTGGCCGGACTGGAACCCGCCCGGCAGCGAAAGGCCCTCGCCCGCCAGATCGGAGTCGTCTTCGGACAGCGCCGGCAGCTCCTCTGGGACCTTCCCCTGCTCGCCTCGCTTGACCTCTTCCGGCATGTCTACCGCATTCCGGCCGAGCGCTACCGGCACAACCTCGACACCTTCGTCGAGCTCCTCGAGCTCCAGCCGTTCCTGGAGACGCCGGTGCGACAGCTCTCACTGGGTCAGGTGATGCGTGGCGAACTGGCGGCGACGCTGGTCCACGATCCCGAGGTGCTCTTCCTCGACGAGCCCACGATCGGACTCGATGTGGTGAGCAAGGGTCGGGTCCTTGACTTCCTGGCTACGATGAACCGGGAGCGCGGGACGACGATGCTCATGACCACACACGACGTGGCCGACCTTGAGCGCCTCTGCCAGAGGATGCTGATCATCGATCACGGCCACCTCATCTACGACGGCACGATGCCAGGCCTTCGTCGCCGGATGGGAACGGAGCGGACGTTGGTCGTCGACCTGGAGCGGCCGCAGCCGGCTCTGTCGATCGCGGGTGCGGAAACGATCTCGGTGGACGGTAGGCGCCAGCGGCTCCGCTTTCACCGCGACCGCACCAGCGCCGCGTCCCTCATCGCCGAGGTGGCGCGGAGCGCGCCCGTGGCCGATCTCGCCGTGGAGGAGGTGCCCATCGAGGACATCGTGCGCCGGATCTACGTGAGCGGGCTCGAGGGGTGACGGCCGTCTCCGCCATCCCCGGGCGGCCTCGGTGATCCACCCGCGCGCGGTCGCCGTGCAGCGACCGAGTCCGTCCCCTCCGCCACAACAGGGGGGAGGGAAACCGTGCTGAGTGGCCTGCGCAAGTTCTGGCAGAACTACGTCTTCACCTGGCGGGCGGCACCATTCCCCACCTTCGCCAGCACCGTGCTGCTCGCCATGGAGGTGCTATGGGCGCCGGGCTTCACGATCCTCTCCGGCCTCGTCGTCGGTGCGATCCCGGGTGCCATCGCTCACGGGCTCGGATCCAGCCAGGGACGGGGGCTACTCACACTTCTCCTGATCGCCGGCGCCGCCCAGGGCCTGGTCATGCTGGCGAGGGCGATATGCCAGTTCGAGCTGCTCGGCATGGAGCAGGGCGTGGCCGCCGTGCGCCGCCGCATGCTGCTGGAGATGAGTCTGGCCCCCGGCGGCATCGCTCATCTGGAGGACCCCGCCTTCGGAGACCAGGTCGCCATCGCCGGAGGCGGTGGCGGACTGCGGCCCGAGAACATGCCGGCGAGGATGAGGAATGTCGTCTACGCCTGGTCCATACCCATCGGCGGGGCCATCATCCTGTTCCGCTACCTGTGGTGGGCCCCGCTGTTGCTCGCCTGCGCCGTATGGCTGCTCCGGAGGTGGGAGTCCTCCTCGATTCAGCTTCAGTTCGACGCGGCGCCGGGAGGGATCCAGGAGGCGCGGCGCGCCGCCTACTACCGCGGCCTGTCGCTGGAGGGTGGGGCTGCGAAGGAGCTCCGCGTGTTCGACCTGGGTGCATTCGTCGTCGACCGAATGGTCGGGCATTCCATGGAGGCGCTGAACGAGATCTGGCGCCGGCGAACCCGCGTCACCTGGCTGATGGTCGCCACGGTCGCGGCCGTCATCGGTTCGCAGGCCATCGTGTACGTGGCCCTGGGTTTATCGGCCCTGCACGGCGCGCTCGGCCTCGCAGGGCTGGCCATGAGCCTGCAGTCGGTGCAGAGCGTCATCAGCTGGACGACGGTGGAGGCCCAGGTCGATTACCAGGTGTCGGCCGCGGCGCTGGAGGCGACCAGGTCCCTCGGCGAGCGGATCGGGCCCGCATCGCAGATCGCCGGGGTCAAGCCGGCGGACGGCGTGCCCCGCCGTGAGATCCGGCTCGAGGGCGTGCGTTTCCGTTACCCGGGCGCCTCGGCCGATGTGTTCAGCGACCTCGACCTCCATATCCCCGCCGGCCGCTCGACCGCCATCGTCGGCAGCAACGGTGCCGGCAAGACGACGCTGATCAAGCTCATCGCTCGGCTGTACAACCCGTCCGCGGGAAGGATCACCATCGACGGCCAGGATCTGGCGTCGCTGGAGCCGGAGGCCTGGCGTCGCCGGCTCGCGGTCGTGTTCCAGGACTTCACCACCTACGAGATGTCGGCGCGAGACAACATCGCCTTCGGCGCCCTTGAGGTGGCGTCCGCGCCTGACGCGCTCGAGGTGGCGGCGAGGCAGGCAGGGGCGTCGGAGCTGATCGAGAACCTTCCCCGAGGTTGGGACACGATTCTCTCCCGCGCCTACACCGGCGGCACCGACCTCTCGGGGGGCCAGTGGCAGCGGGTCGCTCTGGCTCGGGCACTCCTGGCGGCGCGGCGCGGCGGCGTGCTGATCCTGGACGAGCCCA
Source organism: Candidatus Dormiibacterota bacterium (assembly GCA_036272915.1). Classification (GTDB taxonomy): domain Bacteria; phylum Chloroflexota; class Dormibacteria; order Dormibacterales; family Dormibacteraceae; genus DATAXV01. The sequence goes on from DATAXV010000202.1 coordinate 34,873, forward strand.
CCGCCAGCCTCGACGTGCGGGCCGAGGCGGAGATCTTCGACCGCTTCCTCGAGCTCACCGAGGGCCTGACCACGATTCTCATCTCGCACCGCTTCTCGAGCGTCCGTCACGCCGAGCGGATCGTGGTCATCGAGGAGGGAGGGGTCGTCGAACAGGGGACACATGAGGAGCTGCTGGCGTCGGATGGTCGGTACGCGGCGATGTTCGCCATGCAGGCGGACCGCTTCCGATGAGGTCGATCATCGATCTGTCCCGGGGCGCGGCACTGGTGCTTCGCGTCTCGTTCCGCGCCTCGCCCTGGCTCACCGTCGTCGGTCTGCTGCTCCTACCCGCCGCCCAGGCGCTCACCATCCTCGGCGGGCTCTGGCTGAGACTCCTGGTCAACGGTGTGCTGGCGCACGACGCGACGCAGACCGTGCTCGGATCAGCGCTGATGGCGTTCTCAGGCGGCGCCGCCTTCCTGGCCATGGGCGCCGGGTACCAGATCCGCACCAGGATCAGCGAGCTGGCCGGCGTGGAGTTCGAACGGCAGCTGGCCGAGATCACCGCCGGCATACCGACCATCGAGCACCACGAGCGCCCCGAGTACCTCGACAGGCTGCGTCTGCTTCAGGAGAACGTCGACCGGCTGCGCGACTCGGTCGGTGGGATCTTTGCCGTGCTGGCGAGCCTGGCCAGCGCGGCGGCGGCGCTGGTCCTCCTCGGTCGCCTCTATCCCGCGCTGCTCCTCCTCCCCGTCTTCTGGTTCCCCCGCCAGCTGGCGGATGCGGCCGTTCTCCGGTGGATCGGCAAGGTATGGGAGACGGACGCCGAGAACCTGCGGGCACTGGACCATCTGGAGGCGCTGGCCACCAAACCCGGGCCTGCCAAGGAGGTTCTCCTCTCCGGACTTCAGGAAGAGATCCTGAGCAGACACGAGCAGGCGGTGCAGAGAGTCGCGCGTCCGCGCCGCGATGCGCACTGGCGTGGCACCAGAGCCCAGCTGGCGACCTCGCTCTTCGCGGCGCTGGGCTACGCGGGAGCGGTCGCCCTGGTCGCGCTGCGGGCCAGCCTCGGGGAGGCCACCGTCGGTGACGTGCTCATGGCCCTGTTCGTCGTCGCCCAGGTCGGAAACGCGTTCAGCGGCGTCGCCTTCGGCAGCATGCGCCTGCAGTTCACGATGCGCAGCGTTGGGGACCTCTCCTGGCTGATCTCCTACGCGCGAGGCGTCGTCAACACGCCCGGCACGGAGCACCCGCCGGCGAGGCTTCACCGAGGCGTCAGCGTCTCCCACCTGTCCTTCCGCTATCCGGGGACGGACCGATGGGTGCTGCGCGACGTCGACCTGGAGCTGCCTGCTGGGTCGGTGGTAGCGCTGGTCGGGGAGAACGGCGCCGGCAAGACGTCGCTGATCAAGCTGCTGTGCCGCTTCTACGAGCCCACGGACGGGGTCGTGTCCGTCGACGGCGTCGACATCCGATCCTTCTCCTACGGGGATTGGCGATTGCGGCTGGCCACCGGATTCCAAGATTTCGTCCACTTCGAGCTGCTGGCCAGGGAGACGGTGGGCGTCGGCGATCTGCCGCGCATCGAGGATGTCACGGCCGTCGATTCGGCCGTCCGGCGCGCGAGTGCCGAGCAGGTGGTCACAGGGCTCGAGGACGGGCTCGAGACGCAGCTGGGCCGATCGTGGGGAGGTATCGACCTCTCCGGGGGGCAGTGGCAGCGTTTGGCGCTGGCCCGGGCGCTGATGCGAGAGCGCCCGCTTCTGCTCATCCTCGACGAGCCGACCGCCGCGCTGGACGCTCCCACCGAACACGCTCTATTCGAGCGGTTCGCGGGCGCCGCCAGAGAGGGCTCAGCGTCGGGCACCGTCACCCTACTCGTGTCGCACCGGTTCTCCACCGTGCGCATGGCGGACCTCATCGTCGTGCTTGACGACGGCCAGGTCGCGGAGCTGGGCAGCCATGCGGAGCTTGTTCGAGCGGGCGGCCTATACGCCGAGCTCTACGAGCTGCAGGCCAGGGCCTACCGCTGACGCGTCGTCCCCGATCGGACATGACCCCCATCGGCGGCCGCAACCCCCTGACTGATTCGCAGAGGTCATGTTCGCGGTGACACACGGGGGGGACGGCCGCGCGTGCGATGCTGAAGTGGTGAGCCGCTCCGGCGTGAGCGCGCGCGACCGTCGGCATGACCTGCTCAGACAGCGGGGTGTCGATGCCGATCGGGGCCGGATGTGGCCCCGTGCATCCGGGCGTCGGGCGCCGGCATGTCGTGCAGGATCGAGCACGCCGGCCTGGCCCCGGGGCACCCGGACATCGAGCCGGCGGCACCGGGCAAGCCCGGAGGTTGAGCCATGCCAGTCGGCGCGGCGAACGATCCGACTGTGCCTCGTCCCTCGCCGTCACGTGCCGTTGTGGCGTAGCTGACTGGCGCAGGGATGCCGAGATGAGACATGGGGCAGAAGGACGACGATGCATCGGGAGTCACGGGCGTGGGTGACACCGGTCCCGGAGGTTGGCAGGGCCCCCCACCCCCGTCGGACCAGTGGCACCACCCTCGCCCGGTCCCCCCCATCGCGCCCAGGGGACCGTCGGGAGGAGGCGGGCGAGGGCAGCCGCTGATCGTCACGCTCGCCGCGGTCGTCGCCGCCGTGGTCGTCCTCAGTGCGGCCGTCGGCTGCTACTGGCTGCTGGAGCAGCGGGGGTTCGTCCCACCGCCGCCACACCGGAGCGACACGATCCAGCTCGTGCCCCAGTCGGTGGCGGCCGGCGGGAGGGCGGACAGCAAGGGTGTCGCGGCCAGCCTCGATCCGGTCCTGGTCGACATCGGCGTCGAGATCACCGGGGGTAACGGACAGGTCGCGGCGGAGGGTGCCGGAACCGGGATCATCGTCACCTCCGACGGCGACGTCCTGACCAACAACCACGTGGTCGACGAGGCCAGCACGATCAAGGTCTATCTGAACGGCAAGGGTGTCGGTCACCCCGCCAGCGTGATCGGCATCGACCCGTCGGCCGACGTCGCCCTCATCCACGTCGATGGGCTCTCCGGCCTTCCCTCCGCCACTCTCGCCGACACCTCCACCCTCAAGGTGGGCGAGTCGGTCGTCGCTCTGGGCAACGCCGGCGGCCGGGGCGGACCACCGTCGGTGAGCGAGGGGCGGATCACCGGGCTCAACCGCAGCGTCGGCGCCCAGACCGAGACCGGCACGCTGGAACACCTGACCAACATGATCCAGAGCAACGCCCCCATCCAGGCGGGCGACTCCGGCGGCGCCCTGGTCAACGCCGCCGGGCAGGTGGTGGGCATGATCACCGCCGGAGAGTCGGGGCCCCAGCCGAACACGACCGTGGGCTTCGCCGTCCCCATGGGCAAGGCGGTGCCGATCGCGGACCAGATCCACTCCCGCGAGGGCAGCGCCGACGTGATCATCGGCGAGATCGGCTATCTCGGCGTCCAGGTCCAGGACCCCACCACATCAATGGCGCACTCGCTCGGCCTGAAGACGACATCGGGAGCACTCATCGTCAGCTTCACCCAGGGCTCGGCCGCGGCCTCGGCCGGGATCCCGGAGCACGCCCTCATCGTCGCCGTGGACGGCCGGACCGTCACCTCCGTGGACACGCTCGGCGCGGCGCTGCTCCACACCCGGCCGGGGCAGGTCGTGACCGTCTACTGGCTGGACCGTGGGGGCCGCCACACGAGCAGGGTCACGCTGGGCAGCGGGCCACCCGCCTGAGCCGCCGGCCACGCCCAGGCGGGCATTCGTCGAGTCAGAGCGCCTGCCGCCCGGGGCTGGCGTCATCGTCGCGGGTGAACGCGACGGCGGCTCTCGGTGTGCAGTCCGCGATGAGGCGCAGCACGTCGCCGCGGCTGCAGTGGCGGCCGGGCAGGCCCTCGGGGAGGTCGGCGGCCCGGATGCAGGCGGTGATCCCGACGACGTGGCTCCGGCCCTCCCTGGCGATGTGCCGAAGGGTCGCCACCCAGACGTCCGAGTTGTCCCAGGTCGGGGCCGGGTGGATGTCGACGCTGCGGCCGTAGAGGGCGACGCGGGCGAGCGGCATGTAGTTCTCTCAGCAGATAAGCCCGCCCAGCCGGCCGGAGCCGGTGTCGATCACGTCGAGCGTCGACCCGTCGCCCGAGCCCAGACCACCCGCTCGCCGCCTGTCGGCATGAGCTTGCGCTGCCGACCGGCCAGCGTCCCGTCGGGAGCGAAGTACAGCGGCGTGTTGTACAGGGTCGCGCCGGCCGGCTCCCGCCCACTCACCGGACACCAAGCCGGTGTGCGGTCTCGGCGAGTGTGTCGGTGGCCGTCGCGGCCCCACCACCACCGCCTGGTCGAGCAGGCGACAGTACGGGGCGTTCGAGGTGGTATCCCAGGGCCGGGTCCGCCACACCCAATCGGGATAGCCGGGGACGAACGCCTCGGGGCAGGCCACCAGCCGCGCCCTCGGCGGCAGCCTCCTCGCCGAGCCCGGCCACCCGGGCGATCGTCGCCTCGCGGCCGAGGAACAGGGGGGGCCGCCTGCACCGCCGCCACCCTCACTGGCTCCATCGCCCTATCCCTCCCGCTCGGAGCGCACGGACGCCGAGGGCAGCACATCCATGAACCGGGTGATCAGCTCGTTCACGGCGGCAGGCCGCTCCATGTTGACCATATGGCCCGCCTCGGCGACGACGTGGTGCCGCGCACCCGGGATCCGGCGGGCGAGCACCGCGGCCATCTCCTGGAAACCCGGCACGTCGTGCTCGCCCACCGCAACCAGGGTCGGAACGGCGATCCGTTCCAGCGCATCGAAGGGCCGCGGCTCGGACGGCTGATGGGGGTCGTGACCGATCCAGTGCTGTCCCGGATAGCCGGCGACCATGTCCGCCAGGGGGCCGGCCACCTCCGGCCGCCGTCGGGCGGCGGCGAACAGCGGGTGGGCCAGCCACGCCGCGCGGCCCGCCAGCAGCCCGTGATCACGAGCCTGCTGGGTGGTGTCCCTGAGTGCCGTGGCCGACGCGGGGTCCCAGGGGACGCCGTCGAGCACGGCGTCCAGCAGCGCCAGACCCCGCACCAGCTGCGGGGTGGCCAGGGCTGCCTCCATCACCACCCCGCCGCCGAACGACAGCCCGGCCAGCACCGCTTTCCCGATGGCCAGATGACCCAGCAGCTCGACCAGGTCACCGGCGTGGGTGTAAGGGACCGCCGGGTCGAACGGCCCGGAGGCGCCGAAGCCGCGGCAGTCGAAGCGCACCACGCGGAAGCGCCGCGCCAGCAGGTCCGCCTGCGGGTCCCACATGCGCATGTCCAGCCCGAACCCGTGGACGAACACGAGGGCCGGACCGTCGCCGGCCACCTGGTAGGCGAGCCGGGCACCGGGCAGGACCAGCACGCCGGTGGCGCTGGCCGCTGCGCCCGTGCCGCGGCGGACCGGCTCCACCATCATCGCCGCGACTCGCAGACGAGGTTCAACGGCGTCTCTCGGGCGCCGCTGAACATGGTGAATCCCGCTTCGACGGGGATCTCGCGGGTCCGGGTCACGTCACCAGGGGACGTCGCCGGCGGCATCGAGGAACGCGCCCGTGGGTCCGTCTCCTGTCAGCAGCGCGGCGCTCACGATCGGGGCGGCGCCCTCGACCACGGACTGCGTGCCTCGGAAGCCATTGAGATCGGTGGCCGTGTAGCCGGGGTCGACCACGTTGATCCGCAGATCCGGGAAGGCCCTCGCGTACTGCACGGTCAGCATCGATACCGCCGCCTTCGAGGCGTTGTAGGCGAGGTTGCCCGCGGTGAACTCGATCCGAGCCGGATCGTGGACATGGGCGAAGGAGCCCAGCCCGCTCCCCACGTTCACCACGACACCCCGTTCGCTCCGCCGCAGCAGGGGCAGGAACGCGTGCATGACGCGGACGATACCGACCACATTGGTGTCGAACACGGTCGCCGCGTCCGAGGCCGTGATTTCGGGCAGGGGCCTGCGGACGCCGGCGATCCCGGCGTTGTTGACCAGGACGTCGAGTCTCCCCCGCTCAGCCTCCACGAGGTCGGCGGCGGCCCGCACCGAGGCATCGTCGGTGACGTCGATCACCAGGGCCAGAGCCTGCAATTCCCCGGCCGCGCGCTCCGCGTTGGATCTCGAGCGCGAGCCGATGTAGACGATGTGGCCGGCCTCGATCAGTTGCCGGGCGGTCTCATACCCGAGGCCCCTGTTCGCCCCGGTGACCAGTGTGATCGTCATGGCCTTCATCCTCTCAGCGTCAACCGGCCCGCCGGACGGTTGCCGGCATCGCGCGGCGAGGGCGCTTTCGCTCCGGGCTGGTGTTCAGTGGGGACCCTGGACCTCGACGCTCCCTGCGAGTGTGATTTGGCAGCGCCCTCCTGCCCACCTCGGCCCCCATCCGGTCGTGGATGGCTGGAAGAGCCGAGGGCGATCCGGTGGCCGCTCCTCTTCGCCCCTCCGGCGACGACCCCACGGCCGGCGGTCGAGGTCGCCGTCGCCGGATGACGCTGGGCGAGGCGGACGCCGGCGCCCACACCAGGCCGTACCCTGTGCGCCATGTCTCTGCAACCGATTCCGGAAGACTGGCAGCGCGGTGTCGCTGTCGTCGCCCATCCCGACGACCTGGAGTACGGCTGTGCGAGCGCCATCGCCCGCTGGACCGCGCAGGGAAGGCAAATCGCATACGTGCTCGCGAGCAGCGGGGAGGCCGGCATCGAGGGACGGCGGCCCGAGGAGGTCGGCCCGCTGCGAGAGGCCGAGGAGAGGGCGAGCGCGGCGATCGTGGGCGTCCGGGAGGTCGAGTTCCTGGGCCTCGCCGACGGGCTGATAGAGCCCGGGCTCGAGTTGCGTAGGAGACTGGCGTCGGCGTTCCGCCGCCTGCGCCCGGAGATCGTGCTCACGATGAACTTCGACCTCACCTGGGGAGAGAGCCCGCAGGTGAATCACTCCGACCATCGAGCGGTCGGGCTGGCAACGCTCGACGCCTGCCGTGACGCGGCGAACTCATGGGTATGGCCGGAGCTGGGCGAGCGCTGGGCCGGTGTGAAGGCTGTCTACGTCGCCTCCGCCGAGCCGCCCACGCACTTCGTCGATGTCGGAGAGACACTCGAAGCCGGCATCGCGTCTCTGCGAGAGCACCGTCAGTACATCGATGGACTCGGCACGGACTTCGATCCAGCGACGTTCCTTCGCAACATGGCTGAGTTCGCCGGTGCGGCTGCCGGGTGCTCGCTCGCCGTGCTGTTCCGCCACTACCAGGTCGGATGAGCGAAGGCGACCCTCCCGCCCGCGCGGGCGGGAGGTGTATCGGGTGCAGCCGGTGCCGGCACCTACCGGCACCGGAGCGATACGTGCACCCGGACTCCTGGTAGGGCAGCCCCGGGCAACGGCTCAGCCGACCGCGGCGAGATAGTCCGACACGGCGGAGACGTCGCCGGCATCCGAGATCAGCGCGACATAGCCGTCGGGACGGATCAGCACGAGGGTGTGGCTGGCCGCGCCATAGGCGCTGGCAAGGTGGCCGCCGGTGTCGGCGATGTCGTCGGGGCCGGTCGGTTGTCCGACGACATGGAGAGTCCCGACGTGGGACGGAGAGGCTTCGACCCCGGGCATGGCCCCGAAGCTCAGCAACGTGAAGCGCCCGCCGCGCGTGAGGTCGAACAGCCGGCGTTCGCCTTCCACCGTCGTCAGCTTGGTCGCATCGGGGGCGCGGTCGCCGGCCCGGAGCGGGGCTGTCTCGTCGCGGTCGTCGCGGGCCAAGGCTGAGCCGCGATAGCCGACGCCAAGCTGCATCGTGCTCGCATCGCCGCGAGGGGGAACTCCCTTCTGCTCGAGCGTCTGCTCGAGGCGCGCGTTCGAGAGCGCGAGCACGCCGGCGGCGACCGGTCGCCGCTCGGCCTCGTAGCTGTCGAGCAGCGCCGGCGAGGCGCCGCCCTTCGCGACCGCCGCGAGCTTCCAGCCGAGGTTATGCGCGTCCTGGATGCCGGTGTTCATCCCCTGGCCACCGGCGGGCGAGTGGATATGCGCCGCATCGCCGGCGAGGAACACGCAGCCCTCGCGATAGCGGTCGACGAGGCGGATGTTGGCGTGCCACAGCGACGACCACTCCGGCTCGTGGAGGCGGATGTCGGTGCGGCCGGTCCGCCGCTCGAGGATCGCCTGCACGTTTGCCAGGCTGAGCTCCGGGTCCTGTCCCGGCTCAAGGACTGCCTGGTATTGGAAGGTGTTGGTCGAGGGCAGCGGGCAGAGGCTGAAGAGGCCATCCTCATGCCGCCACATGTGCCAGGCGTCGCGATCAAGGCCGTCGACCTCGACATCGGCGACGATCATCCGCACCTGCTCGCGGGTCTCGCCCTGGAAGGCGATGCCGGCCTGCTTGCGGACGATGCTGTGGCCGCCGTCGCAGCCGACCACCCAGCGCGCGGTGAACGTCTCGGCCTCGCCGCCTTTGACGATCACCGCCGAAACGCCCTCGTCCGACTGCTCGAAGCTGCCCAGCGCACTGCCGAACTCGACCGCGCCACCGAGCTCCGCCAGCCGCAGCCTCAGCGCTTCCTCGATCCGCCATTCGGGCGTGATCAGGCTCGCCGCATAAGGGATGTCGGGGCGATCCCTGAACGTCTCGGCAGCGACCAGCGTCACCTTGCCATCGGGAGCGGTGCCACGGATCGGCATCGCCATCCGGCCGTTGGCGATCACGCGATCGACGATGCCGAGGTCGTCGAACACCTCGAGGGTGCGCGGCTGGATGCCCTTGCCGCGCGAGCCGGGCTGCGGGCCGGGGGCGGCCTCGATCAGGCGGAGGGGGACGCCGTTGCGGGCGAGCTCGCAGGCCAGCGTCAGCCCGGTCGGGCCGGCGCCGACGATCAGCACCGTCAGCGGGTTCCGCACCTGCGGCGACAGCTTCGTATTCGTCGTCTCGGTCATCTCATCCCCAATTCAAAGAAAGGAATCCCTGTCTAACCAGGGTAGGGACACTTGCCAAGAAAGGTAGGCCTTTCTATGGTGGGGTGGTGATCACAGAGGCGTCCGAACCCGTCCGCCGTCGTCGGTCCGGCGAGCAGCTCGAGTCCGCGCTGCTCATCGCCGGCTGGGACGAGCTGGTCGAGGTCGGATACGCCCACCTGACGATGGAATCGGTCGCCGTGCGCGCTCGCACCAGCGAGCCCGTGCTCTACCGCCGCTGGGCCAACAAGGACCAGCTCGTGCTCGCCGCGATCGAGCACCACCGCAACGCCAACCCGGTCGCGGTCCCCGACACCGGCGCTCTGCGCAGCGACCTGCTCGCCCAACTGACGGCCGTGGGCGAAGCCCTTGCCGGCTTCTTCGCCATCGCTGCCGCCGCCGCCTTCTCGGGGCTGCTGGCCGACACCGGCCTTACCCCCTCCCAGGCCCGCGACAAGGTCATGGACGCCCAGCAGCTCCCGCCTGTTCGGATCATCTACCAACGAGCCCACGACCGCGGCGAGATCGACCTCGAGCGCATCCCCTCGGCCGTGCTCGCCATGCCGTTCGACCTGCTGCGCCACGACCTGCTCATGGACCTCAAACCCCCGAAGCCGGCACGTATCCAGTCGATCGTCGGCGAGCTCTTCATGCCCCTGGTGCAGAGTCATCAGGCGTGACCCTCCTGGCAAAGCGGTGACATCGGCATGGCGGGTTCGAGGGTGCGCATCCTCGATTGGTTCAGTACGGGACCGTTGAGTGCTCAGCTCGGAGTGCTGCGGCATTGGACGAACCGAGAGTCGCGCAACCGCAGCTTCGAGCGGCTCCGCTCGAACGCATGGGCACGGTGCCCGAGGAGGGTGTTCGCCGCGATGACGAATTGGTGGAGGCGGCGGGAGTCGAACCCGCGTCCGAAATGGAGTCCCCCGGGACTTCTACGAGCGTATCCGGGAATTTGATCTCGCCCTTGGGCCTCCTCCTGGCGGGATGCCCTCAGACCAGCCTCGGTATCGCATTCCCGCCCCGGCGCCGAGGCGCCACCGGGGCGGTAAGCCGGTTTATTTGACGTCGAACCTCTCTACCTGCCGGCTCGGCCGAGAGACGACGCCCGGGATCTGAGTCCCGGGGCTCTTACCTCAAACTCGCTTAGGCAGCGAGAGCGAGGGGAGCGGTCCGAGTGTTGGCATTTATGTGCCTTGCGCTGTAACGCCCACGCCTTCGGCTCGCTATCCCGAAGCGCTCACACCCCGTCGAGACCTGACGCCCCCATAGTGGTGCTTTCGCTTCAGCCCTGCCATTCTACCCCGGCTTGACATCATCCAACCGAGCCGCATACTCAGTAAGCACTTACTCATGTCCTCGAATCCCTCCGAGCGCATCCGACTATCCGCACCGGAGCGGCGGCAGGCGATCCTCGAGGCGGCCCGTCGCGTCTTCGGGGCCGGCGGCTACCACCATGCAACCACGCGAGAGATCGCGAGCGCGGCCGGCGTGTCCGAGGCCCTGCTCTACCAGCACTTCCCCAGCAAGCGCCGGCTCTTCGAGGAGCTGATCGCCCTCGCCGGCCGGGACCTGGAGCGCCGCCTCCGCGACGCCCGCTCCGCGCCCGATCCGGGCACCGCCGCGGTGGCCGCCTACTTCGACTTCGTCGAGCAGGAGTCGGACATGTATCGCGTCTTCTTCCGCGAGGCGCTGCAGATGGATCCGGCCTTTCGCACGCTCTACCTGCAGCTGTCCAACCGGCTCGTCCACCTGCTCGACGGCCACAGGGGGACGCCGGAGGTCGTGGTGCACGCGCTGTCGGGGATGATCACCGAGCTCGCCCTCTGGTGGGTCGAGGAGCGACGGCTCACCAAGGAGCAGATGATCGCCGAGGCCTCCCGCCTCTCCGCCGCCCTGAGCCGGGCGCCGGAGTCCGAGCGGCCGGCTACCCCTCCTTGACCGCCCGCTCCATCTGACGCCGCGCGTCCTGCTCGGCCAGCGTCTGCCGCTTGTCATAGAGCTTCTTACCCTGGGCCAGCCCGAGCTCGAGCTTCGCCCAGTTGCCGCTGAAGAAGAGGCGCAGGGGGACGAGCGTATAACCCTTGAGCTTGATCTGACCCTGGATCCGGTCGATCTGGCGGCGATGCAGGAGCAGCCGGCGACGGCGCATGGGCTCGTGGTTCACGTACCCGCCCTGCTCGTACTGGCTGATGTGGACGTTCTCCAGCCAGGCCTCGCCGCGATCGACGCGGACGTAGCCCTCGCGGATGTTGGCCTTGCCCTCGCGCATCGCCTTGACCTCGGTGCCGAGCAGCTCGATGCCGGCCTCGAAGGTCTCCTCGATGAAGTAGTCATGGCGGGCTCGCCGGTTGACGGCGATGTCCTTGCGGACGCCCTTACCGTTGCTGGGCATGGTGTCCCACCAGTGAACGCGCCGGTCCCGGCCGGCCACCCGGCACCTGCACCTCCTCGAGGAGGAACGAACCCTTCTCGCAGGCGACCTCGACACCATCCCGGCCGGCGTGGAGCACCACCCCGGGCTCGCCCTCGCCGTCGAGGGCCCGTCCGCTCAGCACCTTGACCCGCCGGCCCTCGAGCGGCAGGGTCACTCCCGGCCAGGGGTGGAAGGCGCGCACCCGCCGGTCGATGTCTTCGGCGCTCAGGCCCCAGTCGAGCTCTCCGTCCTCGCGGCTCAGCTTGGGCGCGAGCGTCGCCGCCCCGTGGTCCTGCTCGCGAGGCTCGATCTCATCCAGGCGCGCCACCGTCTCGACCAGGAGATCGGATCCGATCACGGCCAGCCGGTCGGTCAGCTCGGCCGCGGTCTCGCGCGGTCCGATCGCCGTCGACGCCGTGGCCAGGATCGGCCCGTGGTCGAGCTGCGCGTCCATCTGCATGATCGTGACCCCGGTGGTCTCGTCGCCGGCGAGTATGGCGTGGGCCACGGGCGCGGCACCCCGCCACCGGGGAAGCACCGAGCCGTGCACGTTGACGACCCCCCGAGGGGTGAGCTCGAGCACCGACCGCGGGATGATCTGGCCGTAGGCGGCGAGCGCGATCAGCTCGGCGCCGGCCTGGGCCAGCGCCTCGACCGCCTCCGGTGCCCGGATTCGCTCCGGCTGGAGGATGGGCAGGCCCAGCTCCAGTGCGGCGACCTTCACGGCGGGCGGCGTGAGACGGCCGCGATTGCCCAGCCGGTCGGGCTGGGTCACCACCATGGCCACATCGTGGCCGGCACCGACCAGCCCGCGGAGGCTGGGTACGGCGAAGCCCGAGGTTCCCACGAATATGAGGCGCATCGGATCTGGGCTCGGCTAGACCGCGCTGGCGGCGGTCTCATCCGACACCGCCACCTCGTCCTCGACCCTGTGGTAGGTGTCGATGCTGGTCAGACGGTCGGTGTAGAGGACCCCATCCAGGTGGTCGAGCTCGTGCTGGAAGGCCCGGGCGACGAAGCCCGCGGCTTTGACGCGAACCGCCTTCCCCTTGCGGTTGAGCCCCTTGACCACCACCGTCTCCGCCCGCTCCACCTCGCCGGCATAGCCGGGGATGCTGAGACAGGCCTCGTAGCCGGTCTGGGTCCCCTCCGACTTGATGATCTCGGGGTTGACCAGTGTGTACACCTGGCCCTCGTCGCCGCGGACGGCGCAGGCACGCAGGCTCACCCCGATCTGGGGCGCGGCCAGCCCGGCACCCTGCGCGGAGAGCATCGTCTCGCTGAGGTCGTCGAGCAGCCTCACCACCGAGGAGTCGACGCGCGGCACCCGCCTCGCCTTCTGACGAAGCACCGGGTGCTCGACGACCAAGATGTCACGAATCGCCATGGAACCCGTCATTCTACCCGCGCACGCCCTCGGTCAAGCGCGGCCCTGGACGTGACCTCCGAGCCGGGCGCCTCACATCGCCGGGTGGCTGAGGCCCTCCACCGTGGCGTCGGCCCGGGGGATGCTGCCAGGATTGCGCAGCGGTGCCCAGCTGACCTCGAAGTGGGCGCCGCCCAGGCCGACCGAGTTGCCGACCTGCCAGCGGGCGCCGGTCGCCCGGACCACGCTGTCGGCGATGCTCAGGCCGAGGCCGGCGCCGCCCGGCGTCGTCGAGGCGCGGTAGAAGCGGTCGAAGATCCGGGCCTGCTGCTCGGGGCTGATGCCGGGGCCGCTGTCCTCGACCGAGAAGACCACCCGTCCCTGGTGCAGGCCGGCGACGACGCGGATGGTCCCGCCGTCGGGTGTGTACCGGCACGCGTTGTCGACGAGGACGCCGGCCAGCCGGATCATCCACTCGGGCGGGGCGGCGACCACCGGATCGCCCTCCCCCACCGGCTCCACCTGCAGGGTCAGGGCGCGCCGCTGGGCGACCGCGCCGAAACGCTCGTGGGCTTGGGCGGCGACCTGCCGGACGTCCACCGCCTTGCTCTCCGGCACCGCCGGCTGGTCCCGGAAACGCGCCAGCCAGAGCAGGTCCTCGACGATCGAACGCAGACGCTTGCCCTCCTCGGCGACACGCTGGATGGTCTCGCGGTAGGCGGACGCCTCTCGATCCTTGAGCAACGCCAGCGAGGTCTCCGCCTCGATCACCTGGAGCGGCGTGCGGAGCTCGTGAGAGGCGTCGGCGGTGAACGCGAGCTGGCGCTTGCGATCCTGCTCGACCGGGTAGGCCGAGCGGTACCCGCTCCAGAGGGCGACGCCGAAGATGACGAGGAGGATGGGTATCCCGAGCAGGACCTCTCCGACGACGACGGTCATGGACAGGGTGCGGATCTCGCTGACTTCGCCCCCGATCACCCACGTGTAGCCGTCGACCTGCTGACTGTAGAACCGAAATGGCCGGCCGTAGTACATGAGGGTGGTCGGGCGGCGCAGGCCGACGGCGGCCTCGGGTGGTGGGGCGGGCGCGGTCGGAGACGCGCGAGCGACGCTGCCGTCCGGCCTGAGCTCCCAGACCCACACGAATCCGATCACGCCCGGCGCCCCCAGATCGGGAGGAGCGGTCGACTGCTCGAAGGCGGGCAGGACCTGGGTCAGGTAGGCATCGGCCTGCGCATACAGGCTGCGCCGGAGGAGCAGAACCCCGCCGGCGGAGACGACGATGTAGACGAGGGCGACGAACGCGGTCGCCGCAAGGGCCACCCGCAGGGGCCCGGCGAACATCGCCCGCTGTCTCATCCGTGCTCGACCAGCCGGTAGCCGGCCCCCCGGACCGCGACCAGGTCGACCCCCGAGCCGGCCAGCTTGCGCCGCAGCCGGGCGGCGTGCACGTCGATGGTGTTGGAGCCGGCCGCCTCGCTCTCGTCCGGCCACGCGTGGAGGCCGATCGCCTCGCGGCTGACCACCGCCGGCGTCCTCCGCATGAGAAGCTCGAGCATGGCGAACTCACGGGCGCGCAGGTCGATCGCGGCGCCGTCGACGGAGACCACACGGGTCGCCGGGTCGAGCGTGACCTGACCGAGCTGGAGGACCGGCGCCTCGACCTGCGGGGGCCGACGCAGCAGGGCGCGGAGGCGGGCCAGGAGCTCCTCGAAGCTGACCGGCTTGACCAGGTAGTCGTCGGCGCCGGAGTCGAGCCCGTGGACCTTGTCGCTGAGCCCGTCACGGGCGGTCAGCATCAGGATCGGGGTGAAGATCTTGAGGCCTCTCGCCTGCCGGACCACCTCGTCGCCGGGGAGGCCGGGCATTCGCCAGTCGAGGATCGCCGCCGCATACTCGTAGAGGCGGAGCATGTGCAGTGCGTCGTCGCCGCGATCAACCCCATCGACGATGTAGCCGCTCTCCTCGAGGCCGCGGACGAGGACGGACCGGACCGGGGCGTCGTCCTCGGCGAGCAGGATTCTCACCCCTGCATCTTGCAACCGCGGGGGGTGGACGTGAGCACCCGGGCCCACGTCCACCGAACCCTGAGGCGGTTGGGAGAGGTCAGTCGTGGTCGTTGGGCAGGTTTCGGAACTCGGCGGAGCGCCGGCTCCGCATGAGCTCGTGCTGCATCGCGAAAAGCCTGTCCTGAAGAGAGGTGACATCGTCGTGGCGCGCGTGCGCGACCTCCTCGCGAGAGACGGTGGTGGCGAGCAGGGTCATGCAGCGCAGGCGGAGCTCGGGCGGCGGCTGCCGCAGGCCGATCAGGTTGCAGTCCTCAAGCTCGAACAGCAGCCGGTCACTGGCCCGCATCAGCGTTGCGGTATCGGGGTGGATCTTCGTGTCCGTCGCCATGGCCACAACGGTAGGAGCCGTGGATGAACGAAAAGTGAACGCCCGAAATCGGCCTCAGCGGTGGCAGCGGAGGACGCGGTATCCCTTGCGCGAGGCGATCCGCTCGGTGCGGAAGCCCGACTCCTCGAGCCACGTCTGAAGCGAGTCGGAGCCGAGGTGGCGCTGGACCACCAGCGTCGCCGCCGCCGCCTCCCCCAGCCGCCCCAGCCAGTCCAGGAGCAGGACGTGCAGGGGCTCCTTCCCGATCCGGATCGGCGGGTTCGACCAGATGCCGGCGAACCGCACCTCGGGCGGCACCGCGTCCGGCGCACACACCCTCACGTTGGTGACGCCGGCCGCCTCCGCGTTGCGCCGGCAGAGCTCGAGCGCGAGCTCGTTGACGTCGACCGCCCAGACCGTCGCCTCGGGTGAGGCGGTGGCCAGGGCCAGGCTGATCGGCCCGTAGCCGCAGCCGAGGTCGAGGAGGTCGCCTGCCTCCGGCGGCGGAGGCATGGCCTCGAGAAGGATCCCGGTGCCGGGGTCGATGCGGTCGCGCGAGAAGACCCCGGTCTCGGTGCGCAGGGGCAGGCGCCGCTCGCCGAGGCGCAGCGTCAGCGTGCGCGGCTGGCCCCCTCGCTCAGGGGTCTCGAAGTAGTGGGACAACGCCGTACATGATGGGCCGCGTCGGGCCCTGCCCGCGGCCGCTCAGGGGAGGATGCTGGAGACCGCCCTCCAGCCCAGCCCACCCTGATCGGCGGCGCGGGCGACGTCCAGCGCCAGCAGCTCCGGCCAGCGGCTGGCCGGCACCGTGTCCTCCATACCCACCGCCATGTCGCTGGCCACGGCCTGGCGCCTGACCACGCAGCCCGATCCCTGCCGGCGGATGTCGTAGTGGATCTGGCCGAGCTTGAGCTCGAGACGGTTGATGGAGCCGCCGAAGAGCCCACGATGGCTGCGCACCGTCTGCGGTCCCAGACGGCCCAGGCTCTCGGCCAGATAGGCGAGCAGCCCCGACGGGTCCCCGAGCCGGATGCGGATGCGATCGATCGCCTCCGCCACCTCGGAGGGCGGGCCCGCCTTGGCGTCGGCGCCCGGGTAGGCGGCGCCGCAGTAGCGGCAGGCCTGGCTGCCGACGTGCACCGGCGCGCCGCAGTTCACGCAGCGGGTGAGCGGATCAGCCATCGGCGGTCAGGATCACCGAGGGCGGCGTCACCGGCCGAGCGCCGGGCTCGCGGGAGACGGCGGTGCCGATGGCGAAGAACTCGATGACGTGGCTTCCCCACCCGTGGTTCTTCTCGTGGACCTGGACGGCGACGATGCCGTCCCCGCCGAACTGCGTGCACTCCGCCTCCATCCGCCGCATGGCCAGCTCCCGGGCGGCGTAGGTGCCCTGCGTCAGCGGGACGTGCTCGGTGCTGCCGGTGAGCTGGCGGAACCACTGGGCCACGTTCTGCATGCTCACGTGGTAGACGCAGGAGCCGATGACGAGCCGGACCGGCCGGAAGCCGGCGACGCGAAGCTTGTAGAAGTCCTGACCGCTGAGGTCGGACGAGAAGGGGATCCCGTGCTCGGGCCGGATCCGCTGCGAGGCGTCGCGGGCGCGGACCGCGGTGCCGATGAAGAGGAACTCGAGCAGGTCCTCGCCCCAGCTGTAGCTGTTGATGTCCATGCGGACACCGACGATCCCGTCGGCGTCCAGCGCCACCGCCTCGGTCTCCATGCGGTGGATGGCCAGGCGGCGGGCGTCGTACATGGCCTTGCTGATGACGCCCAGCTCCTCGTTGCGGTTGGTCCGGATCCGCTGCCAGCCGATGTGATAGATCGAGCTGCCCAGGACCAGGCCGAGGGCGTCGAAGCCGAGGCTCTCGATGCAGAGGAGCTCATCGACCGAGAGGTCGCTGGTGAAGGGCCCGGCGAGGAGCCGGTCCAGCGCCTCCGAGGAGGGCCGGTCCGAACCGTGCTGCTGCTGCTGGCCGCCGAAGAGGGGCATCGTCACTCCTTGCCGGCCGGGCGGCCGGGTTCCGGGTAGGGCAGGCAAAGCCTAGGCATCTTCGCCGGTGCTGTCCATAGGTCCGCCGCCTCGCCCACCTCCGAATTCGAATCGGGACGTTCGTCCTGACGCGCCGGGACGGCGGCCCGGAATCGGTTGAACTCGCCCTGCGCCCCCCATGACCTCCTTAAGACGCGCATATCCCTGCTATAACCTTGGATCCGTAGCTTCTCCACCATGAGTGAGGGGCTGATCATCATCGTCATCCTGGTCGCGTTCGCCCTGGCCTTCGACTTCACAAACGGCTTTCATGACACAGCCAATGCGATGGCCACCTCGATCGCGACCAAGGCGCTGCCGCCCCGCGTGGCAGTGGGTATATCGGGAGCGCTGAACTTCATCGGCTGCTTCCTTTCCCTGGCGGTGGCAACGACCATCGCCAAGGGAATCGTCAACACCGGTCAGATCACCGTCGAGGCCGTGTTCGCCGGGCTGATCGGCGCGATCACCTGGAACCTGCTGACCTGGTTGCTCGGGCTCCCCTCGAGCTCGTCCCACGCCATCATCGGCGGCATCGTGGGCGCCGCGATCATCACCGGAGGGTGGTCGGCCGTCAAATACGACGGCATCCTCTCCAAGGTGCTGGTGCCGGCCGTCGCCTCGCCGATCATCGCGGGCGCGGCAGCCGCCCTGGCCGTCTTCCTCGCCGGCTACATCACGGCTCGGTCCCGGCCTGAATTCATGGCCAGGGGCTATCGGATCGGCCAGATCGTGTCCGCCTCGCTGGTCTCGCTCGCCCATGGGACCAACGACGGCCAGAAGACGATGGGCATCATCACCCTGGCCCTGATCGTCAACGGCAACATCGCGGCCAAGGCGGGGGTGCCCCTCTGGGTCATCGTCACCTGCGCCGCCTCGATCGCGCTCGGCACCTACATCGGCGGCTGGCGCGTGATCCGGACGCTCGGCCACCGGCTGACCTCGATCACGAGCCAGCAGGGCTTCTCCGCTGAGTCGGTCTCCTCGGCCGTGATCCTCGGTGCCGCCCACTTCGGCTTCGCGGTCTCCACGACGCAGGTCACCTCGGGCAGTGTCATGGGCTCCGGCCTCGGCAAGGGCGTGGGCCTCCGCTGGGGCGTGGTCGGCCAGATGTGCCTCGCCTGGCTGATCACGATCCCCGTCGCCGCTGTCTTCGGGGGCGCGGCGACCGAGCTCGCCAAGGCCATCGGCGGCCTTCCCGGCGTGATCGTCACCGGCCTGATCGCTGCCGCCGTCTTCGGCGTCATCTACTGGGCCGCACAGCGCCAGCCGGTCACCGCCAACAACGTCAACGACCCCGAACCCCAGACCGAGGCCCTCGCCGCCTCGGCGCCGACCGCCTGAGGGGAGTGAGATGACCACTACGCCGCAGCTGGCAGCACTCATCGCCTGGGGCTCGATCGGCCTGGTGCTGGTCTTCGCCCTGATCACTGGAGCCGTCGTCGTCGGCGCCTTCTCCTTCGGGCTGGTCGGCTTGGACCGCTACCAGAAGGCGCGTGGCAATGGCGGTGGCGGCAGTACCACCGTCGAGGCCGCAGCCCCTACCGCCGGAGACCCCCGGCCGAGCGACCCGGCCAACGCGCAGACCCAGGACCGGGAGTCGTTGGCCTTCCTCTCGCTGATCGTCGCCGTTTTCTGCTTCGCCATCTGCGTGCTCGGGATCGCTGCCGGGCTCTGGGCGATGCTGAACAAGGTCTCCTAAAGGCAGAGATAGCTTCCGGCCCCGTCAGCTCCGGGGGTCCGTCGAAAGGACCAGCCCTTCCCCCGGGGCAGATGGGGCCGGACCTTCCGGTCGCGGCGTCCGCCGATCCGCCAGCGGGACGCCTCTCACCGCCGGTGCGCGCCGTCCCCCGTCTCGTCGCTGGAGCGACGC
This sequence comes from Candidatus Dormiibacterota bacterium, assembly GCA_036272915.1. Lineage (GTDB taxonomy): Bacteria > Chloroflexota > Dormibacteria > Dormibacterales > Dormibacteraceae > DATAXV01. The sequence continues at coordinate 53,848 of DATAXV010000202.1, forward strand.
CGGTTGTTGGCCAGATGGTCGCGCTGCCAGTCACCGCTCCGCTTGACCCAGGGTTGCGGCGGATCGTCCTCCACCGACGTCAGCCGCCGACCGCCGGCGATGGTGGCCACCGGCTCCAACCACCGGCTGGCGGGCCGGCTCTCCAGCGTCACGTCGTAGAGCGTGGGCGTCTCCCCCCCCTCGCGCAGCGCGAACAGGGCCACGTCCGCCCGAGCCCCGGGCCGCAGGCTTCCGATCTCCGGGTACATCCCCAACACCTCGGCCGGCCGCCTGGTGGTGGCCGTGATCACGTCCTCCAGGTCGGCCCCCAGGGAAACCAGCTTGTTCATGCAGGTGGGCAGGTCGAAGACCGGACCGCCGACCGAGAGCTGGTGGATGTCGCTGGAGACGACGTCGGGGGCGAAGCCTCCGCTCAGGGCGGCCTCGGCGGAGGCGAAGGTGAAGGATCCGCTGCCGTGGCCCAGGTCGAAGAGCACACCTCGCTGCCGGGCCGCGAGCACCGCCTCGCGGACGCGGCCGTCGCTGCCGGTCAGGGACATGCTCCGGCCGGTGAAGCAGTGGGTCACCACGTCGCCCGGGCGCAGCCGCACGAGCACCTCCTCCAGCTCCGGCGGCCCCTGGCCGATGTGGACCATGACCGGCTGGCCCAGGCGCTCGGCCGCTTCCACGGCCCGCTCCAGCGGCCGCACGCCCTGCCCGCCGATGGTCTCCCTGCTGATCCGGACCTTGACCCCGGCCACCGTCTCCCGGTACCGCTCGACACTGGCGATGAGCGCCTCCACGTCGCAGTACTCGGGGATCGCCACCTCGTGGGTGCGGGCGGTCAGGCCGACGCAGGAGATGTTGACGAAGCAGCGCAGCCGGATCGCGGAGGGCTCGGCGATGAACCGGATCAGCCCGGGCAGGTTGTAGGCGCCTGCGGACCCGGCGTCGACCCAGGTGGTGACGCCACTGCGGGCGGCGACGGGGTCGGGGCGGATGCCCCAGAACGTCGCCCCCCAGTAGGAGTGGGTGTGCAGATCGATCAGGCCGGGAAGCACGACCAGCCCGGTGGCGTCGACCACCTCGGCCGCCGGACCGGGGTCGATGCCGGGCTCGACCGCGGTGATGCGACCCCCGTCGACGGCGACGTCCATCTTGTCGCGAAGCCCCGCGCCGGGGTCGATGACGTTCCCGCCGGAGATGAGAAGGTCCAACCGGTCAGCGCCGCGTCATTCGGGCCACCGCTCCGGCGGCCGACGCCACGGCACGCGACCCGTCAAGCGAGAGCCGTCGACGACCGCATCGCCAATGCCACATTGCTCGCCATCGTACGCGCGGTCTGGCGGGCCGCACCGCCATGCCGGGACGCGTCACCCCTCAGCCCTGGGGGTCGACATCGAACGACCACCCCCTCCCCCGAGGGAGATGCGGCCGGAGCCTCTCCAGGTCCCGGCCCTTGACCGTGACCTGCCAGCGGAACTCCCCGCGGAGCCGGTGCATGAACGCGGGTGAGGGTCCCTGCACCCTGATCCCCTCCAGCCGCTCGGCGACGATGGCGCTGGCCAGCCGCTCGGCGGCGTCGCCGGCGGTGGCCGAGGCCCGGCCATCATCGTCGTTGGCATAGGTGAGCACCGCCAGCTGCACGGCCGGCGGGAACTCGAAGACCGTTCGCGACAGGAACTCCTGCTCGTAGAAGGACCGGTAGTCGCCCCGCTGCGCGGCGCGGAGGCTGTAGTGGTCGGGGTTCGAGGTCTGGACCACGACCCGCGCCGGGCGGCGGTTGCGCCCCGCCCGCCCGGCGACCTGGGCCACCAGCGCGTACGCCGACTCCGCCGCCCGGTAGTCGGGAAAATGCAGCGGCAGGTCGGCGTCGACCACCCCCACCGTGCTCACGTCCTCGAGGTCGAGGCCTCTGGCCACCAGCTGCGTCCCGACCAGGATGTCGGCGCGATGCTGGCTGAAGGTCTCGAAGATGTTCCAGTACGCCTCCGGCGAGCGCAGCGCGTCGCGGTCCAGCCGCAGCACCCTCGCCTCCGGCCAGAGCCGCTGGACCAGCCCCTCCAGGCGCTGCGTGCCGATGCCGAGCGCGCGCAGCTGCGCCGAGCCGCAGTGGGGGCAGGTCGGCGGCTGCGCCTGGAGGTAGCCGCAGTAGTGGCAGGCGAGCCCGCCCAGCTCAGGGTGCTGGACCAGCGAGACCGAGCAGCCCGGGCAGAGGATGGACTTGCCGCAGTCGCGACAGAGGATGAAGGTCGAGGCGCCCCGCCGGTTGAGGAAGAGGATCGCCTGCTCCTCCCGCCTCAGGGCGCCGTCGACCGCCTCGATCAGCGTCTCCGACAGGGGCTGGCGGTTGCCCCGGCGGAGCTCCTCGCGAAGGTCGACCAGCTCGATCTCGGCGGCCTCGCCGCGGATCCGGTGGGGCAGCTCGGCCAGGGCCAGCGCGCCGGTCTCGGTCTCCCGGTAGCTCTCGACGCTGGGCGTGGCCGAGCCCAGCACCAGCCGGGCCCCGGTCGATTCGGCCAGGCGCCTCGCCACCCAGCCCGTCTCGTAGCGGGGGATGCGATCCTGCTTGTAGGCGCTGGAGCCCTCCTCGTCGACGCAGATCAGGCCGAGGCGGGGAACCGGCGCGAAGACGGCGGAGCGGCTGCCGATGACGAGATCCACCTCGCCGCGACGGACGCGCCACCACTGCTGTGCCCGCTCCAGCTCGGTCAGGGCGCTGTGGAGCACCGCCAGCGGCACCCCCAGCCGGCGGGAGAAGCGCTCCACCAGCTGCGGCGTCAGCGAGATCTCGGGGACCAGCACCAGCACCCGGAGGCCCTTGGCCAGGACGCGCTCGGCGGCGGCCATGTAGACCTCGGTCTTGCCGCTGGCGGCGACCCCGTGCAGCAGCACCCGCCGGCGGTCCGCGATGACCTTCAGGGCCTCCCGCTGATCGGGGGTGAGGAGCGGCGCCGGCTCCGGCGGGCCGGAGGGGTTGACGTACTGGAGCAGCTGGCTGTGGCGGGTCTGCCGGGTCGAGGGGCCGGCGCCGCCCGAACCCGGACGGCGCACCCGGGGCGGCAGCATCGCCCGCAGGCACTCGATCAGCGGCGCCCAGTAGTGCGCCGAGACCTCGCGGGCGAGGCCCATCTGGTGCGGCAGCAGCAGCGGCGAGGTGTCGGCGTGCTCGATCGCCTTGAGCTCCATCTCGCCGCCGCCGTCGGTGTGGAGCTCGGTGACGTAGCCGGCGCCGTGGCGGCGCCCAAAGGGAACCCAGACCCGCTGCCCGGGGACCAGGTCCATGCCCTCCGGCACCAGGTAGGTGTAGGTCTCGTGGTCGATCATGCGGGCGGCCTCGACCGCCACCTCGGCGCAGAGCACGGCTCAGCGGGCCGGCAGGCGGGGGACGACGGCGTCGAGGATGCGGTCGGCCATCTCCCGCTTGGTCACCCGCTCGATGTCGACCCGGGAGCCGTCGCGGAAGAGCAGGGTGCCGGCGTTGTGCTCCGAGCCGAAGGCGATGTCAGCGCGCCGGATGTCGTTGCCCAGGATCGCGTCCAGGCCCTTGCGGCTGAGCTTCTCCCGGGTGTGCTCCCACAGATCCTCGCCCTCGGCGGCGAAGCCGAGCCGGAAGAGATTCTCGGTGCCCGGCGAGGTCGCCAGCGAGGCGAGGAGGTCCGGGTTGCGCTCCAGGCGGAGCACCAGCTCCTCGCGGTTCTCGCGGCGGATCTTGGTCTCCGAGCGCTCGGCCGGCCGGTAGTCGGCGACCGCTGCCGCCATCATCAGCAGGTCGGCGCCCGGGACGGCCTCGCGCAGCGCCCCGAGCATGTCCTCGGCGCTCTCCACCGGCCGGACCTCGACGCGCGGGTGGGCGGGGTGTGCCGCCGCCGAGATCAGGACCACCTCGGCCCCGCGCTCGGCGGCGGCGGCGGCGAGGGCGAAGCCCATCCGGCCGCTGGAGTAGTTGGAGATGAAGCGGACCGGGTCGATCGCCTCCCGGGTCCCCCCCGCCGTGACCACCACGCGCCGGCCGCGGAGGTCGCCCGATTCGCCGAGGGCGCCATCCATCGCCGCCAGCAGCACCGCCGCCTCGGGCAGGCGGCCGGAGCCGACGTGGCCGCTGGCCAGCCGCCCCGCCTCCGGCTCGACCACCGTCAACCCGCGGCGGCGCAGGGTGGCCACGTTCTCGGCCACCACCGCCTTCCCCCACATGGCGTCGTTCATGGCCGGCGCGACCACGACCGGGGAGCGGGCGGCGAGCACGGTGGCGGCGACGATGTCATCGCCCAGGCCGTGGGCGAGGCGGGCCAGCGCGTGCGCGGTGGCCGGGGCGACCAGGACCACCTCGGCCCAGTCGCCGAGCTCGACGTGGGGCTCGGCCGCGCCGCCGGCGGCCCAGAGGTCGGTCAGGACCGGGTGGCCGCTGAGGCCGCGCAGGGTCGCCTCGCCGACGAACCGCCCGGCGGCCTCGGTCATCGCCACCCGGACCGTGCAGCCGGCCCGGGTCAGCTGGGAGACCAGGGCGCAGACCTTGTAGGCGGCGATGCCGCCGGCCACCAGCACGGCCACGCGGCGCCCGCGAAGGCCGGCCGGCACCGCCTCGGCGGGCGTGCTCACACCAGCAGCCTCCTGTCCTCCTCGAGCAGGGACTCGATCTCGCCCACCGCCCGGACCACCGTGTCGTTGACGACGATGTGGTCGTAGCGGTCGGCGAACGACATCTCCCACTCGGCCAGCCGCTGCCGGGCCTGGATCTCCTCCTCCGACTCCACCCCGCGCTCGATCCGGCGGCGGATCAGCTCGCGCATCGTGGGCGGGGCGATGAAGACGTAGACGCCGTCGGGACGGCGCTGGCGGACCTGGTCGGCGCCCTGCACGTCGATCTTGAGGATCACGTCGTAGCCGGCCCGCTGGGCCGCCTCGACGCGGGCCGCGGAGGTCCCGTAGAGGTTGCCGTTGACGGTCGCGTGCTCGAGGAAGTCGTCGGCCTGCGCCATTTGCTCGAACTCCTCACGGGTGACGAAGGAGTAGTGCTCACCGTCGATCTCGTAATCGCGCCGGGGCCGGGTCGTATAGGAGACCGAGTAGCAGAGATGCGGGTTGCGCTTGAGCAGCTGCTCGATGACCGTGTCCTTGCCGACCCCGCCCGGGCCCGAGATCACGACCAGGAGGCTCCGGCCGGCCCGGCTCATCCACCCTCCCAGGCGTCCCGGGTGCCGCCCAGGCTCGACCAGAAGCGGAGGAAATCCTCGGGCGGCTCAGCCTCGAAGGCCATCTCCTCGCCCGTCCTCGGGTGCCGCAGACGGAGCCGCCAGGCGTGGAGCATGGGCCGTTCGGGGTCTCCCCCGCGGCGGTGGCCGTAGAGGTCATCCCCGGCCACCGGATGCCTCTCCGCAGCCAGGTGGACTCGAATCTGATGGGTGCGTCCCGTCTCCAGGTCGCATCGCAGCAGAGTATGACCGGACCGGCGCTCGAGCACACGGAAGCGGGTCCTGGCGCTGCGGCCGCCCTCGACGACGGCCATGCGCAGCCGCAGCCGGGGATGGCGGGCGATGGGGGCGTCGATGATGCCCGCATCCTGGGCGACTCCGCCGCGGACGATGGCCAGGTAGGTGCGGGAGAGGCGGCGGTCGGCGAGTTGTCCGGCGAGGTCGCGGTGGGCGACGTCGGTCCGCGCGGCCAGGATCAGGCCCGAGGTGCCTCGATCGAGGCGGTGGACGATCCCGGGGCGGGCCTCGCCACCGGCCGCCGACCAGCTCCCGCCCAGACCGAGGAGGGCGTGGACCATGGTTCCGGAGTGGTGGCCTGGAGCCGGGTGCACGACCATCCCGGCGGGCTTGTCGACCACGACCAGGTCGTCGTCCTGGTAGACGATGCGGAGCGGGATCGCCTCCGCCGAGGGGGTCAGGGAGACCGGGTCGGGGACGGCGTACTCGATCACGTCACCCTCCTTGACCTGCTCCGAGGGCTTCGCCGGCCGGCCGTTGTGCCGCACCTCGCCGGAGCGTGCCAGCCTCGCCGCCGAGGAGCGGCTGAGCTCGGGATCGGACTCGGCCAGCACCTGGTCGAGGCGACCTCCGACACCCTGCACCGTCAGCTGTCGTGTCGATGCCGTAGGAGGTACCCGACCACGAGCAGGGCGACCCCGACCGAGACCGCCGAGTCGGCGACGTTGAACACGGGCCACCAGTGGACGTCGAGGAAGTCGGTCACCTCGCCCCGGAGCAGGCGGTCGTAGCCGTTGCCGACGGTGCCACCCAGGATCAGCCCGAGAACGGCCCCGAAGGCGGGGTCGAGCGGGTTGCGGACGACATAGACGACGATCGCCGCCCCGATCACGATCGAGGCGGCGAGGAAGACCAGGGTGGCGCTGCGGCCTATGCCGAAGGCCGCCCCCGAGTTCTGGGCGTTGGCGATCCACAGGAAGGGCAGCACCTGGCGCTCCGTTCCCAGCGGTATGTCGGCGCCGACCAGCGCCTTGGTCACCCGGTCGACGACGAAGATCGCGACGGCGACGATGGCGCAGAGCGCCCGGCCAGCGGTCAGCCCGCCCGCTCGAGCCCGATCCAAAGACCACCTCCCTTGATCTCGGCCCCGGCCAGGCCCTCGGGCCGCTCGAAGCGGACCTCGGTGGCGAGCGTCTCGCCGCCGACGTAGTCACCGAAGCGCTCCATCGCCGAGCGCCATTCGCCCTCGGCCTCGATGTAGAGCACGATGCGATCCTCGATGCGCAGCCGGCTGGCCTTGCGATGGTCCTGGATCAGGCGCACGGCATCACGGGCCATGCCCTCCTCACGCAGTTCCCTGTCGACCTCGAGGTCGAGCTCGAAGCCATCGCCCTGGCGGACCTCCTTGACGTTCAGCTCCTCCTGGATGATAGCCGCGATCTCAGGCCGGAAGCCGCGGGCGAGCGTGACCGATCGCAGCGGCTGGCGGACCCGGACCTGGGCCCGGTCGCGAGCGGCGAGGCCCTCGGCGACCGCCTGCCGGGCCGCCGCCATCTCCGCCTCCAGGACCTCGTCCCTGACCCCGTCCGGGGGCCTCGGGTAGTCGGCCAGGTGGACGCTGACGCCGCCCGAGAGGTTGCGGTGGATGGCGTCGCTGATGAAGGGGGTGAACGGACCCAGCAGCCGGCTCAGGGTGACCAGGGTCTGATGCAGCGTCTGGTACGCGGACCGCTTGTCGGCGTCGTCGCCCGACTTCCAGAAGCGCCGCCGGGAGCGGCGCACGTACCAGTTGGAGAGGTCGCCGACGAAGGCGTCGATGGGGCGCGCGGCGCCGTTGACGTCGTAGCCCTCGAGGCCGCGGTTGGCGGACTCGACGACGTGCGCCAGCCGGGAGAGCAGCCAGCGGTCGAGCACCGGGCGCTCGGACAGCGGCACCTCCTCCTCCTCGCCGGGGCGGAAGCCGTCGATGTTGGCGTAGCCGCAGAAGAAGGAGTAGACGTTCCAGAGCATGCGCAGGAACTGCGTCACCACCGGCTGCAGCGTCTTCGGCCCGACCCGGTAGTTCTCCCCCACCGGGCTGACGTAGAAGAGCCAGCGGATCGCGTCGGCGCCGTACTCGTCGAAGACGGGACCGGTCTTGATCACGTTGCCCAGCGACTTGTGCATCTCCCGGCCGTTGTCGTCGACGACGGTGGCCAGGCAGATCACGTTCCGGTAGGCGTTCTGGTCGAAGAGGAGGGCGGAGATCGCCAGCAGCGAGTAGAACCAGCCGCGGGTCTGGTCGATCGCCTCGCAGATGAAGTCGGCCGGGAAGCTGCGCTCGAACTCCTCCTTTCCCCGGCGCGGGTAGCCGCGCTGGGCGAAGGGCATCGAGCCTGAGTCGAACCAGCCGTCGAGGACGTCGGGGACGCGGTTCATGGTCCCCCCGCACGCGCAGGGCAGCGTGACCTCGTCGAGCCCCGGCCGGTGGAGGTCGGCGTTCTCGTCAAGGCCGAGCTCGGCGGCCGAGGCGACGCAGCGCTCGGAGCCGCACTTGGCGCAGGTCCAGAAGGGCAACGGCGTGCCCCAGAACCGCGTGCGGGAGATGGCCCAGTCGACGTTGTTCTCGAGCCAGTTGTTCATCCGCCCGGTGCGGATGTGCGCGGGCACCCAGTTGACGGCCAGGTTGTTCTCGACCAGGCGGTCCCTGACCGCGGTCGTCCGGATGTACCAGGAGTCGAGCGCGTAGTAGATCAGCGGCGTCCCACAGCGCCAGCAGAACGGGTAGGTGTGCTTCACCGTCTCCGCCCGGTAGAGCCGGCCGCGGCTGCGCAGGTCCTCGATGACCAGGGGGTCGGCGTCCTTGACGAAGAGGCCGGCGAAGGCCTCGACCTCGGGGATGAAGCGGCCGCGGAGGTCGACGGTGTGCCGGATCGGCAGCCCGTGCTCCTGGGCCAGGCGCAGGTCGTCGGCACCGTAGGCGGCGGCGGTGTGGACGATGCCGGTGCCATCCTCGGTGGAGACGAAGTCGGCGGGGACGACGTAGAAGGCGCGCTCGGTGGGCGGCAGGTACTCGTAGGGGGGCAGGTAGTCGAGCCCGACCAGGGCCCGGCCCCTGAAGCGCTCCAGCACCTGGTACTCGCCCTCGAGGACGGCGAGGCGGCTCTCGGCCAGGATCAGGTTCTCGTCGCCCTGCGAGACCTTGACGTAGTCGATGTCCTCGCCCACGGCCAGGCCGACGTTGCCGGGCAGGGTCCAGGGCGTGGTCGTCCAGGCGAGCAGGCTGGTGGTGGGGTCGTCGCGCAGCGGGAAGCGCACGAAGACGCTGGGGTCGACCGTGTTCTCCCGCCAGCCCTGGGCCAGCTCGTGGCTGCTGAGCGGGGTCATGCAGCGGGGGCAGTAGGGGGCGACCCGGAAGCCCCTGTAGATCAGGCCCCGGTCCCACATCTGCTTGAGGGCCCACCAGACCGACTGGATGTAGTCGGAGTTCAGCGTCCAGTAGGCGTGGTCGTAGTCCTGCCAGAAGCCCATCCGGCCGGACATCTCCAGCCATTCCTCGACGTACTGGAAGACGCTCTCCCGGCAGAGGCGGTTGAACTCGGCGACGCCGAGCTCCTCGATCTGCTGCTTGCCGGAGATGCCGAGCTTCTTCTCGATCTCGAGCTCGACCGGCAGGCCGTGGGTGTCCCAGCCCGCCTTGCGCTCGACGTAGTAGCCGGCCATGGTCCGGTGACGGGCGATCAGGTCCTTGAACGACCGGGCGAGCACGTGGTGCACGCCGGGGCTGCCGTTGGCCGTGGGCGGGCCCTCGTAGAAGACGAAGCGGGGCGCCCCCTCGCGGTTGGCCAGGCTCCGCTCGAACGTGCCTTCCCGCTCCCAGCGGTCACGGATCTGGCGCTCGACGTCGGGCAGCTTGGCCCGCGGGTCGACGCCGTCGAAAGCTTCTCGTCTCTGTGTCTGCATGCGCCGCGTCCTTCAGGTGATCTTGATCTCTGGGACGAGCCATACAGCCCGCGGTACCACCCAGCTTCGCGGCGACGCCCTCCTCCGGACCGTACCGCGCACTCATGATGGGCTCGGCTCGGGAGTGATCTCGGCCCGCCGACCCCGGCCCGGATCTCAGCTACCCGGACTCTCTGTACGCGGCTTGTGGCTGGCCTACCTGTCTCCGTCGCTGCCGACGTGGCGCTCAGTGTACCGGTTGGGGGGCACGGGTGAGCCGGGAGCGAAGGCTCACGCGGCCTCTCGCTCCTCGATCGGCTCCTGGACCACCGCCGGGCGCCGCCGGGGCCGTCCGGCGACGAGCAGGGCGACCCCGGCCAGGATCACGCCGGAGGCGACCAGGGTGCGGCCGCCGAGCGGCTCCTGGAGCACCATCCAGCCCAGCAGCAGCGTCACCACCGGGGCCATGTAGGCCTGGCTGTTGGCGATCGCCGGACCCGCCCGGCGGGCGATCCAGGTGAACAGGGTGAAGCCGACCAGGCCGCTGATCGTGACCACGGCGAAGGCGAGGACGGCACGGGCGTGATGGCGGCCGCGTGGAAGCGGGCGGGCTCGCCCAGCGCGGCGGCCAGGACCAGCTGCATGGCACCGCCGAACAGCATCTGCAGGGCGGACATCAGGACCGGCCTCTTCCCCAGCTCCGAGCGGACGGAGACCAGCGTGCCACCGGCGCATAGGACCTGGGTGGAGACGTTGATCTCCCGGCCCTGTTCGAGCCACGTGTGCCAGGTCAGGCCGACGCCGGCCAGCTGCGCGACCTCCTCGCGGCGCAGGCCGGGTGTGCGGCGGCGGAAGCCGTTCCCGGCCCGGATCACCGGCCGCCGATGGGACGTCCTCGCCTGGAATCGCGCCTCGATCGCCCTCTTCGGCGACTACGGGGCGCTGCCCGAAGGCCACCGCAACATCCTCTGGTCGATGCTCATGCGCCCGGACTGGCGGAGCCTGTCCCGCGACTGGTCCGCCGAGGTGGAGCGCTGCGTCGCCCAGTTCCGCAGCGAGGCGGCGCCACATCTGGACGAACCCGCCTTCCAGTCGCTGCTGGCCGAGCTGAACGAGCTCAGCCCCGAGTTCCGGGAGCTCTGGGCCCGCCAGGACGTCCGGGGGAGGACCGCCGGCCTCAAGCATCTCGACCACCCCACCCTCGGCGACCTCGAGCTGGAGTACAGCTGGTACCAGATCGGCGACCAGCCGGGGATGAGCCTGTGCCTCTACACGCCCATCCCCGGTTCGCGGACCGAATCCGTGCTCCGGAGCCTCGACCTCGACGCGTACGGCCCGCCCGGGGTCAGGACCGAGGCGACGCCCCTGGACGGCGCGGCGGCGGTCTCCGCGCCGGCATGACCTACGCCACCGCCCCGGGATCCGGTCACCGTGCGCGCCAGTTCCGGGGAGGCCTCGGCCCCTGGTCCTGAGAGTGCGATACCGGAAGCGCGACGGCCGGAGCCGGTCCGATCACGCTCTACCAGAGCCTGGGCGGGCGGCCCGGGCGCCGGCTGCGGTCGAGGAGGAGCACGATCGCCGCCCGCCAGCGCCAGCTCGCGCAGGCGGCGCAGATGGCCGAGGCGCAGGAGCTGAACGCGGCCTTCCAGGCGATCCTCCACCTCCACCAGAGCGCCCCGCCGCCGGTCGGGCCGCCGCTGGCCCCGGAGCCGGCTCCGGTGGACGGGGGGGCGGTCCGCCGGCGTCACCAAAGGACGGCCCTGCGCGGCCTCGGCATCTTCAAGCGCGCCGAGCGGGCGCGGGCGCGGCTGGCGGCCGATCTCGCCGCCGAGTCGGAGGTCGACGAGCTGAACGGCCGCAACCGGACCGACCGGGAGCGGGTCCAGACCGAGCTCGACCACCGCTGGGCGGCGCTCTGCGACAACGACCCGGACGTCGTCCTCTGCACGCTGGCCGAGGCCTTCGAGGACAACGAGGCGCCGGCGGCGGCGGTCAGCGTCGACGGCTCCGTGCTCGGGCTGGCCGTGCTCGTGCCCGGCATCGAGGTCGTCCCCGAGCGGATGCCGCGGAGGACGGACACCGGTGCGCTGGTGATCCAGCGGATCACCAAGACCACGCGGGCCGCGTTCTACCGGCTGGTCGTCTGCGGCCACCTGCTGGCCACGCTGCGGGAGGCGTTCGCCGTCGCCCCCAGCATCACCTCGATCCGGGCCGCCGTGATCAGGCAGTCGGCGCCCGACCAGGACGGCCGCCGGCGACCTGAGTGCCTCTTCGCCGGGCGCTTCGCCCGGCACGCGCTGGAGGGCGTGCTCTGGGCCCAGGCCAACGCCGCCGAGATCGTGATCGACACCGTCAACGAGGCCCGCTTCCGCCTGGCCGGACGGACCAAGGAGCTGGCCCCGCTCGACCTCGCCGAGGAGGGTGAGCTGGCGCTGCTGCTGGGGGCGGTCGAATCCGAGGAGCTGGCGACGCTCGGCGCCGACTGAACCGGCCGGGACCGCTCCTCTCCGCGCCGGGCTCTACGGGGTGCGCCGGCCGAAGAGGACGGTCCCCAGCCGGAGCATCGTCGCCCCCTCCCTGACGGCGGCCTCGAAGTCGCCGCTCATGCCCATGGAGAGGACGGGCAGGGCCGTCCCCAGGCGGTCCTGGACGCGCAGTCGCAGGAGGGCCAGCTGGCGGAAGCCGGGTACCGGATCCCCGCCCAGGGGCGCCACGGCCATGAGACCGCGAAGCTCGAGCCGCTCGGCGACGGCGAGCGCGACCTCCTCGGCCGCCTCCGGCGCGACCCCGAACTTCTGCGCCTCGCGGGCGATGTTGACCTGGAGCAGGCAGGGGACGCGGGCGTGGCGGGCGATGGCGTCGGCCAGCTCGACCGAGTCGACCGACTGGACCAGGGAGAACCGCGGGGCGTGTCTCGCCTTGTTCCGCTGGAGGTGGCCGATGAGGTGCCAGTCGACCCCCTGCACCTCGTCCATCTTGGCCAGCGCCTCCTGCACCCGGTTCTCGCCGACCACGGCCAGCCCCGCCTTCCGCGCCGCGACGCAGGCGGAGGCCGGATGCCCCTTGGTCACGGCCACGATCTGGAGCCCGTCGGGATCGCCGCCGGCGCGCTCGATCCGGCGCCGGACGTCGAGCAGGTTGGCGGCGACGTCGGCCTGCCCGGGGAGTCTCACGACAGCGCCACCAGGCAGGCGAAGCGGCTGCCGTCGGGCAGGGCCCGGTGGGAGGGCAGCGCCTCGGACTCCACCGTGCAGGCGGGATGGCTGAAGGTGCGGTCCGGATCCACGCCGGCCGCCTCCAGCTGGAGCCGGTTGACCAGATCCAGGTCGAGGAGGAGTCGGTCGCCCCGGCCCGGCGTCACCGCCTCCTCGGGGAAGCGCCCGGCGACCTCGGGACCGACCTCGTTGCATGCGCCGCAGATCCCGGGACCGATGCCGACGACCAGATCCTCCGGCCGGCAGCCGTACTCGCGCCGCATCGACGCCACCGCCAGCGTCGCCATGCCCTCGGCGGCCCCCCGCCAGCCGGCGTGACACAGCCCCAGCGCCCGGCGCTCGGGGTCGTAGAGGAGTAGCGGCCGGCAGTCGGCGAAGATCGCGAACAGGGGCAGTCCGGGCCTGGAGGTGACGAGACCGTCGACGCCGGGCACGGCTCCGGAGGGCTCCTCCACCCGCCCGATCTCGACCCCGTGGACGGCACCCACGCTGCAGAGCCGGTCGGGGTCGACGCCCACCTCGGCGGCGAAGGCGCGGCGCGGTCCGGTCAGCAGGGGATCGTCCGGCCCGCGCTGCATCGGCCCGGCGGCGAGGGTGGAGAAGCCGTGGCGCAGCCCGGGCATGCCCGCCAGGCGATCGATGCGGAGCACGCCGCTCACAGAACCGTCGACGACTCCCATCCCAGATAGCTGCCCCCCACCGACCTGCCGGTCCTCGTCATCTCCTCGCGGAGGTAGGTGATCGCCCCCTTGTTGGGGACCATGTGCATGATCGCGATAACCGTCCAGGAGCCGTCCTGCTCGGCCCGCAGCCGGCAGCGGTGACCCTCCTGCCGCAGGGCGTCGGACGCCTCGTTGGCCGCCTTCTCGTTGGGACAGCTGAGGAAGGAGCGCACCGGGTGGGGCAGCCGCATCCGCGAGCCGCGCTGCTTCAACTCCTCGATCCGCTCGGCGTCCTCGGGGTCGGGGGTGGCCAGGCTGATCCGCGGCGGCTTCCGCTTCTGCAGCAGCGCCCGGGGCACGATCATCCCCAACCAGTCCGACATCGCGGCTCAAGCGTACCGCGACGTTACCCGCCGAGCTCCCGCCGATCGACCACCCGGTTGGCCTTGCCCTCGACGCGGGGCAGCGATCCCGGCGCCAGCACGGTGACCTCGACGCGCAGGCCGGTGCTCTCCCGGATCCGGGCCTGGGCCGCGGGTCCGAGCGGGCCGGGGTCCGCCCCCGGCTCGGCTTCGACCCTGACCTCGATCGTGTCCAGCCGCGCCCGCTCGCGGTCGATCACGAGCTGGTACTGCGGCGCCAGCCCGGGGACGTGGGCCAGTTCCTCCTCGATCTGGGTCGGGAAGACGTTCTCGCCGCGGATGACGAGCATGTCGTCGGTTCGGCCCGCCGGCCGGCGGATTCGAGGCAGCGAACTGCCGCAAGGGCAGGGCTCAGGCAGCAGCGCGGTCCGGTCTCTGGTCCGGTACCGGATCACCGGGCAGGCCTCCTGGCGGAGGCCGGTCAGCACCAGCTCGCCCTCCTCCCCGTCCGGCACCGCGTCGCCGCTCTCGGGGTCGATCACCTCGGCGTGGAAGTCCCCGGTCAGCACGTGCAGCCCCAGGTGGCGCTCGCACTCGACCGCCACCCCCGGGCCGCCCAGCTCGGTCAGCCCGTAGCTGTCGAACGGCTCCAGGCCCAGTCCCCGCTCGATCTGCCGGCGCATGCCCTCACCCCAGGGCTCGCCGCCGAAGAAGCCACAGCGCAGCCGGAGCCTCCCCCGCCGGCCCTCCCGCTCGACCGCCTCGGCGAGGACCAGCGCGTAGGAGGGCGTGCAGGCGAGGACGGTGACGCCCAGGTCGCAGAGTAGCGTGACCTGGCGCGCCGTGGCCCCGCTCGAGGTCGGCACGACCATGGCGCCGATCCGCTCGGCTCCGAGGTGGAAGCCGAGCCCGCCGGTGAAGAGGCCGTAGCCGTAGGCGTTCTGCACGACGTCGCCGGCGGAGACGCCGCCCATCCGGAGCACCGCCGCCATGCGCTCCGCCCAGCCCTCCATGTCGCCCCGCGTGTAGGCGGCCACCACCGGCCGGCCGGTGGTGCCGCTGGACATGTGCACCCGCACCACCTCCTCGGGAGGCACCGCGAGCAGCCCGAAGGGATAGTTGAGGCGGAAGTCCTCCTTGGTCGTGAAGGGAATCCGGGCGATCTCCTCGATCGAGGCGATCCGCTCGGGCAGGCGATCGCGGTGGAACCGCACGCGCTCGCGCGCATAGGCCAGGAGCCGGTTCCAGGCGGCGACGCGGCCGGCATCCTCCTCAGCGATCATCCCCACGTCCACGGCTCGGAACCACCCGCGGCGCCGCCCCTCAGAGCCTTCGCTCTCGCGCCCGCCAGTTGCGCTCCAGGTTGCCGATCAGGGCCGGGCCGCCGAGGCACCGCGCCTGCTCGCGGCAGTACATCGCCTCGTAGAGGCGGAACTCGTCGACGGTCTCCTCCCCCATCCGGATCGCCTTGCGGTTGGCCGCGGCGCTGACCGTGCCCGAGTCGACGAGCAGGGCGGCGTCGCGCTCGATGGCGCCGTCCATCCGGCCCGGCTCGACCACGTCGTCGCAGAGCAGCGCGCCCTCGGGGGTGCCCGCCTCCAGGCGGCGGCCGAACATGATCAGCTGACGGGCCAGGCGGTCGCCGACGAAGCGGGTCAGCCGGCGGTTGGAGGTCCCGGGGATGATGCCCTCGGAGCGGGCGGGCAGGCTGAAGAAGCTGCCCTCCTCGGCCAGCACGCGGTCCACCACCAGCAGCAGCTGGCAGCCGCCGCCGACGGCGTGCGACTCGACGGCGGCGATCCAGGGCTTCTCCACGGTGTCCTCCACCGCCTCGAAGTCGTCGCCGAGCCAGTGCCCCCGGTAGAGCTTGCCGAGCAGACCCAGTTCGCGGGCGATGAAGAAGCCGACGAAGTCGATCTGCCCGTGATAGAGGTGGGTCAGGTTGATGCCGGAGTTGAAGACGCGCCGGCCGGCGTACTTGGGATGGTCGGCGACCGCGCCCCGAATCACCCCGACCTCGATCTCGGGATCGAGCAGGACCAGGTCCACGGCCACCTCCAGGGCGGCGGTGGCGGCGTTGTCCTCGGCGTTGAGGAATCGCAGGTTGGCGAGCTCGACGTGGCCGACCTGGCCCCGCCGCTCGACCCGCGCCGGG
>DATAXV010000203.1:0-9614 GCA_036272915.1 Candidatus Dormiibacterota bacterium
CGAGGACATGTTCCGCAACCTGGAGGGCTTCGCCTCGTTCGGCTTCCCCAAGAGCCATGCCGCCGCCTTCGGCCTCCTCGCCTACCAGTCGGCCTGGCTCAAGGAGCACCACCCGGTCGAGTTCTACTGCGCCCTCTACAACAACTGGCCGATGGGCTTCTATCCCCCTCACGTCTTCACCAACGACGCCCGCCGCCACGACGTCGAGATCCTCAGCCCCGACATCAACGTCAGCGCGGCCCTCTGCACGGTCGAGGGCGGCGCGGTGCGGATCGGCCTGGGCTACGTGCACGGGGTGGGCGGGGCCGGGGCGGAGGCGATCATGGAGACCCGCGAGGAGGGCGGGCTCTTCCGATCCCTGTTCGACTTCGTCCACCGGACCGGCCTGGGCAGCGAGCCGGTCGAGAACCTGATCCGGGTCGGGGCCTTCGGTGAGCTGGGCCTCAACCGTCGCGAGCTGCTCTGGCAGCTGGGGCTGTTCGGCTCGGGCCTCCGCCACCGGCTCCGGGCACCCGCCGCGCCGCGCCAGCTGCGCCTGGCCCTGCCCACCGCGCAGGACCAGATCTCCCTCCCCGACCTGACCGCCTTCGAGCGGATGGCGGCCGACTACGAGGTCATGAACCTGTCCCCCGAGGACCACCCCATGAGCTTCCAGCGCGCATGGCTGGACCTGGCCGGGGTGTCGAGCTCGCAGGACCTGCGCCGGCTGTCGCCGCCGCAGGTGGTCGCCACCGCCGGGCTGGTCGTCTGCCGGCAGCGCCCGGCCACGGCCAAGGGGATCATCTTCCTGCTCCTCGAGGATGAGCACGGCCTCGCCAACGTGCTCGTCCCCCGCCAGCTCTGCGAGCAGGAGCGGGAGCGGATGCTGGTGCGGACCAGCGCCTTCCTCCAGGTCGCCGGCGTGCTGGAGGGCCATGCCGGGGCCGTGCCCATGCTCCGGGCGACCCGCATCGACCCGCTCCAGGACCGGGCCACCGCCGGCCTGCGCACGCCGGACGGGAAGAGCTGGGGCTGAGCCCCGCTCAGCAGCCCACCCCCCTGGTCAGGAAGCCGCCGTCCACGGGCAGCACCGCGCCGGTCACGTAGGCGGCGCCGGGCCCGAGCAGGAAGGCGGTCGCGCCGACCAGGTCGCGAGGATCTCCGAACCGGGCCATCGGCGTGTGCTCGATCAGCCACTTCCCGCGCGGCGTGCCCTCGATCAGGGCGCGGTTGAGCGGGGTCGGGAACACGCCGGGGGCGATGGCGTTGACCCTGATGCCGAACTCGGCCCAGTCGTTGGCCAGGCTCTGCGTGAGGCTGGCCACGGCCGCCTTGGAGGCCGAGTAGGCGGCGACCTCGTAGAAGGGGACGAAGCTGGTCAGGCTGGCCACGTTGACGATCGCTCCGCCGCCCTGGCCTCGCATCACCCGGCCCGCGGCCTGGTCGATCAGGAGCGTGCCGGTGAGGTTGATGTCGACGATCGACCGCCAGTCCTCGGGGGACATGTCCATGGTCGGGACCCGCTTGGTGATGCCGGCGGCGCTGACCACGCCGTCGATCCGGCCGTAGCGGTCGACCACCGCCTGCACCGCCGCCGCCGCCGACTCCGGGCTGGTCACGTCGAGCGTGACCCCGTGGCACTCGGCACCCTCCTGGCGCACGGTCCCGACGGCCTCGGCGACCCGCTCCGAGTCGCGGCTGCCGACAAGGAGCCGGACCCCCAGCCCGCCCAGGCCCTTGGCGATGCCGAGGCCGAGGCCGCTGGTCCCGCCGGTGACCAGGACGCAGGCTCCCTCCAGATCGAAGATCGAGCTAGACATGGACCCGAGCCTAACCCAGCCGCCCGGGCGGGCGGCGCGTCACTGGACGGGGACGCCCTCCTCCTGGCCGACGGTCAGCGGGATGTTCGGCGTGGTGATGTACTGCACCGGGTCGTTGAGCGGGATCTGGCGGCTGCCGTATCCGTCGGAGGCGTACCACTGGAGGTAGGCCGTCAGCGTCCACTGCTCGGTGGCGTGGATCGCGTACTGGTGGTTCGGCTTGTACCAGGAGATGGTCCGGTAGGTGTGCGCCGTGATCTGGTCGTGCGAGCCGCAGACGCTGGGCGCCGCCACCTGATCGGTGTTCCCGTCGCCGAAGTCCCACTGCACCTGGCCGAGCCGGGCGGTGATGAGCAGGACGTAGCGGATCATCCGGCCGGAGGCGTCGGACGATCCGTCGAGCACCACCTCGCGGTCGTGCTCCTGCTGCAGGTCGTTGATCCAGAAGCACTGCGGCAGCCCGACCAGGCCCTTCGCGTCGGGCATGGAGCCGATGGTTCCGCTGTTGTTGTTCAGGAAGTCGGTCACGTTGCCCGCCCAGACGTTGGGGTCGGAGGTGAAGACCGAGGTCCCCGGCGTGATCGTCCACTCACCGTCGACGACCCCCTGCTGCTTCCAGGTCAGCGAGCCCGGGACCAGGCAGTCGCCGCTCTGGACCTTGCCCCCCTGGGTGAACTCGATCCAGTAGTTGTCGATGCC
The DNA here is from genome assembly GCA_036272915.1 of Candidatus Dormiibacterota bacterium. Taxonomy (GTDB): domain Bacteria; phylum Chloroflexota; class Dormibacteria; order Dormibacterales; family Dormibacteraceae; genus DATAXV01. The sequence goes on from DATAXV010000203.1 coordinate 2,499, forward strand.
GGCGCTGGGAAAGGTGGAGAGGCTCTCGTTCTGCCTCTGGCCGCTGGGGAAGGTGTAGGTGGCCTTGGCCGTCTCGCCCTCGTCGCTGAAGGTCAGCGGCTGGTAGCGGTACTTGGTGCAGGGGCTGCCGTTGGGCGCCTCGGTCCCGGTCGAGTAGCCGGCCTTGGGCTGGTTGCCGAAGCTGGTGCCGCCGGGCTCGGGGCAGGAGAAGCGCGCCCCGGCGTGAATCGAGACGGCGTGCCCGGTGTTGACCACCTGACCCTCGCTGCTGCCGCCGGGGCAGACGCCAGGGGCCGATCCCCCACCGTTGCCCCACCCGCCGGCGAACGCGGTCGACCCGGCCATCGCTGCGAACAAAACGGCTATGGCGATTCCACCGACCAGACGGGATGCGACGCGGACCGAGCTGAGCATCTCAGGCGCCACTCTCATACCAGAACTTCTCCCTACCTCGCAACTCGCTCTGTGCCGCCCTGGGCCCACCCGTCCACTACTGACTGCAGGTGGGCGCGACCAGCGCGTCGCTGCACACGTACTCGCCGGACGCGTACCAGATCGGGCCCAGCTGCGGGTCGTCCTTGTACGTTCCCCACCAGACGTTGGACCAGGCCGCGTCGGCCGGCTCCTGGGCCAGCGACTGCCTCTGACCGTTCGGCTCCTGGATGTAGACGTTGGACGGGCCGCGGTTCTGAAGGACGAAGCCGTAGGGCTGGGCCTGGAGCTGATGGGCGCTGATCGTCTGCTGCAGCGAGGAGGGGATCGGCACCAGCCGGATCGAGAGCAGGACGCCGCCATCGCCCTGGATCGTCCCCTGCGCCTGCTCCGCCTCCTGGATCCATTGCAGATCCTGGTTGTAGATGTTGGTCTGGGACGCGTTGGCGTCGGCGATGACGCCGGCGGTCAGGAGGCCGGCGTCCATGTGCAGGTCGGCCCAGACGTAGAGGCTCCAGGTCCGGAGCTCGGCCTCGCCCCACTTCCGCGCCTCGGCCTCGGAGATGGCGCCGTTGGTACCGTCGGTGATCGAGGCCTTGACCCAGGGGACCTTGGTCGGGCACTGGCTGACGCCGCGGTGGGCGAGGGCCGCGCAGTCGAACCCGGGGGTGGCCGTCGGCCTGGGAATGGGATGGTGCGAGGACGCCGAGGCCTGCGACTTCGCGGCTCCGCAGGCAGCCAGAAGCACGACGGCCAGGAGACTGATCGAAAGAACGCGCCACGTCCGACCGTGGGCGGGGTCCTGAACGGTGACCACCTCGCGGTTAGTTTGCCGCATGTTCGGGTGGCATTTCCACTCGGACCCGGGATGGACGCCCCGGCACCGCCGGGCCAGGGGTCCCGGGCGCCTGGGCGCAATGCCCGATGCGATGCCACGCCTCCCCTTCGCCTGAGAGGATGAGCGGTGTGGTGCCCACGGCGACGGCACCCGCGCCGGGCGCGCTCTCCCGGCTGCGGCGGGTGCGCGATCACATCGACCTCCACTTCGCCTCGGAGCTGGACGTCGACCGGCTGGCGTCGGTCGCGGCCATGTCGCGCGCCCACTTCCTGCGCATCTTCAAGGCGGCCTACGGCGAGACGCCCATGCGCTACCTCACCAGCCGGCGCATGGAGCGGGCCCAGGACCTGCTGCGCACGGCCAACCTGACCGTGACCGAGGTGTGCATGGCGGTCGGCTTCTCGAGCCTTGGCTCGTTCTCGTCTCAGTTCACCCGGATGGTCGGGATCGGCCCCGCCGAGTACCGGACGAGGTGGGCAGCGAGGGGAGGGCCGCACGTCCCCGGCTGCTGGCTCTTCATGCGCGGCGTGCTCGATCCGCAGGGGACGGCGGGCCGCGGTTCTTTGGAGCACTCTGGGAGAAGCGCCGCCGAGGGGACCCACCCTACGGTGACCGCATGATCACGAACGTCTCACTGACCACGATCTACTGCCTCGACCAGCAGCGCGCGCACGACTTCTACGTCGACGTCCTCGGGTTCACGGCGCGGACCGACGTCACCATGGGCGAGGGCTTCCGGTGGCTCACGGTGGGACTCCCCGGACAGCCCGACGTCGAGGTGACGCTGATGAAGCCGGGGCCGCCGCTCGACGCCGAGTTCGCCGCCTTCATCGAGCGCCAGCTCGAGAAGGGGCAGATGGGAGGCCTCGGGCTGCGCGTCGACGACTGCCACAAGACGTGCGAGGAGCTTCGTGCCAAGGGGGTCTCCTTCGTCCAGGAACCGGCCGACCGTCCCTACGGGACCGAGGCCGTCATCCGCGACATCAGCGGCAACTGGCTGGTGCTGGTCGAGCCGAAGGAGTTCACCCAGGAGGAACCCGCCTGATCCGACTCCTGCCCGAGGGGTCGCTCGCGCCCGCACCGCGAGGCGCGAGCGGCACCCCCCTCAGGCGAAGCGCTCGGCGACCTCGGCCAGGAACCGGCTGCCGGCCCCCCACACCGGCGCCGCCTCGGCCGCGGGCAGCCGGTTGATCATCTCCTCCCCTTCGGCCAGCGCCGCGGCCAGCCGGAAGGGCACCCACGCGTACTTCGCCGCCAGCGCCGCAGCCATCGCCCGCTCGACCTGGCGGCGGTCTCCACTCCAGCCGCCCTCGGTCAGACCCTCGGCGTAGCCCTCGGAGATCAGCTCCCACAGCCGCCCGATCCGGTCGGCGGGGAGGTGGAAGTCGAGGACGCTGTCCAGCACCAGGTTGCCCGCGTCCTCGCCAAGTGGGCCGACGCCGACGAAGGCCCAGTCGATGAGCACGGTCTCCTCTTCGCCCCCGAAGAGGTTGTCCGGGTGGAGGTCGCCATGGCAGAGGGTGGGAGGCATCGCCTCGACCACCCGGAGGTTGGTCTCGAGCCGCTCCCAGAGGCGGTCCAGGACGGCGGTGTCGGCGCCGCCGATCACCGCCCGCAGCCGAGGGCTCGACCAGTCCGCCCGACGATCCCCCCAGTCGAGCGCCCTGTGCTCCGTGTACCGGCGCAGCCAGTCGTGGGCCAGCCAGGGGGCGTTCGGCAGGCGCCGGGAGAACGACCACGTGCCCTGGAACCGTCCCAGACGCAGCGCCGCCTCGCCGTACGCCTCCGGCGACCACTCGTGTCCGGGCCGGCCGGCGACGTCCTCGAGCCAGAGGTGGATCTCCTGACCCAGGTCGAGCTGGAGGTGGCAGCGGGCCGGTCGGAGCCCACCCGCTCCCTCGTCGAGCATGCCGGCGCCGTAGGCCAGGGCCTCGCGGCGCCAGTAGTACCAGTGGTCCTCCTCCAGGCCCGAACGCCACATGTCCGACCCCTGCTCGGAGTGGCGGAGGATCTTCAGCACCAGCGACCATCCCGCGCCGCTGAACCGCCAGATCCCACCGGTGCCGCTGGCGCCCCTGGTGCGGAGGCCGTCCACGCGCACCTTCGAGGGATCCCCGATCGGGCCGCCGGTGGCGGCCTCCACCGCCCGGCTGAGCTCCCGCTCTTGGAGGGCCGGAACCGGGGCGGTCATCGGCACCGAATTATCGATCATGCTCGGCGGGATGATCCTGACCGTGACGCTCAACGCGGCACTGGACGTCACCTACCGGCTGGAGGCGGTCGCGCGGCACGAGATGAACCGCGTCGAGGCGGTGGCGAGCCGGGCCGGCGGCAAGGGAATCAACGTCGCCCGCGTCCTGCGCCTGCTCGGCGAGGACGCCGCCGTGACCGGCCTCTGCGGAGGCCCGACCGGAGAGGTGATCCGCCGCGACCTCGAGGCGGCCGCCCTCACCGATCACCTCCACCCCATCGCGGCCGAGTCCCGGCGGACGCTGGCGCTGGTCGAGCGGAGCGGGGCCACCCTGCTCAACGAGCCCGGACCGGAGGTGACGCCGGGCGAGTGGGAGGCCTTCCTGGAGCGATACCGCGGCCTGCTCGGGCTCTCGTCCGCCGTGGTCCTCTCCGGCAGCCTCCCCCGCGGGCTGCCCGGGGACGCCTACGCCGTGCTCGCCGCGATCGCCGGCGACGGGGGCCGGCCGGTGGTGCTGGACGCCGACGGGGAGGCCCTCCGAGCCGGGCTCCGGGGCCGGCCCCGGATGGTCAAGCCCAACGCCGACGAACTGGCCCGGCTGTTCGGGGAGACGTCGTCCACCGATCCGGTGGCCGGCCTGCGCGGCCTCTGCGCGGCGGGGGCGGAGACCGCCGTCGTCTCCCTGGGCGAGCGTGGGCTCGTCGCGCTCGCCCGGGAGGGCGCCTGGACCGCGCGTCCGCCGCGGGTGATGCGGGGGAACGCCACCGGCGCCGGGGATGCCGCCGTCGCGGCGCTGACGCTGGGACTGGTCCGCGGCCTGCCCTGGCCGGAGAGGCTGGCGCAGGCGGTGGCCGTGTCGGCGGCGGCGGTGCTGGCGCCGGTCGCCGGCGAGGCCGACATGCGCGTCTATCGAGAGCTGCTGCCGCTGGTCAGGGTGGAGCAGGCGTGAACGAGGGCGCGGCCGCCGGAGGTGATCCGGCCGGCCGCGCCACCCTGCTCAGGCCAGGATCAACGGGCGGTTGACCGCGCCTCCCGCCGACGGCTTGGCCGGGGTCGAGGCGGATGGACCGCCGTGCCGCCGCTGGAATGCGAGCAGGCTCCTGGCGAACTCCACCTCGAGCCGGTCAATGGCCTTGCGCAGCTCCAGCGCGCGCTCGCCGAGCTCGTCGCCGCTGAGGCGACGCATGTCCTCACGGACGCACGCCTCGACCGCGCCGCGAAGCATCGAATCCGGCCCCGTCGCTGGAGTCCCACCGTCCAGCATTCTCGAACACATGTTCGCCATTGTAGAGCCGGACGCGCCTCCGCGCACCCCTCGACGACACATCCGCCAGACCCCTCGGGCAGGACTCCTCGCCGCCTCCTCCGGCGGACCAACCGGTCCTGCAGGGGGGAGCCGGTCCGGTGCACTGTAGAGGCATGGCCAGCATCGCTCTGCAGCTCTACACCGTCCGCGACCAGCTCAGCCAGGACACCCCTGGCACGATCCAGCGCGTCGCCGAGATCGGGTACCGCGCGGCCGAGATCGTCGGCGCCACGCGGGCCGAGGTCGGCCCGCTGCTCGAGAAGAACGGGATCCGGGCGGTCAGCGCCCACGTCTCGCTCGACGACCTCGCCGATCCCAAGGCGATCCTGACCGAGCTCGCCGCGCTCGGCTGCCAGGCCGCGGCGCTCGCCTTCCTGCCTCCCGACCGGCGCCAGTCCGTGGCCGCCGTGCGCGAGGTGGCGGACGCCATCAACCGGGCCGCGCAGACCGCCTCCGAGCTGGGCCTCCGCTTCGGCTACCACAACCACGCGTTCGAGTTCGAGCCGCTGGAGGGGACCAACGTCTTCGACGTCCTCGCCCAGGAGACCGATCCCGAGAAGGTCTTCTTCGAGCTCGACGTCTACTGGCTGGCCCGGGCCGGCATCGACCCCGCGACCCGCATCGAGGCGCTGGCCGGGAGGGTTCCTTTGATTCACGTCAAGGACGTCGCCGACGACGAGGCGCACTCCTTCGCCCCGGTCGGGACCGGCGTCCTCGACTGGGACCGGATCCTGGGTGCCGCCGCCGCCTCCGGCAGCGAGTGGTACATCGTCGAGCAGGACGTCTCGGCCGACCCCTTCACCGACATCGCGACCAGCCTCCGGAACCTCGAGCCCCGCGTCGGCTGAACCCCGGCGCGGCCGGGCCGGCCACCCCCGGCCCGGCCGCGTTCCGGACAGGTGGAATCCCTCGTTGCGGCAAAATACCGGAAGCAGGTAACCTTTACGGGTACCACTATGAAGGAGTTCCACCACCCTCAGATCGGGGTCGATGAGAACGGCCGTCTCTACGACCAGCATGCGCGGGAGATGCTCGTGCCCCTGGTGGGCGTCGACCTGGCGCGGCGGATGGAGGTGTTCGCCGCCCTGCGCTGGCTGATGAGGCGGATACCTCAGCACATGGAGCGGGTCAGCTCGGTCACCGGCCTGAGCGAGCCGTTGATCGGCATCCTCATGGTCCTCAAGACCCGGGGCGACACGCCGCTCGGCGAGCTGGCCGACTACATCCGGGTCAGCGCCAGGACGATCACCAGCTTCGTCGACACGCTGGAGCAGGACCATCTCGTCGAGCGCGTGCCCGACGCCAAGGACCGGCGCTCGGTCCGGGCCCACCTGACCGAGGAGGGTGCCCAGCGCGTCGACCGGCTCTGGCGGCAATCCACCGAGCAGATCGGAAGGCTTCTCGGCGACTTCTCCCAACAGGACCTCGACCTGGTCCGGCACACGTGCCTGCACCTGGTTCAGAACATCGATCAGCAGGAACGCGAGGAGCACAAGGTTTCATGAGGTCCCTCTCCACCCGGCAGCGTGCGTTCGCGACCATCGGCGTCATGCTCGCGCTCTTCCTGGCCTCGCTCGACCAGAGCATCGTGAGCCCGGCCCTGCCGCGCATCGCCGCCGACCTCCACGGCATCAGCCTCTACGCCTGGGTGGCGACCTCCTACCTGGTCGCCTCCGCCGTCTTCGTGCCCATCGCCGGGAAGCTCGGAGACATGTTCGGCCGCAAGCCGTTCATCCTGGCCGGGATCGTCGGCTTCGTCAGCGGCTCCGCCCTCTGCGGTCTGTCCCAGAACATGGGCGAGCTGATCGCCTTCCGGGGCTTCCAGGGCATCTTCGGCGGCCTCCTCATGGCCAGCGCCTTCACCGTCCTCGCCGACATCTACACGGTCGAGCAGCGGACCCGGATGCAGGGCCTCTTCGGGGGCGTCTTCGGCCTCAGCACGATGATCGGCCCGACCCTCGGCGGCAACATCGTCGACCACTGGGGCTGGCGGTGGATCTTCTACGTCAACGTCCCCGTCGGCGTCGTCGCGGTCTTGGTCACGCTGGCCGCGCTCCCCTACGTGCGCTCCAGCGCCAACTGGCGCGACATCGACTTCCTCGGCGTGATCACGCTGGCCGGCGGTCTCGTCCCGGTGCTGCTGGGCCTCTCCATCACCACCAGCCACGCCTGGACCTCGGCCCCGGTGCTGCTGCTGCTGATCGGCGGCGGGATCGTGCTCGGCCTCTTCGTCATCATCGAGACCCGCTACGCGCGGAACCCGGTCGTGCCCTTCGGCCTGTTCCGCTCCAACCAGTTCTCGGTCATGGTCGGGGTCGCCTTCTTCTCCGGCATCGGCATGTTCGGGGC
>DATAXV010000204.1:0-5408 GCA_036272915.1 Candidatus Dormiibacterota bacterium
GTTCGCCGAGCGGGCCATCGCCACCGGCGTCTGCGGCTGCAACCTGGAGGACACCGACCACGAGCGCGGCGGCGGGCGCGTCCCGGTCGAGACCCAGGCCCGGCGGCTGGCCGACCTCGTCGCCGCCTGCCGCCGGCTGGGCAGACCGATGGTGCTGAACGCCAGGGTCGACCCCTTCCTCGACGGAAGCCTATCCCTCGAGGAGCAGGTCGAGGAGACGGTGCGGCGGGGCCGGGCCTACCTCGACGCCGGGGCTGACTGCGTCTACCCCATCGCCGTCGGGGTCCTGTCCGAGCGGACCGTGGCCACGCTGGTCGAGAGGATCGAAGGGCCGGTCAACATCCTCTACCGCCCTGGCGGGCCGTCGCTGGACCGGTTGCGCGAGCTCGGTGTGCGCCGCGTCTCCTTCGGCACGTCCCTGCACCGGATCATCGCCGCGCGCGTCGACGAGATCGCCGACGGGTTGCGTCGCCGGGACACCTCGGTCCTCGGCGGCTGACCCTTTTCCACGGGAGGTATCCCCATGCGGATCAGCTATCACAAGGTTCTCCCCGAGTCCTACGAGACCCTGCTCCACATGAGCAACACGGCGCACGACAGCGGTCTCGAACCGGCGCTCCAGGAGCTGGTCAGGATCCGGGCCTCGCAGATCAACGGCTGCGCCTTCTGTCTCGACATGCACACCAAGGACGCCAGGGCCGGCGGCGAGACCGAGCAACGCCTCAACCTCCTCGCCGCCTGGCGCGAATCGCCCGGCTACACCGAACGCGAGCGCGCCGCTCTGGCCTGGTGCGAGGCGGTGACGCTGATCGCCGAGACCAGCGCCCCCGACGACGTCTACGAGGAGGTCCGCCGCCACTTCGACGAGCGCGAGACCGTTGCCCTGACGCTCGTCGTCATCTCCATCAACGGCTGGAACCGGATGCTGCGGAGCATGCGCACGCCCGCCGGCGACTACGTCTCCAGGATCGCGCCGGCCGCCGGCGCCGCCTCCCGCTGATCCTCGGCCGGGCCCCTGTCTCGAAGGCGGGTCCAGCACAACCCTCCCACCTCGGCGCCTCCGATGGTCTTTGATAGTGGAGGCGGCCGGAGCGCGTCCGGCGCCGGCCCCAGGGTCCCATCCGTGACAGGAGCAGCCGTACAGGGAGGCGTCCGATGATCTTCAACACACCCGAACGGGTCCGTGCCCTCACCCCTCTCAACCCCTTCCCCCGCTCCGAGGACGGCCGGCCTCGGGTACCGGACGAGCTGCTCGAGCGCGTCGGCGCGGTCACCAACGAGGAGGCATGGGGTGTCTTCCGCGAGGCCGGCTACCACTTCCAGTTCGAGGGCAACTGGCGCCAGATCCACCCCGATGTGACGCTGGTCGGCCGGGCCGTCACGGCGTCCTTCGTCCCCCTGCGCCCCGACCTGCAGGCCGTGGTCGAAGCGGAGGGTGAGCGATTCCAGGCCCCCGCCAAGCAGAACACCTGGATCATCGACCAGCTCAAGCCGGGCGACGTCCTTGTCGTCGACCTCTTCGGCAAGATCCGGAACGGCACCTTCGTCGGCGACAACCTCTCCACCGCGGTCTGGTCGCGGACCGGCACCGGGCTGGTCATCGACGGCGGCGCCAGGGACACCCTGCGCATCGAGGAGATCGAGGGGATCTCGCTCTTCGTCCGCGGCGTGGACCCCAGCGCCATCGCCGAGGTGACGCTCAACGGCGTCAACGTCCCGGTCCGGATCGGGCAGGCGACGGCGATGCCCGGCGATGTCGTCCTCGGGACCCGCCAGGGCGTGACCTTCATCCCCCCGCACCTGGTCGAGGAGGTCGTCACCCACTCCGAGGAGACGCGGCTGCGCGACGTCTTCGGCAAGCTCCGCATCAGCCAGGGCCGCTACACCTCGGGGCAGATCGACCGGCGCGACTGGGCGGCGGACATCATGGAGGACTACGGCGCCTGGCGCGAGGAGCGGCGCACCACCTCCGCCTGAGTCAGCTGGTCACCAGGCCCGACCGGTGGGCGCCGACCTTCGTCGGCGCCCACCGGCCCTGCCGGATCGCTCAGCGCCCGTACGGATATTGGTCGTAGAAGGTGGACGACCGGACTGCGGCCATCACGATGCTGGTCGGCCAAGCCAGCAGCAGGAAGCCAAAAGTGAAGAACGAGATCCACCAGAGGGTCCGGTCGCGCTCGTATGTGTAGACCCAGGTCCATGGCCCCAGGAAGACGGCCAGCAGAATCGCCGCGGCCTTGCTCTTCGGAATCGACGGCACCACCTGCTGCGGTGCGACCTGGACCACGACTTGCTGTACGGGAGCCTGATTGGCCACCGCCATAGGTTGAGGAACCGGCTGGTACTGGTACTGGTACTGCGGTTGAACCATCTGCGGGGCCGGTGACGTGAGGGCCTCGGTCATGTCCTGGGCCATCCGGGAGAACGCCCCGGGGAGCGCCGCGGGATCTGCCTCCACCAGCTGCCATTGCCCACCGTCCCACCAATACCTTCCGTCCGGGGACCGCTGTGCGTCGAGCGGTATCTCACTCATTCGATTACCTCCTTGCGCAAGGTTGCTGCGGAAGGAGGGCAGTGGCCATGGGTGGATTGTGCTGAGCGGCTCCGTCAATCCCGACGGAACGCGTCTCGTCCCACAGCCTCGGGGTCCAGGAGCGAGCGGTAGGCAGTACAGGTCATGCACCCCTGGGCCGCAGTCCAGGTCAAAAGGTATCGGAAGCCCAGACGAGCCTCGGGATGGGCCTACGCGGAGAGCTCGGCCACGCCGCCTGACGGGGGCTCGACAGATCCGCCGTGGTGCCACAACACCGGGCGCAAGGAGTTGCGCGGGGCAATCCGCCTGAAGCGTAAACGGACGCCGGCACCCGCGCTCGGTGGGCTCTGCGCAGGCCGCACCCGCACGATTTCGCCAACTGGCTAAAGGTTGCCTTGTCGAGGAGACCTCTGACCATGGGTCGAAGCGGGCGGGTGCGCACAAACCGTCCCGCACAATCCGGGAGCCGCCATCCAGACTCGAGAGGACCGGGCGCGGGACACCTCTCTGTCCGGGTTCTGAACATGTCCTCGGCTCGTCCGCTTCTGCCATGCTGCGAAGCTCAGGGGGATCCACGTCAGCTCACACATGAGGGCAGGTCGATGAAGGCGGTTGTGATCTCGGAGCCGGGGCGGGTCGCGGTGGAGAGCGTGGACGATCCGACGCCGGACGCGGAGAACATCGTCGTCCGGGTCGAGGCCTGCGGCATCTGCGGTACCGACCTCCATGTCCTCGAGGGCGACTTCGCCCCCACCCGCTACCCGATCATCCCGGGCCACGAGTTCTGCGGCGAAGTCGTCGCCGTCGGCCGGGAGGTCGCCAACGTCCGGGTCGGCGACTTCGTGGCCGTCGACCCCTCCCTCTTCTGCGGCCGCTGTCGCTTCTGTCGGGCCGGCCGCGGGAACCTCTGCGAGAACTGGAACGGCATCGGCGTGGCCCGGACCAACGGTGCCTGCGCCGAGCTGATCGGCGTCCCCGCCGCCAACGCCTTCCCCCTCCCCGCCGACCTGCCCCGGCACTGGGGCACCCTGGTCGAGCCGCTCTCCTGCGCGGTCAGGGGATTCGACATGCTCGACCTGCGGCTGGCCCGCAGCTACCTGGTCTACGGGGCCGGCACCATGGGCCTGATGCTGGCCCAGCTGGCCCGCCACGCCGGCGCCAGCCGTCTCGACGTGGTCGATCGGAACCCCGGCCGCCTGCCGCTCGCCGGCCGGCTCGGCGCCGACCGCACCGCCACCTCGGCGGACGAGCTCGACCGGCCCCAGGGCTGGGACGTCGTGATCGACGCCACCGGCGCGATCGCCGCCATCGAGGACGGGCTGACCCGCGTCGGCCGCGGCGGCACCTTCCTGCAGTTCGGCGTCGCCAGCGCCGGCGCCACCGCCCGGTACTCGCCATTCCGCGTCTACAACGACGAGATCACCATCGTCGGCTCGATGGCCGTCCTGCACAGCTTCGAGAGGGCGCTGGACCTGCTGGTCGGAGGAGTCCTCGACTGCGAGGCGATGATCACCAACCGCCTGCCCCTGGACGAGTACACGACCGCGATCGAGACCTTCCGTCAGGGCGGGGGCCTGAAGGTCCAGGTGCGACCGGTCTGATCACGTCACGCTCGCGCCAGGCGGGGAGCCGAAAACCCTGGCTCCGGCGCTATTCTGGCACCGTAGTCATGCGGGGCCGGAGGCCAATGGTTGCGATGGGGGTAGCTGGAGTACTCGTGGTGCTCTTCCTGGCGCTTGCCGGGCTCAGTTACGCACGCCCTCTCCCATCCCTGGTCGCCAGCCAGATCTACCCCGCCGCCGTCACCTGGGGCGGCTCCGCGCCGGCGCTGCCCTGGCCGGCTCAGGGTGAGGCCGCGATCGGAGTTCAGGGACAGGGCGTGGAGGCGGCGACCGCCAACGTCACCCCACAGCCGATGGCCAGCCTGGCCAAGGTCATGACGGCGCTGGTCGTGCTCCACGACAAGCCGCTCACCATCGGGGCGCAGGGGCCCTCGCTGACGATCAGCAGCGGCGACGTCCAGACCTATCTCGACGAGCAGAGCCAGGGCGACTACGTCGTCCCTCTCCAGGCTGGTGAGCAGCTGTCCGAGTACCAGCTTCTGCAGGCGCTGCTGATCCCGGCCGGCGACAACATCGCCGATCTGCTCGCCGACTGGGTCTCGGGGTCGGAGACGGCCTTCGTCGCCGAGATGAACGCGGAGGCGAAGCGCCTGGACCTCGTGTCCACCCACTTCGCCGACGCCAGCGGGATCTCGTCCTCGTCGGTCAGCATTCCGGCCGATATGGTCGCGATGGGCGAGGCGGCGATGGCCAACCCGGTCCTGGCCGGCATCGTCGGCCAGCCCTCGATGCTCATGCCCGACATCGGCACGCTGCCCAACTTCGACACCGCCATCGGCCAGGACGGGATCGTCGGCATCAAGACCGGGATCCTGCCCGGCTCCGGGGCCGCCTTCCTCTTCGCCGGCAGCGAGCCGGTCCAGGGCGGCGCCCCGGCCCTCGTCATCGGCGCCGTCCTCGGCATGCCCGACCAGAACTCCGCCTTCGGCGCCGCCGAGTCACTGCTCGCCGCCAGCGGCTCGCAGCCGCGCTGGGATCCGATCGTCTCCAGGGGCCAGGTGGTGGCGACTCTGAGGACCGCCTGGGGCACGACCTCCGAGCTCGTCGCCTCGCGCAGCCTCAGCCTCCTGATCTGGCCGGACACGGTAGTCAGGGCCCATCTCCTGCCGCGCCACATCGAGGCGCCGGTGGCCGCCGGGGCGCCCGGTGGAAAGCTCGTCATCGCCGTCAACGGGCACAGCTACGCGCTCCCGGTCAGCACCGTCCAGGGGAGCAAGGAGCCGACCGCGCGCTGGCGTCTCCTGCACGTGCGC
>DATAXV010000205.1:0-6477 GCA_036272915.1 Candidatus Dormiibacterota bacterium
CACCTGGCCGCGCCCAGACCTATCCGGTCAGCGCGGCCTTCTTCTTACTCCGCCCCAACACATCGCCATCGCCACCGAACGTTGCCGTTCCATCACCACTTAACGCCGCCACCTCATCGCCAGACACCGATGCCGTTAACAACGGGGGCCATGAGGTCCGCGTGCTCAGCCGTCACGGTGGGGCGGTCGGCCCGGCGCCGCGATCGACGCCGTTCGCCGTCGATCTGCGCTCGGGGATCGGGCTCGACCGGGCGGTGGCGGGCGCCGGCGTCATCGTCCACTGCGCCTCCGGCGTCACCGGGGGCGATCTGGAGGCGACCGGCACCCTGATCCGGGCCGCGCAGCGCGCCGGGGTGCCCCACCTCGTCTACATCTCCATCGTCGGCGTCGATCGCATCGACTACGGGTACTACCGGACCAAGCTGGCCGCGGAGCGCGCGATCGAGGAGTCGGGCCTGCTCTGGAGCCTGCTCCGGACGACGCAGTTCCACGACCTCATCCTGATGGCCTGCAGGACCCTGGCCCGGCTGCCGGTGATGCCGGTCCCGGCCCGGACCAGCTTCCAGCCGCTCGACGCGAGCGAGGTCGCTGCGCGCCTGGTCGAGATCGCCCTCGGCGCGCCCGCTGGCCGGGTACCGGTCATGGGCGGCCCCGAGATGCGGACGGCGGAGGACCTGGCCCACGCCTATCTGCGCGCCAGCGGCCGTCACCGGCGAGTGTTCCCGGTCCGGCTCCCCGGCGCCGCGCTTGCCGGGTTCCGCCGCGGTGACCACCTCGCCCCGGGCGCCGCCGTCGGCCGGATCACCTTCGAGCAGTTCCTCCAGACCCGGCTCGGACCCGACCCCGGAAGGTAGGGGACCCGGTCCCATCCCTCAGAGGATCAGGAGCTCGTCGCCGAACTCGTGCCAGAGATAGCCGTGCCCGATCGCCTCCAGGTAGGCACGGCGGAGGAGCGGCTCGGGGACGAAGGCGCGGAGGAGGTCGAAGTGGCTGGCCTGCGGCTCGTGCCAGCCGGTGAGCAGCCCGTCGACGGCGCGCAGCTCCGTCTCCGGCCCGATCCGGAGCGTGGTCCACCCGTCAGCCGTCTCGATCCGGTGGGCCCCGGTGGCGACCGTCTCCAGGCTTCGGACCACGGTCGTCCCGACCGCGATGACGCGGCGTGCGCGGGCCACCGCGGCGACGGTCTCCGGAGCGATCAGGAAGCGTTCCTCGTAAAGGTGGTGCTCGGCGTCGAAGTCGTCGTCCTGGTACGAGCTGAGGCCGGTGTGGAGCACGATCTCGGCCCGGCCGACGCCGTTTGCGGCGAGCGCCCGGAGCAGCTCCCAGCTGAGGGGACGGCCCGCCGACGGCGCCTCGGCCGACCCCGGATGGCTCGCGTAGACGGTCTGGGAGAAGCGTAGGGGCAGGGGCTCGGCGACGTAGCTGTACCGGATCGGCGCGCCCTGGCTCAGGATCAGCGGCAGGTCGTCATCGGTGTCGATGCGGATCCGCCAGAGCAGAGGGATGTCCTCCCTCGGTCCGAGCACGGTCGCCCCGACCTCGCCGACGAGGAGCGTCTCGCCGACGAAGAGGGGCACGTTGCCGAAGGGGGGTGCCGCCTCCACGGCGAGCACGTCCCAGACGCCGGGGCGGCGCACGCACGGGCGCAGCTGCAGCGGCGCTCCGGAGACGCGGCGGGCGGCGACGGCGGCGGGCAGGGTGCGGCTGGTGTTGACGACGAGCAGGTCCCCCCGTCCCAGGTGACGGGGGAGCTCGGTGAGACGTCCGTGCTCGATCGTCCCGCGCGAGCGGTCGAGGATCATGAGGCGGACGCCGTCGCGGCGGAGGCCTCGGAGCTCGGCGGGACGGTCGGCACGGAGCGAGGGCGGGAGGGAGGGCAGGGCGGACGCCCGATCGAGGGCCCTCATTCCGTCACCCTCACCGCCCCGGCACGTCCCCGGGCGAGGTCGACGAGGCGCTCCGCCACCTGCTCTGGGCGGGCGAGGGCGCCAGGGTCGTCGTCGGGAAGGGCGGCGCGGTGCATGGCAGTGTCCATGTCGCCGGGGTCGAAGCTGACCACCTCGACACCGGTGCCCTTGAGCTCCTCGGCCCAGACCCGGGTGAGCGCGTCGAGCGCGGCCTTGGCGGCGGAGTACGCGCCCCAGCCGGGGTAGGCCTCGAGGGCGGCGTCGGAGCTGACGTTGATGATCACGCACGAGCCCCGGGCGATCATTCCCGCGAGCACACCCTGGGCGAGCTGGAAGGGCCCTTCGAGGTTGACGCGGAGGACCTCCTGGAGGTCGCCCAGGTCGAGGTCGGTCAGCTGTGGCAGGGGAAGGGGGCCCAGCGTCGAGGCATTGTTGACGAGGACGTCGATCCGGCCGAACCTGTCCTCGGTGACGGCGAGAAGACGCTCCCGATCGGCCTCGACGCCGGTGTCCGCGGGTGTGGCGAGGACCTCGGCGCCGAGTGCCCGGATCGCCGCGGCGACGCGAGCCAGCGGCTCGGGGTGCCGGGCGCAGAGACCGAGCCGGGCGCCCTCGGCGGCGTAGGTGAGGGCCGTGGCCCGCCCCAGGCCCATGGAGGCGCCGGTGATGAGGGCGACTCTGCCCTTGAGCTTGTCCATGCCTCGATCGTCTCCCCGACGAGGCGGCCGTTCCATCGGTCCTCCGGCCGATGGTGGCCTCGGTCGATGGCCCGGCGGTGGGCCCGCCGGGGAGCGAAAAGGGGGGCACCCGGCCCGGAGGCCGGGTGCCCGTCAACGTCTCGCGATCAGGTCAGCTTGGCGCACTGGCCACTGGCGGGGCCGCTGACCACGTTCGGCATCCCGCCGTCGGTGGGAGCGGGGACGTTGCCGGAGCAGCCCAGCGGGCCGCCGATGTGGTTGCCCGAGAGCAGCGTCCCGCCGGTGTTGGTGGTGACGCTAACCGGTCCGTTCACGGTTGCGCCCGAGACCTGAACCCCGCCCGAGTTGCCGGAGAGGGTGATCGGTCCGGCGACGCTGTCCGGGGCGCACCCGGAGCCCCCGCCGAGCAGCACCGGGCCGGTGGTGTTGGAGACCGAGACCGGCCCGCTGACGGTCGAGCTGCAGATGGCCAGGCTGCCCGAGCCCGAGGCGGTGAGCGGCCCCTGCAGCTTGGATCCGACGATGGAGACGATCGCACCCTTGGCGACGGTGACGGGTCCGCCGATCGTGGCCCCCTGGAGGCAGGTGGTGCCGGCGCCGATGGCCAGCGGCTTGGAGTCGGTACCGGTGACCGTCGTCTGGCAGCCACCGACCTGGATCGACAGCGCCTGCGTGGCGCTCATCTGCGGCGTCGATGAGTCGGTGACCTGAACGCTGAAGCCGAAGGTCCCGGCGACGATCGGCGTACCCGAGATGACCCCCGACGAGCCGTTGAGGCCGAGGCCGACGGGAAGCGATCCACTGAGCAAGGACCAGGTGTAGGGCTTGGTCCCGCCGGAGGCGGCGAGCGTCTGGCTGTAGGGGGATCCGAGCGCCGCGCCGGGAAGGCTGGTCGTGGTGATCGTGAGCGGCGCCGGTACCACCACGATCGAGAGCTGCCGGGTCGCCGTCAGGGCCGGATTGGAGGCGTCGGTGACCTTGACCGTGAAGGAGAAGGTCCCCGTGCTCTGCGGCTGGCCGCCGATGGTCCCGGAGAGACTGAGGGTCAGGCCGGTCGGGAGCGCACCGCCGACCACCGACCATTCATAGGGGGCGGTCCCGCCGGATGCGGCGAGGGTCTGGCTGTAGGGGCTGCCGACCGTTGCTCCCGGCAGGCTGGTCGTCGCGACGGCGAGCGGCGCGACGACGGTGATCGACAGCTGCTGGGTCGCCGTCAGGGTGGGATTGGAGGCGTCGGTGACCTGGACCGTGAAGGAGAAGGTCCCCGTGCTCTGCGGGGTGCCCCCGATGTTTCCGGAGAGGCTGAGGGTCAGGCCGGTCGGGAGTGACCCTCCGACCACCGACCACTCGTAGGGGGCTGTGCCGCCGGCCGCGGCGAGGTTCTGGCTGTAAGGCGTTCCCTGCGTCGCTCCGGGCAGGCTGGTGGTGACGACGGTGAGCGGCGCGACGACCGTGATCGAGAGCTGCTGGGTGGCCGTCAGGGCGGGGTTGGAGGCGTCGGTGACCTGGACCGTGAAGGAGAAGGTCCCGGTGCTCTGCGGCTGGCCGCCGATGTTCCCGGAGAGGCTGAGGGTCATGCCGGTCGGGAGCGCGCCCGCTACCACCGACCACTCATAGGGGGCGGTGCCGCCAGTCGCGGTGAGGTTCTGGCTGTAGGGGGTGCCGACCGCGGCCCCGGGCAGGCTGGTCGTCACCACGACGAGCGGCGCCACCACGGTGATCGACAGCTGCTGGGTGGCCGTCATCGACGGATCGGAGGAGTCGGTGACCTGGACGGTGAAGGAGAAGGTCCCCGTGCTCTGAGGCTGACCGCCAATGTTTCCGGAGAGGCTGAGGGTGAGCCCCGCCGGGAGGGTGCCCGACCCGGGCACGATCGACCACTGGTAGGGGGTGGTGCCGCCGGTCGCGGCGAGGTTCTGGCTGTAGGGGGTGCCGATCGTCGCCCCGGGCAGGCTGGTGGTGACGACGGCGAGCGGCGACAGCACGGTGATCGAGAGCTGCTGCGTGGCTGTCCGCCCCGAGGAGTCGGTGACCTGGACGGTGAAGGTCGAGCTCCCCGCGCTCTGCGGGGTGCCGCCGATGTTCCCGGAGAGGCTGAGTGTCAGGCCGCTCGGGAGCGAGCCGGCGACCACCAACCAGGTGTAGGGAGAGGTGCCACCGGTCGCGGCGAGCGTCTCGTCGTAGGGGGTGCCCACCGTCGCCCCGGGGAGGGCGGTGGTGGCGACGGCGAGCGGCGCCACCACGGTGATCGAGAGCGGCTGGGTCGCCGACAGGTTGGGTTCGGAGGAGTCGGTGACCTGAGCGGTGAAGGTGAACGTCCCCGCGCTGGTCGGCTGGCCGCTGATCTCCCCGGAGACGCTGAGCGTGAGGCCCGCCGGCAGGGACCCCGAGCCGGGCACGATCGACCAGGCGTAGGGGGTGGTGCCGCCGGAGGCGGCGAGCGCCTGGTCATAGGGGACGGCGATCGTCGCCCCGGGCAGGCTGGCGGTGTCGATCGCGAGCGCCGCCACCACCGTGATCGAGAGCTGCTGGGTGGCCGTCTCGCTCGGGCTCGAGGAGTCGGTGACCTGGACGGTGAAGGAGAAGGTCCCGGGTTGCACGGGGGTGCCGCTCATGGTCCCGGACGGGCTCAGGCTGAGCCCCTCAGGGAGCGATCCGGCGGTGACCGACCAGCTGTAGGGGGTGGTGCCGCCGGACGCGGCCAGGCCCTGGCTGTAGGCCGAGGCGACGACGGCTCCGGGGAGCGCCGTGGTGGTCACCGAGAGCGGTCCCTGGACCTGGATGGACAGGCTCTTGGTCGCGACCGCCGCCGGGGTCTCGGTGTCGGAGACCTGAACGGTGAAGCTGTAGTCGCCGGGGGCGGTCGGGGTGCCGGAGATGACCCCCGAGGAGCTCAGGCTCAGCCCCACGGGCAGCGAACCGTCGCCCGGGACCACCGACCAGGAGTAGATCGTGTCGCCGCCGGTGGCGGCGAGCGTCTGCGAGTAGGCGCTCCCGATCAGGCCGGCGGGCAGGCTTGCAGTGGTCACCTGCAGGGTGGTTGCGGGAACGGTGTAGGTGATGACGACCTCGCCATTCGGGGCGTCATCGGGGGCGGCCACGCCGTCCGTGATCGAGGCGCCGCTGAGCCCGCCATCGTAGCTGGACCCGCCACCACCGCCGCCGGAGCCGGCGAAGGCGCCACCCATCGAATAGGCCCCTGAGCCGCCGCCACCGCCGCCGAAGTAGCCGCCGCCACCACCACCACCACCGAGCCCGCCGTTGCCGCCCTGGGCGCCGCTGCCGGGACTGCCCGGGCTCGGGAAGGGGGCCTCTGTCACCGTGGACCCGCTCCCAGCCGGCCCCCCGGCCCCGGGTCCGGATGCCGTACCCGCCCCGCCGCCAACGCCGCCGTTGAGCGTGTCATAGGCCTGTCCCGTCTGGCCCGGGGATCCGGCGTTGCCGCCGGTGCCGCCGTCGGTGCTGATGAATCCTCCGAAGCCGCCGCCCCCGCCACCACCGGCCACGAGCAGCCGGTCCGCCGACGAGTAGCCGTCGGCCGGACTGCGGACGTCACTTGCACCGCCGCCGCTGCCGCCTTGGCCGCTGCCGCTGCCGCCGCCGCCGAAGCCCGCGGACGCGCCCTGTCCGACGTTGACCTGAAGGAGGGTGCCTGCGGTGACCGGCATGGTCGTCGCGACCTTGGCACCGAGGCCTCCCGCTGCCGCGTTCGACCCGCTAAACCCGGACTCGGTAGCCCCACCAGCCCCGCCCTCGGCGCCGTAGAGCGTGAAGGCGGCCTGGCTCACGCCCTGGGGCACGGCCCAGTACTGCGAGCTCCCGGTGTACTTGCAGGTGACCGTCACCGTCGCCGTGCCGCCGCTGACCGTGGC
>DATAXV010000206.1:0-23817 GCA_036272915.1 Candidatus Dormiibacterota bacterium
CCCAGGACCTGATCGCCCCCCCCCGCGTCACTCCGCCTCGATCACCTGCTGCGCGGTTCGGCGCATTGCCGTCACCGCCCCGAGCGCCTCCCGCTCACCGCGGCCGGTCAGAGCCGCGACCAGATGGTCGTGAAGGCTCCGCGCGCCGGGATGGCCTCGCCTCCACAGATGCAGCGCTGCGATCAGCGCACGACCCCTGATCGTCTCCTCGAGATCGGCCAGGTCCGCCACCAGGGCGATGACCACGGCCATGTCGTCATCACGCTCCATGTATGGGTTAGTTTGGGTTCTGTCGCGCTAAATTGCAGTTGACAATGCCGCGTTTCCAGTTAGCAGTAGTCAACTGGCGGTGAATTGCTGTAAAGTGGGGGTTGATGGGAGCGCTCCGCCCGATCGAGGACGTCGCGCGCGACCACGGGGTGAGTTCCGACACGCTCTACCGCCTGCTCAGAAGGGGCGTGCTGAGCCGCTACCGCCGCACCGGGGACCGGCACACCTACCTCGACGAGGAGGAGGTTCGTGAGGCCCTTGGCTTCCGCAAGGTCGAGCGCCCTCCGGACTAATCCGGTGATGGTCACCCGGTATTCGGTCGCCCTGCGGCGCTCGCGCGACGCAGGCGAGCGCCGCGGACGCCAGCCGCTTGGTGAGCTCCGGCGACGCATCGCCCCTGACCAGCAGGTAGGCCATCGCCGCCATCAGCAGGCGAGCGTCGTCGGGGAGAACCCGCCGTCGCGCCAGACCGCCGATCGCGGGAACGAGGAGGGCCGCGGCCCCCGCCACCGCCGCGGCCACGACCGGGGCCAGCGTGAACGCGCCGCTTACGGGGAACCCGGTGCCGTGCGCCGTCTGGCGGCTGAGGATCATGGCCGCGACCTGGCTGCCCACCGCTCCGCCCAGGGCGCGGGCGAGGGTGTTGACGCCGTTGACGCTGCCGCCCTGGTCGGCAGGGGCGCCGATGCTGATCTGACGCGGCAGGGACGCCATGGCCAGGCCGTAGCCCAGGCTGCTGATCGCGTAGAGACCGGCCACCTGCCAGGGATCGGAGTGGGCCACCGCGAGCAGGACCGCCCCGGTTCCGGCGAGGCCGAGGCCGACCACCAGCGGGAACCGGACTCCTCGACGTTCCAGCAGGGAGGCGCTCCAGCTGGAGGGGAGGGTGATCAGCGTGCCCGGAAGCAGAATCAGGGCGGCGCCGGTGACGGTGGCCCCGAAGCCGTACGACGCCGGGTGGGGCCGGCCGAGGACGTATCGCGGCAGCTCGGCCAGGCGGGGGAGGACGACGTAGAGGAGGAACTGGTTGACACCGAGGGCCAGCGCGCCGACGTGGGCCGCCGCGAGGGGAGGGTGGATGAGCAGCCGGGGGTCGATGATCGGTCGCGCCGCCCGCCGCTCGACGAGGAGGAACAGGACCAGGGCGACCCCGCCGCCGGCGCTGGCGGCGAGGACCGTCGGTGAGGTCCAGCCCGAGGACGGCGCCTCGGTCAGGCCCACCAGCAGGGCGACCAGGCCGGCGGCCAGCAGCACCGCGCCGGGCAGATCGATCCGGCCCGAGCGCCGGCCGGGTCTCTCAGGCACGAAGGCGACGGTCGGGGTGAGGGCCGTCAGCACGACGGCCGACCCGACTCCGAACAGCCATCGCCACGAGAGGTGGTCGACGATCAGGCCGCCGGCGAGGAGGCCGAGGCCGGCGCTGCCGGTGACCACCCCCGAGGTCAGCGCCAGCCCGAAGGGCGCGCTCCGGGCGGGCATGACCTTACGAATGAGGGAGAAGGAGAGCGGGAGCAGCGCCAGGCCGATGCCCTGCACCGCTCGAAAGGCGATGAGCGCGTCGATGTCGGGGGCGGCGGCGGCTCCGAGAGAGGAGGCGAGGTACACGGCCAGGGACCAGATCAGGGTCCGCCGCCTTCCGCAGCGGTCGCCGATCTGGCAGACGAGCGGCGTCATCGCCGCGCTTCCCAGGAGTGTGGCCGTCAGCACGGCCCAGGACGCGGCGCCGGCTCCGACGTGCAGGTCCCGCTGCAGCACGCCGATGGTCGGCACCAGCATCGTCTGAGGCAACGCGTACGAGAGCACCACGCAGGAGAGCGCACCCAGCAGGGCGGTGGAGGAGCCTCCGGTCCTTCTCACCTCGCCGACCGGACGTGGGCCGCGATCCGCGCCGCCGCCCAGTCGAAGGCCTCGGCCGGATCGACGAACGATGCGCAGGGGAAGGGCATGCGCCGCACCATCCCGACCCCCCGGCCGCGATCCATCGCCGCCTTCTCCTTGGCGTCGACGACCATCGCCCAGGCGGCGATCCAGCCCCGGAGGCGGTCCCGCCCCTCCTCCAGCCACCTCACCTGGGCCCTCGTCGTCGCCGGGTCGCCCCGACCGCCGGGCCGGGACGTGAACACCAGCGCGAATGGCTCCCTCCGTTCCAGGTAGGTGTCGACGCTCCGCTCCAGCGTCCGGTGATCGTCCATCGTCTGCGGGCCGTCGTAGTCGACCTGCACCAGCGGCCAGCGCCGCTCATTCACAACCACGGCATCCTCCAGCTCGATGCGAACGGCGTTCGCATTCCTGGTTGCGAGCATACTTGTCTGCGAACGGTGTTCGCAAGATGGGAGCACGACCGGATCCGCCTCGACCGCTGACGACCCCGGCCATCGTCGATGCCGCGCGCCGGGTCGCCGACTCCGAAGGGCTGACCGGGCTCAACCTGCGCCGCGTCGCCCGCGAGCTAGGCA
Source organism: Candidatus Dormiibacterota bacterium (assembly GCA_036272915.1). Taxonomy (GTDB): domain Bacteria; phylum Chloroflexota; class Dormibacteria; order Dormibacterales; family Dormibacteraceae; genus DATAXV01. Next base: position 2,727 of record DATAXV010000206.1, read on the forward strand.
CGGGTCAGGCATCGCTCTACCGCCACATCGGCGGCCGGCGCGAGCTGATGACCCTGCTCGCCGGCGATCTCGCCTCAGGTTTTCCGCTGGTCCGCGCCGAGGAGGCGCCGGTCTTCGAGCAGGTGGTCCTTCAGTGGAAGGCTCTCCGCCGTCACCTGCTCGAACACCCATGGGGCGCGAGCATCATCGCCGAGGGGGAATGGGTGCCGGACTCGGCTCAGCCGGTGTTCGAGCACTGTCTCGCCCTGCTCCGTGCCGCCGGCCTGGATCGGGCGGCCGCCCTCCAGACCTACCGCACCCTCTGGCACCTTCTCCTCGGCGACCTGCTCAGCCATCATCCCTTCGGCCACGCGGCGGGGGAGAGCCGGGAGCCGGAGGAGGCGTTCACCTGGGGTGTGCGCAGCCTGCTGCTGGGTTCGGGGGCGTCGCCCACCCCCGGGACCTGATCAGAACTCGGCGGGTCGAGTCCCGCACGCCGAGCCGGGTCGAGCTTGTCAGATTCTTTTCAACGTTGTAGGCTGGCGCCAGGCGCCGCACCCGGCGGCACTGCGGAGGGAGGGAGGTTGCGCGATGCGCAGACTGCCGTCGTTGGGGATCGGTCTGTCCCTGCTGCTGGCGCTGGTCATGATGCCGGCGGGTGCGGCGGTGGTGCCCGTGAGCGCCGCGGCGGCCTCCGACACGTTCACCAACCCGATCGCGCATTCGGACGACCCGTACATCATTCGCTACCAGGGCAACTACTACTTCACCGGCACCGACGGCTGCCAGGGCGGCTACCTCTGCGTCTGGAAGACGGCCACCATCACCGGGCTGGGGTCGGCGACCAAGTACAGCGTCTTCAAGATCCCAGGTTGTCCGGCGCCCAACTGCGCCGACGACTGGGCGCCCGAGATCCACTATCTCCGCGGCCGCTTCTACATCTACTACGCGGCCGACGCCGGCTCCAACTCACAGCATCGGATCTTCGTCCTCGAGGACACCGGCTCCGATCCCGTCGGCACCTACATCGAGGCCGACACCGGCTACCCGAGCGGCGAGCTTCACGAGGCGAGCGACGAGTGGGCGATCGACCCTGACGTCTTCACCACCACGCAGGGCGGCATGTACCTGGTCTGGTCGGGCTGGCCGACCTCGGCGGGGACCGAACAGGACATCTACATCGCGCCCATGAGCGACCCCCTCCACCTGAGCGGACCGCGCGTGGACATCTCGGCGCCGACCCGCCCCTGGGAGACGATCGGGCTCAACGTCAACGAGGGTCCGGTCGGCTTCCAGCACGGCGGCAGGACGTTCATCTCCTACTCGGCCAGCTTCTGCGCCACCGACAGCTACTCGGTCGGCCTCCTGACCGACCAGGGCCAGAACCTCCTCGACCCGGCCGCGTGGGTCAAGACGGGTCCGATCTTCGCCGAGCACAGCGGGGTCGAGGGGCCCGCGTCCTTCGTGCCCATCACCTCGCCGAGCGGCGAGGACTGGTTCCTCGTCCACTCCAACACGGCCGCCTGCGACCCCGGACGCGTGATCCGGGCTCAGCGGCTCTACTGGGACACCGACGGCATGCCGCTGCTCGGCTACCCGATCGCGGACGGGGTCCCGATCGTCGCCCCGGCCGGAGAGCTCGGCTCGAGCGGAACTCCCGACCCCTACGTCAGGGGCTGGGGCAGCGCCTTCGGCGACGCCGCCGAGGGGGATGGGACGGACGGGCTTCAGAGCGGGCACTGGCAGATCCCGGGTCCTAGCGGCGCGCGGGTTCTCGCCTCCCCGGGTTCAACGTCCAGCCAGGTGTTCCGGGCGAGCAATCCCAACTACCAGACCTACTCCGTCGCCGCCCAGGTGAGCTGGCAGGGTGGCGGGCCGGGTGACTCTCGGTATGGCATCTATGCCTGCTACTCCGATCACCTCAATCAGGTCCAGGCGCTGATCGATCCCCGGACCGGCGAGTTCCTGACCGACGGCGTGGTCCAGGGCATCGACGCCGGCTGGCAGTCGACGGCGCTCCCGGCCGGCTTCGAGGCGGGTCGGACGCACGCCATCCTGGTGCGGAAGGAAGGGGCCACCTTCACCTTCAGCCTCGACGGCTCGGTGCTCCAGCAGCGAACCTTCACCGGGACCGCACCGGTCCTGCTCAGCGGTCAGGTCGGCCTGATCGCTGAGAACGCGTCCGCCTCCTATGAGGGGGTCCGCGTCTTCGACACCGTCTGACGTCGCGGCGGTCCGGCGCTCCCCCCGGGCCGGGCCGTCGCAACCCCGGATCGCCGGTCAGCGAGAGCCGACCTCCGGTCCCGGCCTGGATCGGGTGATCTCGCGGCTCCGGGAGCGCTGGAGCACCTCATCCGAATAGCCCCGTGCGTAGTCGCCGGCGAGCTGGGCGGCATGGGCCGGGTCCGAGGCGGTCTTCCCGACGCCGGCCAGGGTCCGGGCGACATGCTTGATGGCGACGTCCTTGGGGCCGTCGAGGAGGTCGTGGCCGACGACGATCACGGCGTCCCGGTGCTGGCCCCCCCGGCCGTTCCCGGGTTTGATCGCCGCCTGGTGGGCTGTGTCGCTGAAGAGGAGCCGCTGATCCTGGTCCCTCAGAGAGGGCTGGAACAGCGGGTAGTCGCGAGCCTCTGGGGCGCCCATGGCGTCGGCGATCGCCGGCACCAGTGAGTGCAGCTCATGGGCGCGAAGTGGCCTCGCAGCTCGCGGATCGGCAGCCTGTTGCCGCCATCCCTGCGAGCCGGTCCCACGATCGCGCTCGCCCTGACCCAGGTTTCGCCCGGCCTCGTACGCGGCCGTGCGCACGGGATCGAGCACCTCCTTCCGGCGACGCCAGACCGCAAGACCGCCGACGCGGAACTCATGTCTTGCCACGGCGGAGACCCTACCGGCTCGGCGCGGACCAGAGGCAGACAGTGCCGAAGGGCGCGCCGCGCGATGCCGTGGGAGCCACCGACGGCCCGCGCGGAGGTGGCGCGGCCGGCAGGACCACCCTGAAGATGGGCTGGCCCCGTTCGAGAACGCCGCGTTCTGCGTGACGGTGTCGACGATCCGCAGGGGCGGCACGTCGCCGCCGGTCACGAGCTGTCACGGCGGGAACCTACAGGCCGGTGGCGGACGGTGGACAGACGGTGTCGGGGGCACCACCCTCGACTACTCTGATGGTGAGTTGACCCCATGACCGAGAATGCCGCGTCCCCAGTGATCGCCGTCGACGACCCGGCCACGGGCAGGGTCATCGCCACCGTCCGCAACCACACCGCCGCCGAGGTGGCGGAGGCGGTACGGCTCGCCCGCGAGGTGCAGCCCGCCTGGCAGGAGCTCGGCTTCCGGGGTCGGGCGGCGGTGCTGCGGAGATGCCAGCGCTGGTTCGTCGACAACAGCCGCCGGCTGCGCGACTCGATCGCCGCCGAGAACGGCAAGACGCACGACGACGCCGAGGTGGAGGTGGCCTACTGCACGGCCGCCTTCGGCTTCTGGGCCACCCACGCCGAGCGCTACCTGCGACCGGAGCGCGTCCACTCGCTCTCGCCCTTCGTGGTCGGGCGGGACCTCTTCGTGCGCTACGCGCCGGTCGGAGTCGTCGGCGTGATCGGGCCCTGGAACAACCCCCTGATGAACTCCTTCGGAGATGCCATCCCGGCCCTTGCCGCGGGGAACGCGGTCATCCTCAAGCCCTCCGAGCAGACGCCTCTGACGGCGCTCCTGACCGAGGACGTGCTGCGCCAGTGCGGCGTGCCCGAGGGCGCGTACCGGGTCATCACCGGCGACGGCGAGACCGGATCCGCCCTGGTCGACACCGTCGACTCGGTGATGTTCACCGGCTCGACCCGGACCGGGAGGCGGGTCGCCGAGCGCGCCGCCTCGCGCCTGATCCCGGTCTCGCTCGAGCTCGGCGGCAAGGACCCCATGATCGTCCTCGAGGGTGCCGATCTGGAGCGGGCCGCCAACGTCGCCGTGTACGGAGCGCTCCACAACACCGGGCAGACCTGCATCTCGGTCGAGCGGCTCTTCGTCCAGGACTCGATCCACGACGAGTTCGCGGCGCGGGTGGCGGATCGCTTCCGGACGCTCCGTCAGGGCCGCTCGCGGGGCTTCGGCCAGTTCGACGTCGGCGCCATGACCTTCCCTCCCCAGCTCGACCTGGTCGAGGCCCACGTCCGCGATGCGGTGGGGCAGGGCGCCCGGGTGCTGGTCGGCGGCGAGGCGCATCGCGACGGCGGGCGCTTCTTCGAGCCGACGGTCCTCGTCGACGTCGACCCGAGCATGCGGTGCATGCGGGAGGAGACGTTCGGCCCGGTCCTTCCGATCATGCGCGTCCACGACGCCGAGGAGGCGGTCCGCCTGGCCAACGAGAGCTCCTACGGCCTGCAGGCGTCGGTCTTCGCCGGCAGCGCCGCCGAGGGCCTGAGCATCGGACGGCAGCTGGAGGCCGGCGTGGTCACCGTCAACGATGCGCTGATCAACTACATGGCCCTGGAGCTGCCGATGGGCGGCTGGAAGGAATCGGGCATGGGCGTCAGGCACGGACCGGAGGGGATCCGCAAGTACACGCGCCGCCAGTCGCTCCTCGTCGCCCGCCTGGTCCCCCGCCGGGAGCTCCACATGATGCCCTTCCGGCGCCGCAACTACCGGGTGCTCACCGCCCTGGTCCGCCTCCTCTATGGGGGAAGCCGTTCCTGACCGCTCGCCTGCTAGCCTCAGCGGGCATGAGGGTGACACTTCTCGGCACCGGCAGGATGGGGACCGCGATCGCGCGCCGGATCGCGGCGGCCGGGCACGAGCTGCGACTCTGGAACCGGACCCGGCGGCGCGCTGACGAGGTGGGCGCCGGCGAGGTCTTCGAATCGCCGGCCGACGCCGCCGACGGCGCCGACGTCGTCCTCAGCATCCTTTTCGACGCCACCGCGGTGGGCCAGGTCTACGCGGCGCTGGCGCCCCGACCGGGCCAGGTCCTCGTCGATATGAGCACCGCCGGACCCCACCTGCCGGAGCAGCTCGCGCAGCAGGTCAGGGAGGCCGGCGCCGATTTCCTCCAGGCGCCGATCGTGGGCAGCATCCCCGCCATCGACAGCGCCTCGGCCATGATCCTCGTCGGCGGCGACGAGGCCGTGCTCGAGCGGGTGACCGGCGTCCTCGAGGCGTTCGGGCAGCCGCGCCACGTGGGCACGCCGGCCCAGGCCGCCTCGCTGAAGCTGATCAACAACGCGATGCTCGGAGCGGTCAGCGCCTTCACCGCGGAGATGCTCGCCGCCGCCGACCGGGAGGGCCTCGATGCCGAGACGACCTTCGGGCTGCTGTCGCGGATGGTCCCCTACCTGAGCGCGCGCCGGCGCGGCTATATCGAGCGCAGCCACGACAACCCGATGTTCGAGCTCCGGGCGATGCGCAAGGACCTCGACCTGGCCCTGGACGCCGGTCACGAGGCGGGCGCCGCGCTGCCCCTGCTGGCCTCGGTCCGCGAGCTGTTCGCGATGGCCGAGCCGGCCCACGCCGACGAAGAGATCACCGGTCTGATCGAGGAGTACGCGCGATGAGGCGAGGTCTCTTCGACAAGCTGCTGGTGGCCAACCGCGGCGAGATCGCGATCCGGGTGATGCGCGCCTGCCGCGAGCTCGGCATCCGCACGGTGGCGGTCTACTCCGACGCCGATCGAGACGCCATCCACGCCCGGTACGCCGACGAGGCGCACCACATCGGCGGCGCCGCGCCGACCCAGTCCTACCTGCAGCTGGAGAAGATCGTGAAGCTCGCCGCCGATGTCGGCGCCGAGGCGATCCATCCCGGCTACGGCTTCCTCTCCGAGCGGCCCGAGTTCCCCGAGGCCTGCGAGGCGGCGGGGGTGGCCTTCGTCGGGCCTCCCGCCTCGGCCATGCGCGCGCTCGGCTCCAAGCTCGAGGCGAGGGCGCTGGTCTCGGCCCGAGGCGTGCCGGTGACGCCGGGCAGCGGGGCGCTGGAGGATCCGGAGGAGGCGGCCCGGGTCGCCCGCGAGATCGGCTTCCCGGTGATCGTCAAGCCCTCCGGCGGGGGTGGCGGGATCGGCATGAAGGTGGTGGAGAGGGAGTCCGAGCTGGTCCCCGCCATCGAGAGCTGCCGCAACGCCGCCGGCTCCGCCTTCGGCGACCCGACCGTCTACGTCGAGCGCTACGTCCGCCATCCGCGCCATATCGAGTTCCAGGTCATCGCCGACACCCAGGGCAACGTCGTCCACCTCGGCGAGCGCGAGTGCTCGATCCAGCGCCGCCACCAGAAGATCATGGAGGAGACGCCCTCCCCGGCCCTGACCCCCGAGCTGAGGGAGCGGATGGGTACCGCGGCCGTCGAGGCGGCGAGGGCGGCGAGCTACGTCAACGCCGGAACCGTCGAGTTCATCTTCAGCCAGGGCGACTTCTACTTCCTCGAGGTCAACGCCCGCCTCCAGGTCGAGCACCCGATCACCGAGCTGGTCACGGGCAGGGACCTGGTCAAGGAGCAGATCCGGGTCGCCGCCGGCTACCCGCTGTCCTTCACCCAGGAACAGATGACCTGGACCGGCCACGCCATCGAGATGCGGATCAACGCAGAGGATCCCGCCCGCAACTTCATCCCCAACCCCCGACGCATCAGCCGCTGGGTGGCCCCGGCCGGGCCCGGCGTGCGCGTCGACTCCGGCTTCGGGCCCGGCTCCGACGTTCCGCCCAACTACGACTCCCTGGTCGCCAAGCTGATCGTGCACGGCGCCGACCGCGCCGAGGCCATCGCCAGGGCGGCCCGGGCGCTGGATGAGTACGTCCTGGCCGGACCGGCCACGACCATCCCCTACCACCGGGCGATCCTGGAGAGCCCCGACTTCCGGGCGGGCAAGCTGACCACTCGGTTCATCGAGGAGCACCCGGAGCTGCTGGAGGCGATGCGGGCGCACATGGAGCGCAGGTCGCCGATGGACTACGGCGCCGACCCGCGTCATGTCGCCGCCGCCGCGGCCGCCGTCGCGGCGGTGATGCCGCCGCCGCGATGAGGTTCGAGCACGACGCCAGCCCGCCGATGCGGGTCGCCGCCTCGCGGAGGCTGGGCGGCTCCTACCTGGGGCTGCGCCTCGACGAATGCGTGTGGGCCGACGGCACCACCGCCGAGTTCAACGTCGTCGAGGCGCCCGGCTCGACCCTGATCGTGCCCTTCTTCGCCGACGGCACCACGGTGCTCGTCCGCCAGTGGCGGCACGCCTGGGCCAGGACCTCCTGGGAGGTGACGGCGGGGACCATCGAGGAGGGCGAGGAGCCGATCGACTGCGCCCGCCGCGAGCTCGTCGAGGAGGCCGGCCTCACCGCCCGGCACTGGACCCCGTTGGGCACGGTCAGGCCCTCCGCCTGGGTGACCAACGTCCAGCACCTCTTCCTCGCCCGCGAGCTGGTCGAGGTCGAGCGCCGCCCCGAGGTCTACGAGCAGGACCTCACCGTCCGGCGTGTCCCGCTCGCCGAAGCGGTTGCCGCGGCCCTGGGCGGGGACATCGAGCACGCCGGCTCGATCGTCGCCCTCTGCCGGGCCACCCGCGAGCTGGGGGTGGGTCCGGCGGCGTGACCGCGGCACCCGCCGGATCGCGGCTTACCTACCGGCCGCCGCTGTCCTGGTCCGACCTGCTCGGCTTTCTCGGCCCGCGCTGCATCCCCGGCGTGGAGGAGGTGGTCGACGGCACCTACCGGCGGGCGGTGGTGGGGGAGGGCCCGACCCGGCTCCTGGTGGCCCGGCCTCAGCCGGAGACGGCCGAGCTCCTGCTCAGCGTGTCCGGCGGCGGCGATCCCGAGCCACATGCCGCGCCGATGGCCCGCCTCCTCGACCTCGGCGCCAATCCCGGCGCGGTCGACGCGGCGCTGGCCGCCGATCCCGACCTGGCCCCGCTCGTGGCGCGGGCGCCGGGGCTGCGCTCACCGGGCGCCTTCGACCTGTTCCAGCTGGCGGTGCGGGCGATCCTGGGCCAGCAGATATCGGTGCCGGCGGCGACGACCATCACCGGCAGGCTGGTCCGCATCGCCGGGTCGCCGCTGCCCGACCCGCCCAGCCCCGGGCTGACCCACCGCTTCCCGACGCCGGCGGAGCTGGCGGAGGCCGATCTCCGCGAACTCGGCGTGCCCGGCCGGCGAGCCGCCACGCTGCAGATCCTGGGCGGGGCGATGGCGAGCGGGGAGCTCGATCTCGAGGGTGATCCGGCGACGGTGATCGAGCGGCTGCTGGCGCTCCCCGGGCTGGGTCCCTGGACGGTGAGCTACATCGCCATGCGCGGTCTGGGAGCGGGCGACGAGCTGCCGGTGACGGACCTGGGGATCCGGCGCGCCGCGGAGCGCCTGGGGCTGCCCGCCGAACCGCGCGCCCTGGAGCGCAGGGCCCAGGCCTGGAGGCCCTACCGGAGCTATGCCGCGCACCACCTCTGGGCATCGCTGGGCGCGGCCGGCGGCGCCTGACCCGGTGTCAGACCAGCTGCACCTCGAGGCCGGCGTCGCGGAGCTCCTCGACCACCACCGGGTCGGCGCCGCGATCGGTGATCAGCTGCTGCACGGCGGAGACCGGGCAGATCTGGGCGAAGCGCACCTGGCCCAGCTTCCAGTGGTCGGCGACGACGACCACGCGCTGGGCGCGCTCGATCAGGACCCGGTTGGTGTGGGCCTCGGCCTCGTTGTGGGTGGTCAGGCCGTGGGTGACGCTGACGCCGTCGACGCCGAGGAAGACGAGGTCGAGGTTGAGGGCGGCGAGCGCCTGCTCGGCCAGGGGCCCGACCAGCTCGTAGGACTGGGAGCGGGCCACACCGCCGGCGACGACCAGCTTGACCTCGGGGTGGACGGCCAGCTCCCAGGCGATGTTGAGAGCGTTGGTGACCACGGTCAGGGAGCGCTCGGCCAGCGCGCGCGCCGTCTCCGTGCAGGTGGTGCCCCCGGTCAGGCCGACCACCGCGTCGTCGCCGACCAGGCTCGCCGCCGCGGCGCCGATGCGGAGCTTCTCCTCGTGGTGGGTCGCGGCCTTGTAGCGCAATGGCAGCTCGTAGGTCACCCCCCGGCGGACGGCGCCGCCGTGGGTGCGCTCGAGCAGATGGCGATCCTCCAGCTCCTCGAGGTCGCGCCGGACCGTCGCCGCCGAGACCTGAAGCTGCTGGACCAGGTCGGACACCTCGAGACTGCCCCTGGTCGCGAGCTGCTGCACGATCGCCGTCAGCCGCTGCTCCTTGGAACGTCTGCCGTCGGAGGCGGTGCGTTCCTGTTCTGGTTCGAGGTCGGTCGTCGGCATGTGCTCTCGTCGAGCATCTTAGTCGCTGGGAAACGCGTGCGCGAAGTGCGATGATTTTTGGCGTAATCTCCGTATTTCGCGACGGAAACGATCAGCCATAGCAAGGGGGGTCCCGCGGTGGAACCAGGCGCGCTAACGACCGACGAGATCCGGAGCCAGCCCGAGGTGTGGCGCCGGGCCGCGGCGCGCGCGGCCGAGCTCTCCTCCCTCCTGCCCCCGTCCGGCACCCGGCTGGCCGTGGTCGGGTGCGGGACCTCCTACTTCATCGCTCAGGCCTTCGCCGCGGCCAGGGAGGCGCGCGGCCTGGGTGAGACCGACGCCTTCGCCGCCTCGGAGATGCCCGAGAGCAGGACCTACGACGGGATCCTCGCCATCTCCCGCTCCGGCACCACCACCGAGGTGGCCCGCCTGATCCGCGCCCGGAGCGGCCGCCAGCCCATCGTCGCGGTCACCGCCGTTCGCGACACGCCGGTCTTCGAGGCCGCGGACGCCGTCCTCCTGCTCGACTTCGCCGACGAGCGGAGCGTGGTCCAGACGCGCTTCGCGACGGGCACGCTGGCGATGCTGCGGGCGGCCCTCGGCGAGGATCTCGAGCCGGCCGTCGCTGACGCCGAGAGGGCGCTGGCGCTGACCCCGCCGGCGACCGGTGCCGGCCACAGCCACTTCGTCTTCCTCGGCTGCGGCTGGACCGTCGGCATCGCCAACGAGGCGGCTCTGAAGATGCGCGAGGCGGCGGGGGCCTGGGCCGAGTCCTACCCGGCCATGGAGTACCGCCACGGGCCGATCAGCATCTCCGGGCCGGGCAGTGCGGTCTGGGCCTTCGGCGAGGTGCCGGGAGACGTCGTCCGCGACGTTGAGGCGACCGGCGCCACCGTCGTCCGCAACGGCCTCGATCCGATGGCCCAGCTGGTGCTGGCCCAGCGCACCGCCGTCGCCCGCGCCACGGCCGCGGGCAGGGACGCGGACCATCCCCACCAGCTCACCCGCTCCGTGGTCCTCGAGGACGGCGTCTGAGGCGGAGGAGATGCCTGACCCGGTGATCGCCCTCGACCTCGGGGGCACCGTGATCAAGGGCGCTGTGGTGGGAGGCGACGGCAGCGCTCTGATCCGCCGCCGCGCGCCGACCCTTCGGGAGGAGGACGCGGAGGACATCGTCCTGCGCCTGGGGACGCTGGCCATGGAGCTGCGCGACGAGGCGGTGCGCCTCGGCCACGCGCCCGCGGCCGCCGGCGTCGTCATCCCCGGCGTCGTCGATGAGGCCGCCGGCATCGCCGTCCTCGCCGCCAACCTGGGATGGCGGGACCTGCCCCTGAAGGACCGCCTGCAGACGCGCCTGGGCCTGCCCGTCGCGGTCGGCCACGACGTCAGGGCGGGGGCGCTGGCCGAGGCGAGGTGGGGGGCTGCCGAGGGGCACCCCAGCTTTCTGTTCGTGCCGGTCGGCACCGGCATCGGCGGTTCGCTCGTCGTCGACGGCCGCACCTACCCGGGAGCCCACTCCCTGGCGGTGGAGCTCGGGCACATCATGATCGACCCCGCGGGCCGTCCCTGCGGCTGCGGCGCGCGGGGCTGCCTGGAGACGATCAGTTCGGCGACCGCCGTCGCCTCGGGCTACCGTGCCCTGAGCGGCGAGGACGGGGTCGACGCGCGCGGGGTCGCCGAGCGGGCCGGTCGCGGCGACGCCGCCGCCCGAACCGTGTGGGACGGCGCCGTCGAGGGCCTGGCTGCCGCCCTCGCCACCGTGGTCACGCTGCTCGACCCGGGTCTGGTCGTGATCGGCGGAGGGCTGGCCGGGGCCGGACCGGCGCTCTTCGACCCGCTGATCCGGAGCCTGCACGGTCGCCTCACCTTTCAGCACCGGCCGGAGGTGGTGCCGGCGGCTCTCGCCGACGAGGCGGGGGCCCTGGGCGCCGCCATCCTCGCCTGGCGGCTGGCCGGCGACTGACGGTCCTCAGCGCAGGAGGACCCTCCCGGCCGGCGTCTCCAGCGTCGCGACGAGGGCGGGCAGGGGCGCCTGCCGCACAGTCACCTCGGCCCCCAGCGCGCGCAGCACGGTCCGGATCCGATCCGGTTCGGGATGCTCCACCGAGACCTCGAGGAGCGTGCAGCCGGGCACCGCGCCGTCGCTCGGGTGAGGGGTGTCGCCCCAGTCGATCAGGAAGGGCAGCACCGGATCCATCTCCCCGGCGCCTGAGGTCAGCCGCCAGTCGAGGCGGACGCCGTCGGGTCGGATCCTGGCCATCGCCCGGACCGGACCCGGGTCGTAGCCGGCGGCCCGGGCCATACGGACCTGCGCGTCGATGTCGGCCGGCCGCAGCGCCCACCCGGCGAGGCCGGAACGCGACAGGAGGTCCAGACCGAAGCGGCGCGCCGTCGATGGAGGCGCCTGCGAGGGATCGGGGGCGATGACCTCGAGGTAGGTCCGCCCGCCGAGGCCGAGGAGCGCGTTGTGCGTTCCGCGGCCCTCGTGGCTGCCGCCAGGAGTGGCCCGCACCCCGAGCCGGCCGGCCAGGTCGTCGACGCCCCGCTCGAGGTCGGGCACGGCGTAGACGAGGTGGTCGACGGCGATGGGGGCAGCTCCGGCGCTCAGTTGCTGGGTGTCGGGGTCGCCGACGGGCTCGGAGTGGGCGTCGGCGTGGGGGTCGGGCTCGGCGTCGGTGTGGGGGCCGGCGTCGGCGTGGGGGTCGGGCTCGGCGAGGGGGTGACCCCGCCCGCCGGTCCGAGGAAGGTCAGCGTGTAGGGCACGGCCGACCGGCCGCTGATGTCGTGCAGCGAGCTGGACATCTGCAGGAGGTAGGGGGCACCCGGCTGCGCCGTCTGGTTGAGGACCAGGGTCACGGTCCGCGACGCCGAGTCGTAACTGGCCGAGGTCGAGAGGCCCTGGATGGTGAGCGCGGAGACGGTGGAGGGGTCGAGGTCCGAGTCAAAGACCACCCTCACCGCGGTCGCGCTGACCTGGACCGAGACGATCTCGGGTCCCCGACCGAGCTGCCGGAGGGGCATGTCGCTGGCGCTATCGATCCACAGCTGGTTCTTGTTGCTGACGATGCCGAGGGTCTCGTCCACCGCGTACTCCGTGGAGCCCTGGTTGAGGACCAGCCTGACGACCATCCGTCCCGGCTGGTCGAGCAGGATCTGGTAGCGGTTGAGGGTGGTGCCGTTGCCGTAGGTCAGGGTTACGCCGTTGGCGAAGTCCGATTTGGCGGAGGAGTCGAGCAGGCTCTCCGCGGCCGAGCTGTTGCCCGTCTCGCGGTCGGTCATGAACTGCTGCACCAGGGCCTCCTGGGTCTCGGGCCGGGCGTGCCCGGACGAGATCTGGGCGACCCAGGCGGAGCCGTTCTCCGTGTACGCGAGGGTCACGTCCGAGACCGGCGACCACTGCGGGGAGGTGATGGCGGAGCCGGACAGCAGGCTGGGGGTTCCGCCGTACCCGGCGTCGAGATACAGACCCTGCGGGTTGGCGTAGAGCAGCTGTCCGGACTCCGACCAGCTGACCCCGGTCACGCCCTGGGCGCTGACCAGGGAGCTGATCCCGCTGGGGCCGACGGCGATCACGCCGTCCGCCGCCGGGTAGGCGTAGCGGACGCCGTCCGGCGACCAGCCGCCGAGCTGGCTTGCGTCGCCGACCACCTGGTCGCGGGCGCTGGCGAAGTTGAGGATGTGGAGGCCGTCCGCGGCCAGGTAGGCGATGCCGGCGCCGCTGGGCGCGAAGGACGCCTGGGTCGGGGCCTCGGCGAGGGTCGCGATGGCGTGGCCGGCCTCGTACACGGTCTGGCCGCTCAGGTAGAGCAGGTCGCCGGTGCCGTCGAAGCCGATCGCCTCAGCCGAGACGCCGGTGAAGGTCTGGCCGCCGTAGACGATGCTGCCGCCCGCGGTGTAGGCGGGGCCGTTGGGGCCGGCGGCAACGAGTCCCACGCCGGAGGCGATGGTCTGGCCGGAGCCACCGGCGACCGGGTAGGCATGGAGGACGCCGTTGGGGCTGATCACATAGACCTCGCTCCCGTCCGTGGACCAGACCGCCGGCTGGGTGCCGATGGGCCCGAGCTGGTAAGGGTCGGCGAGGGAGATGGTGCTCGGAGCGGGCGTCGGCGTCGGCGAGTTCGGCGGCGGCGTCTGCTGCTGCGTGCCGGTGACGAAGGTGACGTGCGCCTCCTTCTGCAGGGTGGTGCCGCCCTGGGTCCTGGCCGAGGGACCGACGGTGACGTCGTAGAGGGTGGAGGGAGCGAGGCTGCCGTGGACCGGCTTGATTACGACCGTGGTCGTGGACTCCCAGCGGTAGGTGACCTGGGTCGCCGGCTGGATGGCGATCGCCTGCTGGGTCACCGTCGCCTCCATCGGCTGGTTGAAGTGGAGCCGGATCGGCTGGACCACCGCGACCGAGCGCGAGTGGCTGAGCGGGCTGGTGACGTTGACACCGCTTCCGCCCACGTGCTGGCTGACCATGACCACGACCAGGAAGGCGATCAGCAGCGCCGCCACGGTGGCGCTGGACCAGGCCAGTCGGGGAGGTGCGCTCAGGCGCCGATACCACGGGGTGCTCGGCCGCTCCTGCGCCGCGTACGCCTCCTGCATGAGGCGCCGGCGGAGGTTGGCCCGGAACGCCGGATCCGGCTCGACCACCGGCCGCGGCACCGAGCGGAGCACCTGCGCGAACTGGCGCAGTGAGGGATCGTCGTCGAAGACCTCGTCGAGATCCGGGTCGTGTTCGCGTCTCACGCGTCGGCGCCCTCCAGGGCGGTCTCAAGGCCCTCGGTCGGGCCCACCTGCCCACGGACGCGGGTGGTCCCCCGGTGGATCAGCAGCTTGACCGCTCCCGGAGACTTGCCCATTGCCGACGCGATGTCTTCGATCTTCATGTCGTGCTGGAACTTCAGGACCATCGCCGTGCGCTGCGGGCGGGGGAGTCGCTCGACGAGGCGCCAGATCCGGCGCAGCTCGTCGCGCTGCGCCGCTGTCTCCTCCAGCGAGGCTCCGTCCGACAGGTCGTGCTGTTCGTCGATGTCCTCCGAGGGTCGAGAGGCACGGAAGCTGTCGGCGACCGCGTTGACCGCGATCTGGTACAGCCAGGCGGAGAAGGGTCGACCTGTGTCCTGATACCGCCCGATTGCTCGGAGCGCCTTCATGAACACCTCCGAGGTGACATCTTCAGCGACCGCCTGATCCCGGACTCTCGTATACACGAATCGATATATCTGGAGGAAATAGCGGTCGTAGAGCTCTCCGAACGCACCAGGATCTTCCTTTGCACGCTCGACGAGCCCCCGCTCATCTCCCCTCGTGGGCAGGCTACTCACCTGCCCATCCTTTGTGAGATCAAACGGAGCCACCTCGCACCGGGTTACGCTTCCTCCTGCTGACTGGCCTCACCCGACCGCTCCCCCACGCCATGCCGGCGGCAAACCTTGCCGGGCCGCCCATCAGCTTAAGGCCAGGGCAACAGCTCCGGAGACGCAGAGTCCCGGCTGGTGTTCCGCAACACCTATCCTGGGCGATCCGGGTCGGGGGCGCAGGCGATTCAACATATAGAGGCAGGAATCCGTAGCCATACAACATGTGGGCGTGTCGTGGCTCATCTATAATGCAGGTCGCCCCTTAGTCCACCGCCCATTGGTGAGCAGGAGCCTGATTCGCATTTGATCGATCGTGGTGCCCGCGCGACCGCGCGCGGGTCGTGGCCCGTGGAGCGCAGCATCCGGTCCGGGAGCGGGGTTTGGCCGCCGCCAGCCGGTCCCGGTGATTGGCATCCTCGGCCTCATCCGAATCGCACTGATACCGGCTCCCCCTCACGACGTGGCTCCAGCATCCCTGGGAGGACGCGCATGACATCGACCGCCCTGGTCTCCACCGACCTGCCCCTACCGGTCTTCTCGCGGGGGAAGGTGCGTGACACCTACGCGCTCCCCGACGACCGGCTGCTGATGGTCGCCACCGACCGCCTGTCCGCCTTCGACTGGGTGCTGCCCCAGGGCATCCCCGATCGGGGCCGGGTGCTGACCCAGCTCTCCGTCTTCTGGTTCGAGATGACCGGCGCGGAGCAGCGGAACCACCTGATCTCGGCGCGGCTGGAGGACCTGCCCGCCGCCCTGCGGGATCGCGCGGAGGAGCTCGAGGGCCGGTTCATGATCGTCCACCGAGCGAAGCGGATCGACTTCGAGTGCGTGGTCAGGGGCTACCTCGCCGGGAGCGCCTGGGCGGAGTATGAGAAGAAGGGCACGATGGCGGGCGAGTCGCTGCCCGCGGGCCTCGGCCAGAGCGAGAAGCTGCCCGAGCCGATCTTCACCCCTGCCACCAAGGCCGACGACGGCCACGACGAGAACATCACCTACGGCCGCCTGGTCGAGGAGGTGGGCGAGGACCTGGCCAGCAGGCTGCGCGCGGCCAGCGTCAGCCTCTACGAGACCGGCGCCCGCTACGCCGAGACCAAGGGCCTGCTCCTCGCCGACACCAAGTTCGAGTTCGGCCTGATCGGCGACGAGCTGATCCTGATCGACGAGGCGCTGACCCCGGACAGCTCCCGCTACTGGGACGCCCGCGGCTACCGGATCGGCATCTCGCCGCCGTCGTACGACAAGCAGATCGTCCGCGACTGGCTGAGCGGCACCGACTGGGACAAGAACTCGCCGCCACCCGACGTCGACCCCGCCGTGATCGCCCGGACCCGCGAGCGCTACCTGCACGCCTATCGGGAGCTGACCGGCCGCGGGCTGCCCGGCCTCCGGGAGGAAGCGACGCGGTGAGACTGCTCGCCCGCGTGACCGTCCTGCCCAAGCCGCTGATCAACGATCCCCAGGGCGTCACCGTCCGTCAGGGGCTGCATCATCTCGGCTTCGACGAGGTCGAGGACTGCCGCGTGGGCAAGTACATCGAGCTGACCCTGGACTCGGAGTCCGAGTCCAGCGGCCGGAATCGGGTGATGGAGATGTGCCAGCGCCTGCTCGCCAACGGCGTCATCGAGGACTACGCCCTCGAGGTCTCGGCTCTGCAGGAAGCGCCGCGGTGAGGTTTGGCGTCGTCGTCTTCCCGGGGACCTGGTCGGATCGCGACTGCGGCTGGGTCGTGGAGCACGTCCTCGGCGAGGAGCTCCGCTACCTCTGGCACAAGGATCGCGACCTGGCCGGCGTCGACTGCGTCATCCTGCCCGGCGGGTTCAGCTATGGCGACTACCTCAGGGCCGGGGCCATCGCCCGCTTCTCGCCGGTGATGGAGAGCGTCCGCGAGTTCGCCGACGGCGGCGGCCTGGTCTGGGGCATCTGCAACGGCTTCCAGATCCTCTGTGAGGCCGGCCTCCTGCCCGGGGCGCTGGTCCGCAACGCCGGCTCCGAGTTCCGGTGCCAGTGGTCCCACCTGGTCTGCGACGACGCCGGCTCCGCGTTCTCCAACCGCCTCTCCCGGGGCCAGGTGATCCGGGTCCCGATCTCCCACGGCGAGGGCAACTACCAGGCCGACCCGGCGACGCTCTCCCGCATCGAGCAGGGAGGCCAGGTCGTCTTCCGCTACTGCGACGAGACGGGGCGGCTGGCCGACGGGGCCAACCCCAACGGCTCCGCCCATCACATCGCCGGCATCCGCAACGAGCGAGGCAACGTGCTCGGCATGATGCCCCACCCGGAGCGCTGTGCCGAGCCCGAGCTGGGCGGCACCGACGGCCGGCTGCTCTTCGAGTCGGCGCTGCACGCGGCGCGCGAGAGGGTGCCGGCGTGAACGTCGCCGTACCGTCCGACGAGAAGCTGCGCGAGGTCGCGCTGACCAGGGCCGAGTACCACTCGATCGTCGATCAGCTGGGTCGGGAGCCCAACGACCTCGAGTTGGGCATGTTCGGCGTGCTCTGGTCCGAGCACTGCTCCTACAAGACGTCGCGACCCCTTCTCCGCCGCTTCCCCAGTGGCGGCGAGCGGGTGCTCCAGGGACCCGGCGAGAACGCCGGCGTGGTCGACATCGGCTATGGCCTGGCGGTCGCCTTCAAGGTCGAGTCGCACAACCACCCCTCGGCGATCGAGCCCTACCAGGGCGCCGCCACCGGCGTCGGCGGGATCCTCCGTGACGTCATCGCCATGGGCGCGCGGCCGGTGGCGCTGCTCGACTCCCTGCGCTTCGGTCCGCTGCCCGGCAGCCGCCGCCACCTCGAGGGCGTGGTCGCCGGGGTCGGCGGCTACGGCAACTGCATGGGCATCCCCACGGTGGGCGGCGAGATCTACTTCGACGAGAGCTACCGGGGCAACCCACTGGTCAACGCCATGTGCGTCGGCATCGTCCGCCAGGACCAGCTCAAGCGGGCCGGCACCGGACGCAGCGGCGACTCCCTGATCCTGGCCGGGGCGCCGGCCGGGCGTGACGGGATCCACGCCGCCTCCTTCGCCTCGCTCGAGCTCGACGGCTCTTCGGAGCAGCGGCGTCCGGCGGTCCAGGTCGGCAACCCCTTCATGGAGAAGTGCCTGCTCGAGGCCTGCCAGGAGGCGCTGGACCTGGAGGGAGTGCGAGCCGTCCAGGACCTGGGCGCGGCGGGCCTGACCAGCGCCGTCGCCGAGTGCGCCGCCAAGGCCGAGGCGGGAGCGAGCATCGAGATCGACCGCGTCCCCCGCCGGGAGCGGGGCATGACCCCCTACGAGGTGATGCTCTCCGAGTCCCAGGAGCGGATGCTCCTCATCGTCGAGCCGGGCTGGGAGGAGCGGGTCGGCGCGGTGTTCGACCGCTGGGACCTGGAGGCGGTCCGCATCGGCAGCATCACCGGCGACGGCCGGCTCCAGATCGTGGAGCGTGGCGTCGACGTCGCGGCGGTGCCGGTCCGGGTGCTGGCCGACGGCGCCCCTCTGCGCCACCCCGTCTCCCGGGCCCCGGAGCCGGCGCCCACCCCGTCCGCGCCCGAGCCGGCCGAGGACGCGGGCGCCACCCTGGTCCGCCTGTTGGGCGGACCCAACCTCTGCTCGCGCCGGCCCGTCTTCCGCCGCTACGACCACATGGTCGGCAACGCGACGCTGCTCCCGCCCGGAGGCGACGCCGCCGTGCTGCGGGTGGCGGGCACGCCGGCGGCGCTGGCCATGACCATCGACGGCAACGGCCGCTACTGCCGGCTGGACCCGCTGATCGGGGCCGAGATCGCGGTCTGCGAGGCGGCGCGCAACATCGTCGCCACCGGGGCGACGCCGCTCGCGGTCACCGACTGCCTCAACTTCGGCAACCCCGACCGGCCCGAGGTCTTCTGGCAGCTGGAGCGGGCGGTCGACGGCATCAGCCGCGCCTGCGAGGCGCTGGGCCTGCCCGTGGTCAGCGGCAACGTCAGCCTCTACAACGAGAGCGAGCAGGGCGCGATCGATCCGACGCCGGTGATCGGCATGGTCGGCCTCCTCGAGGACGCCTCGCGCCGCGTTCCCCAGGCGCTGCAGGCGGAGGGCGACTTCGTCCTCCTGGTCGGCGAGAACGCCGGCGGCCTGGAGGGCTCGGAGCTGGCCGCCCGGGAGTACGGGGTGCAGACCGGAAGGCCGCCCGTCCTCGACCTGCTCAAGGAGCAGGCGGTCCAGGATCTGGTCCTCCAGGCCTCGCGTCAGGGCCTGCTGCGCTCCGCCCACGACGTCGCCGAGGGCGGCCTTCTGGTGGCGCTTGCCGAGTGCTGTATCTGGAGCGGGATCGGCGTACGCTGCTCGGCGTTGCAAGCTGACGGCGAGGTGAGGCAGGACGCGGTGTTCTTCGGTGAGGCGCAGAGCCGCTTCATCGTCAGCGCGACCTCCCACGGCCTGCCCGAACTGCAGAGCCTGGCCCGTGGGCTGAAGGTGGATCTCACCCTGCTCGGCCTGGCCGGAGGCGACAGGGTCGAGTTCGACGGCCAGCTGAGCGTTCCCCTGAGTGAGCTGCGGACGGCGTGGGATCGGGGATTGGAGGCAGACGCCTGATGTGCGGCATCTTCGGCATCCACGGCAGGGGCGTGGACGTCGCCAACCTGACCTACTTCGGTCTCTTCTCGCTGCAGCATCGCGGCCAGGAGTCGGCCGGGATCGCCGCCGGCGATGGCGAGTCCGTCAACGTCCACCGGGACATGGGCCTCGTCGCCCACGTCTTCGACCGGGAGTCGATCGCCGCCCTCCACGGCCACGTCGCCATCGGCCACACCCGCTATTCGACCTCGGGGGCGAGCCGGCAGGAGAACGCCCACCCGCTCCCCTTCCACCATCCCGTCCTCGGCCCCGGCGCGCTCGCCCACAACGGCAACCTGATCAACGCCGACGCGATCCGCAAGGAGCTGGAGGAGGAGGGGGTCGAGTTCCACAGCGGGGTCGACACCGAGGTCATGGCTCGTCTCATCGAGCGAACCCACGGCAGCGACTGGGAGGAGGTTCTTCGACGCGCCTTCGGCCGCGTCGTCGGCGCCTACTCCTGCGCCGTGCTGACCCGCGACAGCGTCATCGCCCTGCGCGACCCCTACGGCTTCCGGCCGCTCTGCCTGGGCTTCATCCCCATCGGCGGCCAGCCGGCCCACGTCATCGCCTCCGAGACCTGCGCCCTGGACACGGTCAACGCGACCTTCGCCAGGGAGGTGCAGCCGGGGGAGATGGTGCTGCTCGACGACCACGGCGTGACCAGCTTCCGCTTCCAGGAGAAGGGCCGGCACGCGATGTGCGTGTTCGAGTTCATCTACTTCGCGCGGCCCGACTCGATCCTCAAGGGCTGCGAGCTGGAGGAGGCTCGGATGCAGATGGGCCGGGAGCTGGCCAAGGAGCAGCCGGTCGACGCCGACATCGTGATCGCCGTCCCCGACTCGGGCACGCCCGCCGCCATCGGCTACGCCGAGGCCTCTGGCATCCCCTTCCGCGAAGGCCTGATCAAGTCCCGGTACATCAACCGCACCTTCATCCAGCCCGACCAGTCCCTGCGTGAGGCGGGCGTGGTGCTCAAGCTCAACCCCCTGCGCCGCTCGCTCGCCGGCAGGCGGGTGATCGCCGTCGACGACTCGATCGTGCGCGGCACGACCACCCGCCGGATCATCGAGAGCATGCGCCGCGCAGGGGCCAGGGAGGTCCATTTGCGCGTCTCCAGCCCGCCCATGCGGTTCCCGTGCTTCATGGGCGTCGACATCGGCTCGACCAAGCAGCTGGTCGCCGCCGGACGCTCGGTGGAGGAGGTCCGCGACCGCATCGGCGCCGACAGCCTCGCCTACCTCTCTCTCCCCGGCCTGATGCGGGCGGTCGGCCAGGGCACGCTCGACAACTTCTGCCGCGCCTGCTTCGACGGGTCCTATCCCGTCCCCGTCCCCCAGCAGCTGGAGATGGACAAGATGGCGATGGAGGGGACCGAGCCGGCACCCGCGGTGCCGGCGTCGTGAGCCGCCTCCAGGATCCCGGCCGGACGCCCCGGCCGGCGGCACCCGACGACTTCGGCGAGACCGAGCTGACCTACGCCGCCGCCGGCGTCGACGTCGCCGCCTACAACACCCTGCTCGACCGCCTCAAGCCGCTGCTGGAGAGCGCTCGCACGGAGCGGGTGGTCGGTGGCTTCGGCGCCTTCGCCGGCCTCTACGCGCTGCCCGGCGGCGGTGGCTACCTGGCCGCGTCGACCGACAGCGTCGGCACCAAGGTGAAGGTCGCGACCGCCGCCAACCGGCACCGCGGCATCGGCGTCGACCTGGTCAACCACTGCGTCAACGACATCGCCACCAGCGGCGCCCGGCCGCTCTTCTTCCTCGACTACTTCGCCTGCGCGGCCATCGACGGAGAGATCGTCGAGCAGATCATCTCCGGAGTGGTCGAAGCCTGCCGCGAGAACGGCTGCGCCCTGCTCGGCGGGGAGACGGCGGAGATGCCCGGCCTCTACGCCCGGGGCGAATACGATCTGGCCGGATTCATTGTGGGCGTGGTGGAGCGCAAGCGCCTGATGA
>DATAXV010000207.1:0-37013 GCA_036272915.1 Candidatus Dormiibacterota bacterium
TTAGGGCCTTCAGCGTAATAAGGCGGACAACCACGCATCGGGTCGAGAGCTGTGGACCCCCACGACTCTCGATGCCGATCTCGAGCGCGGATCCAGAAATCCATCGTTCAACTCATTGTCGGACCAGCTAATTGCGGCGAGGACGCTTAGCCACAGATGGAATCCCGGGAGCGGAGGGTCCCGCGGGCCGGCGCGGCCCGCAGAGGCCCTCCGGGATCAGCGACCGCCGCGAGCGCGGTACTCGGCGGCGTCGTAGAGGAGGCGGAGTGACCGGATCCGGCCGCCGTTGATCTCGAAGAACTCGGCGAAGCGCACGGTGCCTCCGGGCATGTCCGCGTCATAAAGGGCGGCCGCCCGGTCACCCGCTTGGAGCTGCTCGATCATGCGCACCTCACGCACCGTCTGGATGAAGCCGGAGACGCCCCGGAGAAAGCGCTCGGCGCCGCTGACGCGGCCCGCGATCGGGCCCTCGAAGCTGAGTTCCTCATCGAGGATGGGACGGAGGCGGCTTTCCCCGTCGAAGGCGGCGACGCCGCCCCGCAGGACGCTGTAGTAGGTCTCGAGGACCTCGCTGATGGTGTCCGTCATCGTCTTCTCCTTCGGGGTGAACTGGGGATGGTGACGGTTGAGACACCGGGCGGGACCTCGACGGAACGGTGGGGGATGATCACGTGCGTGAGCGCATCGCTTCTGGATCGGGCACGAGCCGGGGACCAGGCCGCGTTCGCCGATCTCACGGCACGCCATGTCCGGGAGCTGCACCTGCACTGCTACCGCATGCTGGGCTCGCTCACCGACGCCGACGACGCGCTGCAGGAGACGCTGTTCGCGGCCTGGTCGGCACTGCCCGGATTCGCCGGGCGGTCCTCGCTGAGGGCCTGGCTCTACCGGATCGCCACCAACCGGTGCCTCAACGCGATCCGCGACGGCAGGCGGCGCCCGCCAGCGGTCCCGGTGCCTCCCTTCGAGCCGCCTCCGCCGTCACGGCGCGGCGACGTGACCTGGCTGCAGCCGTACCCGGACGCGGTCGCCGATCGGGAGCCGGGACCCGCCGAGCGCTACGAGACCAGGGAGCGCCTGGAGCTGGCGTTCGTCACCGCGCTCCAGCGTCTTCCACCACGCCAGACCGCGGTCCTTGTCCTCTGCGAGGTCCTGGACTTCCCGCTGGCCGAGGCCGCCGGCATGCTCGACGCGACGCCCGCCGCGGCCAAGGGACTCCTCCAGCGGGCTCGGGCCTCGCTCGATTACGAGGTGGGGTCGCCACCGCCGGCGCGCCCGGCCTCCGCCGTCGAGCGAGAGCTGGCCGGTCGCTTCGCCGCCGCCCTGAGCGCCGATGACGTGGAGGGCGTTCTCGCCCTCCTCACCGACGACGCCTGGCTGGCGATGCCTCCGGCGCCGCACGAATACGTGGGCGCCGCGGCCATCGCCTCCTTCCTGCGGGCCAGCGCCGAGGGGCGGGCCGGAAGGCGGCTGAGCCTGGTGCCGACGCGCGCCAACGGCGAGCCCGCCTTCCTCTGCTTCGTCGAGGCCGGGGCCGGCGAGGCCGTCCAGCCCAGCGGAGTCGTCGTCCTCCGCCTCCGCGGCGATCGCATCGGCGGGATCACGCGCTTCCTCGACCCGGTTCTGGTCTCGCGCTTCGACCTCGCCCGCCGCGGACGCCACTAACGGGATTCGGCCGGGGCGACTCGAGCGGTCGCCGCGATCTCGTCCACGATCCGGGGCCACAGCTCCCGGGGCAGGTCGTGGCCCATCCCGGGGATCATCACCAGACGAGCTCCGGGTATGGCCTCGGCCGTGGCCCGGCCGCCCACCGGCCGGACCAGCCGGTCGGCCTCGCCGTGGATGACCAGGGTGGGCGCCGAGATGGCGGCGAGCTCGGCCGCGCGGTCGCCCGAGCTCTGGAAGGCGGAGGACTGGCGCTCGACCCCGGCCTGATCGTGGCCGCGCCGGTAGGTGGCCCGGCCGAGGTCGCGCAGTGACTCCTCGTCGACCGGATAGGCGGGCGAGCCGATCACCGGCTGCAGGTCCACGAAGTGCCGGGCGCAGTCCTCGGCGCTCCGGATCGGCCGGCGTGCCGCGGCCACCGCCCGGACCATCGTCCTCACGCCCAGCCTGCCGATGGCGGGCGACGGGGAGGAGGAGATCGAGGTCAGGGTCAGGACCCGGTCGGGGTGGCGGACGGCGAGCCTCTGCGCGGTCATGCCGCCCTGCGAGATCCCGACGATGTGGGCCTGCCGCCAGGCCAGCGCGTCGAGCACGGCGACGGCGTCGTCGGCCAGATCGTCGAGCCCGTAGGCGGCGGCGGAGGAGGGCTTGAGGACCAGCCCCAGCCGGCTCGGACGGCCGGCGGCGGTCAGATGGGTCGAGAGCCCGACGTCGCGGTTGTCGAAGCGGGCGACCTGAAAGCCGCGCTCGACCAGGGCCGCGCAGAGCTGGTCCGGACAGGCGATGAGCTGCACGCCGACACCGAGGATGAAGAGCAGGGGCTCTCCCTGGGGCGGCCCGACGCGGTCGTAGGCGAGTTCGATCTCGCCGTGTCTGGCGATGCTCATGGATGGTCCCCCGCCGGCTCCGGCCGGCAACCCAGCTCGAACAGCACGACTACGTCCGCGCCGTAGGCGTGGAGATCGAACCCGGGATCGCGCGATATCTGCAGGACGGCTCCGTCGATCGCCTGGCGAAGGGCGATCGCCATCGACCGCGCCGGCAGTGGGCGGAACTCCCCCGAGGCGACGCCCTCCTGGAAGATCACCTCCGGGTCGAGCCTGGCCAGGTCACCCTCCGGCTCGGTCGCGGCGGCGGCCTCGTCGAGGCGCTGTCCGGTCGGCGTCCGGTAGCTGGTCCAGATGTCGAGCATGGCCAGGGCGTAGGCGCGGTGCCTGTCGATGAAGGCCAGGTTGGAATGGATGTAGGCGCGAAGCCGGCCGCCCGCCGTCGGCTCGGCGTCGATCGAGGGAAGCATGGCTGCGGCGCCGGTCAGGAAGATCCGGGTGACGACGGCGTCGACCAGCTCGTCCTTGCCCGCGAAGTGATAGAGGACCACGCTCTTGGCAACCCCGGAGCGCTCCGCGATCCGGCTGACCGAGGCCTGCGCGTAGCCGGCCTCGGCGATCACCTCGATCGCGCACTCGATGATCTGCGCTCGCCTCGCCCGCTCGGTGAAGGTCCTAGCCCGGTCACGTCTAGACCTCACGATCTGAGCATAGACCGAGCGATCGGCGGATAGATCGGTCGGTCGAACGTGTTGCCTGGGATCGGTCGGGCGGTGGGATGTAGACTCCGACGAGGCTGCAGCGGCAGCGTTCCTCGGGAGTTTCGTAGTTGTTGGGAGGCTGACCATGGGGATATCCGCCGCCCGGCGGGCCACCGGATGCCGTCAGGTGGCGCCGGCGTGACCGGCGGCGACGTCCTCGTCGAGGGTCTCCAGGCGAACGGGATCGAGGTCGTCTTCGGTCTCCCCGGCGTGCAGCTGGACGCCGCCGTCGACGCCTTCGCCAGGCGCCAGGACACGATCCGGCTGTACCACACCCGCCACGAGCAGGCCACCTCCTACATGGCCTGGGGGTACGCGACGGCGACCGGGCGGACCGGCTGCTGCATGGTCGTGCCCGGGCCGGGGCTGCTCAACGCCGCCACCGGTCTCTCCTGCGCCCACGCCTCCAACGCGCCCGTCGTCTGCGTCGCCGCCCAGATCCCCTCGGCGGCGATCGATCGCGGGCTCGGCTACCTGCACGAGATCCCGCACCAGGTCGACGTCCTCCGCGCCGTGACCAAGTGGACCGGGCGGGCGATGGCGCCCCACGAGGTCCAGGACGTCGTCTCCGAGGCCTTCCGGCGCGTCGCCGAGGGACGGCCCCGACCGGTGGCGGTCGAGGTGCCCAGCGACGTGCTCGAGGCGGAGTGCGAGGCCCCGCCCGCGATCCGGCCGGCGCCGCCTCCGGCCGGGACCCCCTGGCCGGGCAGCGACGACGCGGTGGCGCTGCTGAGCCGTGCCGAGCGCCCCCTGATCATGGCCGGCGGCGGTGTGATCGGGGCCGGCGCGGGGGACGAGCTCCGGCAGCTGGCCGAGCGTCTGGGGGCGCCGGTGCTGACCAGTGCCAACGGCCGCGGCGCGATCCCCACCGAGCACCCGCTGGCCTTCCCGGTGCCCTGCGCCGGCCGTCTGGTGCCGGCTGCGGACGTGATCCTCGCCGTCGGCACCCGGCTGGCCCGCTTCCAGGGCCGGCGATGGGAGCTGGGGCCGGGTCAGACGCTGATCCGCATCGACGTCGACCGGGAGGAGATCGACCGCGACATCGTGCCCTCGCTGGCGCTGGTCGCGGACGCCCGCGCCGCCCTCTCCTCGCTGGCCGAGGCGGTGGACGCGCGCACCGCGAGCGGGTGGCGTGACCTCGACCGGCTGCGCGAGGAGATCGACGGGATCATCCAGCGGGTCACCCCCCAGGCGGCGTTCGGCGCCGCGATCAGGAGAGCGCTCCCCGACGACTCGGTGCTGGTCAGCGGGATGAACCAGGTCGGGTACTGGGCCCAGATCGGCTACCCGGTCCGCCGGCCCCGTACCTTCCTCGGACCCGGCTACCAGGGCGCCCTCGGCTACGAGGTTCCGACCGGGCTCGGCGCGCAGGTCGGACGCCCCGACACCAGGGTCGTGGTCCTCTGCGGCGACGGCGGCTTCCTCTTCAACGTGCAGGAGCTGGCGACCGCCGCCCAGCACCACATCCCGGCCATCATCGTCGTCTTCAACGACGGCGCCTACGGCAACGTCAAGCGCATCCAGAAGGAGCGCTTCGGCCGCCTTCTCGCCAGCGAGCTGCGCAACCCCGACTTCATGGAGCTGGCCCACGCCTTCGGCATCGAGGGCATGCGAACGACCGATCCGGAGGGATTGGGGGCGGCGCTGGGTCGGGCGCTCGCCATCGACGGACCGGTGCTGATCGAGGTCCCGGTGGGGGAGATGGACAGCCCCTGGGCGATGCTCAGGGGGTAGGCGCGCCATGGGTGCCTGGGAGCAGCTGCGGGAGGAGGTGGTGGGCACGGTCTGGCCGCGCCCCGGCGGCCGCGACGGTGTGCTCCCGCCGCTTCTCCTCATCCTGACCCTGGTCACCGGGCTGGTCGACGCGACCAGCTACCTCAAGCTGGGCCACGTCTTCGTCGCCAACATGACCGGCAACGTGGTCTTCGTCGGCTTCGCCCTGGCCGGCGCCCACGGCCTCTCCGTCGGTGCCTCGCTCCTGGCGGTGGCGATGTTCATCGCCGGCAGCGTGCTCGGAGGCCGCCTCGCGACCCGTCCGGGGAGGGAGCGGGGGCATCTCCTGCGGGACGCGACCGCCATCCAGTTCGCCCTGATCGTGATCGCCGCCGTGGTGGCGGTGGTCGGCCTCGGCGGCGCCGGCACCTACGTCCTCGTCCTTCTGCTCGCCCCGGCCATGGGCCTCCAGAACGCCTGCGCCAGGAAGCTGGCGGTGGCCGATCTCACCACCACCGTGCTCACGCTGACGCTGACCGGGATCGCCAGCGACGCCCGCATCCTGGGCGGCCCGGGGTCGCGGATCGGGCGGCGGCTCCTGGCCGTGGCGGCGATGCTGGTGGGAGCCCTCATCGGCGGGCTGCTGGCACTGCACGTGGCGACGGCGGCACCCCTGGTGCTGGCCGCGCTCCTGGTCGGGGTCACGTCCGTCGCCGCCCATCTCTCGCTCCGCCACCCGGCGGCGAGCTCACCGGCCCACGGCTGACCGCCTCTCTCGAAGCGCGTCCGGGGCCCCCTCCACTCGGTGTCCCGGGTGGTGACGCTACACTTTAGTTAGTTATTGCATCTAACTGATGGGCGAGGAGGTAGCCACGCAGCGCCAGGAGCAAGCGCCGATCGACATCCATGAGCCGCAGCGCGCGTGGCGGAGGACCCTCTCTTCGCTGGGAGTCCCCAACTACCGCCTCTTCTTCATCGGCCAGCTGATCTCGGTCTCCGGCACGTGGATGCAGACGGTCGCCCAGGCTCTTCTGGTTCTCCACCTGACCGGGTCGGGAACCGCCCTCGGATTCACCACCGCGGTCCGGTTCGCCCCGATGCTGATCCTGGCCCCGTGGGGCGGTCTGATCGCCGACAGGCTCGACAAGCGCAAGGTCCTCTACATCACGCAGACCACCTCGGGCCTGCTCGCCCTCGCCTTCGGGGTCCTCGTCGGCACCCACCTGATCCAGCTCTGGATGATCTACGTGCTGGCCGCCGCGCTCGGCTTCGTCAACGTCTTCGACAACCCCGCCCGCCAGGCCTTCATCTCCGAATTGGTGCCCCCGTCGCTGCTCCGCAACGCGGTGACCCTGAACTCGGTGACGATGAATCTGGCCCGGGTCTTCGGGGCCGCCGCCGGCGGCATCTTCGTGGCCACCATCGGCCTCGCCCTCTGCTTCGACCTCAACGCCCTCTCCTTCGTGGCGGTGGTGATCACGCTGCTGCTGATGTCGGCCGCGACCATGTACCCGTCGGCGCCGGCGCCGCGGCGGAAGGGCCAGGTCCGGGAGGGGCTGCGCTACGTCGCCTCCACACCCGAATTGATCCTGCCCCTGGTCATGATCGCGATCATCGGCACGCTCGCCTGGGAGTTTCAGGTCAGCCTGCCGCTCATCGCCCAGTTCACCTTCCACGGCCGAGCTGGGACCTACGGCACGATGGCCTCGGTGATGGGCGTCGGCGCCGTCGTCGGCGGGCTCATCTCCGCCTCCCGCTCACGGCCGAGGATGGTCTCGCTGTCGGTGGCCGCGATCGGATGGGGCATCGCCATCACCCTCGCCGCGCTCTCCCCGTCGCTGCTGATCGAGTACGGCGTCCTGCTCTTCGTCGGCTACGGGAGCATCACCTTCAACACGGTGGCCAAGACCGCGCTGCAGCTGGCCGCGGTGAGGGAGATGCGGGGGAGGGTGATGGCGCTTTGGGGCGTCGCCTGGCTGGGCTCGACCCCGATCGGCGCGCCCATCGTCGGCTGGGTGGGCCAGGAGTTCGGGCCCCGCTGGAGCCTGCTCATCGGCGGCGTGCCGACGCTGCTGGTCGGGCTGATCGCCTACCCGATGCTCCGCGCCATCGACCGGCGCCAGCAGATCGAGCCCTGAGCGGCCCCGCCATACTGGGCGGACGACGGCGGCACGGGTTTCGCCCCGAGGAGGAACGATGACGACGAGCGGTCAGCTGGTCCCGGTCTTCGACGGCCACAACGACATGGTCCTGGACATGTACGGCTGGGACGGCCCCCGCCGGCGGCGCAGCTTCTTCGAACGGGGCGAGAGCGGTCATCTCGACCTCCCGCGCATGCGCGAGGGCGGGTTCGCCGGCGGGATCTTCGCCGTCTTCGTGCCCTCCGACCCGACCTACGCCCGGCCCGAGCTTCGACCGGCGGCGGAGGGTGAGGAGTCGGGGGAGCGGCCGCTGGCCTCACCGATCGGCACCGAGTACGCGCTCCGCTGCGCGATGGCGCTGACCTCGACGCTGATGCGCATCGAGGACGAGTCGAAGGGCGAGTTCACCCTGGTCCGCGACGCGGCCGACATCCGCTCCTGCATGGCCGAGGGCCGGATCGCCGCCGTGCTCCACTTCGAGGGGGCCGAGGCGATCGACCCCGGGCTCAACGCCTTGGAGGTCCTCTACCGCGCCGGGCTCCGCTCGCTGGGTCTGGTCTGGAGCCGCCCCAACGTCTTCGCCGAGGGTGTGCCCTTCGCCTTCCCCAGCTCGCCCGACACCGGTCCCGGGCTGACCCGGGCGGGCAAGGACCTGGTCCGCGAGTGCAACCGGATGGGGGTCATGGTCGACCTCTCCCACCTCAACGAGCGGGGCTTCTGGGACGTGGCCGAGATCTCGACCCGGCCGCTGGTCGCCAGCCACTCCAACGCCCACGCCGTGACCCCGGTCACCCGGAATCTGCTCGACAAGCAGCTCGAGGCGATCCGGGACTCGGGCGGCATCGCCGGTCTCAACTACGCGGTCCAGTTCGCCCGCCCCGACGGCAGGCACGACCCCGAGACGCCGCTCGCCGACCTCGTCCGCCACGTCGACTACATGGTCGAGCGGATGGGCATCGACCACGTCGGCCTCGGCTCCGACTTCGACGGCTGCACGGTGCCCGCCGAGCTCGGCGACGCGACCGGGCTGCCCCGGCTGATCGAGGCCCTTCGCGCCGCCGGCTACTCCGAGGTCGACCTCCGCAAGATCGCCAGCGACAACTGGCTGCGAGTGCTGGAGACGACCTGGGCCTGACCCTCAGAGGGCGGAGCCCATCGCCCACGTCTCCAGGCTCCGCACCTCGACGGTCCCGCCCTCGGCCCAGACCGAGAGCGTGACCGCCTCGGCGTCAT
This sequence comes from Candidatus Dormiibacterota bacterium, assembly GCA_036272915.1. Classification (GTDB taxonomy): domain Bacteria; phylum Chloroflexota; class Dormibacteria; order Dormibacterales; family Dormibacteraceae; genus DATAXV01. The sequence continues at coordinate 8,341 of DATAXV010000207.1, forward strand.
CCCATGCGCCCATGAACCCGATCAGGGCCAGGCCGGACTGATCGAAGACCTCGGCGATGGGTCCGTCGAGGAGGACGCGAAGGCGGTCGGTGCCCTCCGGCCGGTGGACGCCCGCCGCCGAGCGGACGACCTCGCCGGCGACGACGCGCTCCAGCCGGCAGACGCCGAGGCGCCGGTCGATCACGACCCGCGTCTCCTCGTCGCGACCGGCGGCGCGGAGGGAGAGCCCGGCGAGGGCGGCGTCGCCTCCGGCCAGCTCGACCGCCACGTCGAGGGCCGGCGGGTGGGAGCCGGCGTCCAGGGTCCGGCCGGTGGAGGCCCGTCCGGAGATGGACCGGTGCGCGCCACGCAGCGCGTCGAGCTCGGGCACCGGCTCGCTGGAGATCCGACCGTCCTCGCGCAACCGCAGCACCCGCGGCACGGCGATCGCACCCGACCAGCCGCTCGCCTCGCGCATCGCCTCGGGGCGGGGGTCGGTCACCCAGCCGTGCATGATCCGGCGGCCCGACTCGTCCTCGAACGACTGCGGCGCGTAGTAGTGACCCCGCCAGTCGATGACCTGCTCCGAGGTCACCCGGAAGCGGCCGTCCGCGTAGTCGCCGACGAGGGCGAGGATCCGCCGGCCCCGGCCGGGCTCATAGGCGGAGACCACCAGCACGTGGCGGTCGCCGAGCGGGAAGAAGTCGGGGCACTCCCACATCTCGGTTCCCCGGCCGCTTGCGGTGTCGAGGCCGGTGAGGAACACGCCCAGCGGCTCCCAGTCGACCAGGTCCCGGGATCGGAAGTGGAAGACGCAGCCGGCGACATCCCGAAGGCCGCTGCCGACGAGCTGGTGGTACCAGCCGTCCTCCCGCCACACCGTGTGATCGCGGAACCCGACCACGTCGAGACCGTCGGGGAGCTGGATGACCGGATTGCCCTCGTGCTTGCGCCAGGTGACCAGCTCATCGAGGTCGGTCGCCACGGCCAGGCAGGGGAGCGTGATGTCGTCGTGGTACCCGGAGTAGATCACGTGGGGAGTTCCGTCGGCCACCACCATGCAGCCCGACCAGCAGCCGTCGACATCGGGTCCGGGGCTCGGCTCGAGGGCGATCGGGAGGTGCTCCCAGTGGACGAGGTCCGGGCTCACGGCGTGTCCCCAGCGCATCCGGTGCATGCTCAGCGCGTCCGGGCTGTACTGATAGAAGAGGTGGTAGCGCCCGCGCCACTGAGCCACGCCGTTGGGATCGTTGAGCCAGTTCTGAGGTGCCGTGTAGTGGTACCGGGGGCGGCTGTGCAAGATCTCTTCTCCTCGAACCCGGGAAGCTGCTGACACGGGGGCGGCGGCCTCACTCCATCCTCGCGCCAGACCAGGCCTTCGCGCAGGGTCGTCGCGCCATTCCCCCGGCTAGCCGGTACATTAGTCAAGTAATGGACCAGGGGACCAGCGGAGCCGGGCGGAGAGAATGGTGATGCTCGACGAGAGCACGCCGATCTTCGTCCAGATCGCAGACCGTCTGGCCGACGAGATCGCCGACGGGGTCCTGGCCGAGGGGCAGCGCGTGCCCTCCACCAACGAGCTGTCCGCCTACTACCGGATCAACCCGGCGACGGCGGCGAAGGGCATCAACGTGCTGACCGACTCTGGCGTGCTCGAGAAGCGCCGCGGCATCGGCATGTTCGTCGCCGCCGGCGCCCGTGGCCGCCTGCTCCAAGAGCGCAGGCGTCGCTTCGTCGAGCGCTTCGTCGACCCCCTCGTCGCGGAGGCGAGCCGGCTCGGGATCACCAGCGAGGAGCTGCTCACACTGGTCGACAGGGCGAGCCACGCGCGGGGAGGTGCCGCCGTATGACCGCTGCGATCTCGGTGGTCGGCGTCAGCCGCCGCCATCGCGACCACCTCGCCCTCGACGCCGTCAGCCTCCAGGTCGAGGCGGGCTCGATCACCGGTCTGCTCGGCCGCAACGGCGCCGGCAAGACGACACTGATGCGCATCATCGCCGCTCAGGACTTCGCCTCGGCCGGCGAGGTCCGGGTCATGGGGGCCGACCCGGTCGAGGACGATGCCGTCCTGCGCCGCATCGTCCTCGTCCGCGAGGACCAGATCTACCCCCGCTACGTCCGCGTCTGGCAGTTGCTGCGGATGGCGTCGTGGTGCTATCCGAACTGGAGCCAGGAGCTGGCCGAGACCCTTCTCCGCGACTTCGACCTCCCCGCCGGGCGCCGCGTCGAGCGCCTGTCGCGGGGCATGCGGTCGGCGCTCGGGATCGTCATCGGCCTCGCCGCCCGCACCGAGGTGACGCTCTTCGACGAGCCCTACGCTGGCCTTGACGCCGTCGCCCGCGATCGCTTCTACGACCGCCTCCTGACCGAGTACACGGAGCGACCGCGGGCCATGATCCTGTCCACCCACCTGATCGACGAGATCGCCGGCCTGCTCGAGCGGGTTGTCGTCCTCCACCGCGGCCGCGTCGTGCTCGACGCCCCCACGGACGACCTGCGCGGCAGCGCCAGCATCGTCAGCGGTCCGGCGCTCGCGGTCGACCAGTTCGTCGCCGGGCGGCGGACCTGGGACCGCCGCCGGATCGGGTCGCAGGCGTCGGCGATCGTGGTCGGGCCCGTCACCGAGGTCGACGCCGCACGCGCGCGGTCGCTTCGGCTCGAGGTGGAGGCCCTGACCCTGCAGCAGGTCGTGGTGCGCACGGCGGCCGAGCGCGACGCCTCGGCCGAGGAGAGGACGAGCGCATGAGGAACTGGATCACGGTCGCCCGCTGGCATCTGGTCCAGCCGCTGCTCTGGCTTGCCGTCCCCTGGGCGGTGGTGGCGCTGAACCTCGCCGTCAACGTGCTCGACCGGGCCATCAGCCGGCCCGGACCCTCGGGCGGGCAGACCGGGAGCGTGGCCACGATCTTCATCATCTTCCTGCTGTTTGGAGTGCTCAGCATGGTCCGGTCCCTCCCCTTCGCCCTCGCCATGGGCATCAGCCGGCGCAGCTACTACGGCGGCACCCTGCTCCTCGCCGTCAGCGTCGCCCTCGTCGACGGGCTGCTCCTCGCCATCCTGCAGGCCGTGGAGCGGGCCACCGGGGGATGGGGGGTGTACCTCCGCTTCTTCCGGGTCGAGTACCTCCTCCAGGGTCCCTGGTACCTCACCTGGTTGACCTCGTTCGTCGTCCTGACGCTGATCTTCGTGTACGGGATGTGGTTCGGCCTCGTCCACCGGCGGTGGAACGTGACCGGGTTGCTCGGCTTCGTGATCGGGCAGGTCGTCCTCGCCGCGATCGTGGTGCAGTTCGTCGACCTCCACACCGGCTGGAGTGGGGTCGGGTCCTTCTTCACCGCCGTGACGGTGTCCGGCACGACCGGGCTTGCCGCCGTGGTGGCCCTTGTCCTGATCGCCGGCGGCTACGCCGTCATCCGGCGCGCCAGCGTCTGAGCAGACTCCGCCATGTCCTCTTCGATCCCGACCCCCGAGACCCGCCCCGATCCGGGGCGCGCGGCGGGAGCCTCCAGCAGTGACCCGGCGCCGCTGAGCGCCGGAGAGCGAGGTGCACCGATGACCACGAGCGATCTGTCGACGAGCTCCCGCGCCGCGACCGCCGTCGACATCCCCGCCTCGGCTCATACAGGGGAGAGGGCAAGGCTCTTCTTCGTCGACCATCTCCGGGTCTTCCTGATCGCCCTGGTCGTGCTCCACCACCTGACCATCACCTTCGCCATCACCACGCCCAACGGCTGGTACTACGAGGTGCCCGACCACAGCGTGCCGGGCGAACTGGTCGGGCTCCTCATCATCCTCGTCAACCAGTCGTTCTTCATGGGCGCCTTCTTCCTGGTCTCCGGGTACTTCTCCCCGGCCTCCTACGACCGGAAGGGGTGGGGGCGCTTCCTTCTCGACCGGCTCGTCCGGCTGGTCATCCCGATGCTCTTCTTCTACTTCATCCTCGGGCCGCTGGCCGTGATCCTGGCGACGCCCGGCATCCCCTTCACCTGGAAGATGTGGACGTCGACGTTCAACGTCGGCCCGCTCTGGTTCGCCGAGCTCCTCTTCATCTTCTGTCTCGGCTACACCGCCCTCCGGCTGCTGGTCAGGCGGCCGGCGCGGCAGGGCTCGACGGAACCGGCGCCGCCGCCGACCACGGTCTCGATCGTGGTCTTCACGCTGGTCATGGCAGTCGCCTCCTTCGCCCTCCGCCTGAAGCTGTCGCTGGGGTCAACCCTGCCCATCCTCGACCTCCCCTCGCCGGCCTATCTGCCCCAGTACGTGATGCTGTTCGCGGCCGGGATCGTGGCCTATCGCCGGGGATGGTTCCGGTCGATCCCGGACCGGATGGGCTGGATCGGGTTCGCCCTCTGCGGCATCGCCACCCTGTTCGTCTTCCTCCCCGCGCTGCTCCTCGGGATCAAGGACAACGACGCCTTCTCCGGTGGCCTGCACTGGGAGGCGGCGGCCTACGCGCTCTGGGACTCGACCATGTCGGTCGGGCTCTTCCTAGGCCTGCTGGTGGTGTTCCGCCGCTGGGCCAACCATGCCAGCGCCATCTGGAACGAGCTCTCCCGCAACGCCTTCGGCGTCTACGTCTTCCACCCACCGCTGATCATCTCCGTCGCCCTGCTCCTCACCCCGATCCCCCTCTACCCGCTGCTCAAGCTGGTGGTGGCGCTGGCCATCTCCCTGCCGCTGTGCTTCGCTGTCGCCGGCCTCGTCCGGCGCATCCCGGTGGTCGACCGCGTCCTCTGACGGCGTTCCCGGAGGGGATGGGGAGGGGGCGGCCCAGTTGGGCCACCCCCTCTTTTTCATGTCGGGCGGCAGCCGCGCGCCGAGCGGGATCAACCGATCGGTGGATAGGGAACCCACCGGACGCCGCCTCCAGATCCAGCCTGGCGGCCGATTCGGCGAGGCCCAGGTCCGGACGATGCTGATCGCATGACCTGCACCGACGGATCCCAGGGCCGGAACGGCTCCATCCGGGACCGCTCCACGCGCACCCAGACCGCACGACACAGCCCGGCCGCCGCCGGGATCGAGGAGGAGATCCGATGACCGCCACCGAGCTCTCGCCGACCCGCCCGGCGCAGGCCAGCGCCGAGGCCCCACGCGCCGCCGCCGGCGTGAAGGGCAGGGCCAGGCTCTACTTCGCCGACCACCTCCGGGTCGCGCTGACCGCGCTGGTCGTCATCCACCACCTCGCCATCACCTTCGCCATCCCCATCCCCGGCGGCTGGTACTACCAGCTCCCCGATCACAGCCTGCCCGCCGAGGCCTTCGGCCTGATCCTCGTGCTCGTGAATCAGGCCTTCTTCATGGGCGCCTTCTTCCTGCTCGCCGGCTACTTCACCCCGGCCTCGTTCGACCGCAAGGGAGCCCGCAGCTTCCTTCGCGACCGGGTCGTCCGGCTCCTCATCCCGCTCGCCTTCTTCTACCTGGTGCTCGGCCCGATCGCGGAGATCCCGCTCGCCTTCCAGTACCACCTGTCGCTCACCTGGGGCACCTATCTGCAGGCGATCAACCCGGGGCCGATGTGGTTCGTCGAGGTTCTGTTCCTGTTCGGCTGCGGCTACACCGCGCTGCGTCTGCTCATCCGCCGGCCCGCGCCGCGGCCCGCCCTCCAGCCTCCGGCCCCGCCCACAGCGCTGGCCGTGATCCTCTTCACCGCCGGACTCGCCGTCGTCACCTTCGCCTTCCGCCAGCTCATCCACGTCGGCTACACCCTCCCCGTCCTGCAGTGGCCGTCTCCCGGCTACCTGCCCCAGTACGTCGCGCTCTTCGCCGTCGGTGTCGTCGCTGCCCGGAGGGACTGGCTCCGGTCGATCCCCGACCGGATGGGGTGGGTCGGCCTCATCGCCGCCGCCATGGCCACCATCGTCCTCTTCCTCCCGGCGCTGGGCACCGGGCTCACCACCGGGTCCTTCATGGGCGGGATGCACTGGCAGGCCGCGGCCTACGCGCTCTGGGACTCGATCATGGCGGTGGGCATGTTCCTCGGCCTGCTCGTCATCTTCCGCCGCTGGGCCAACCATGCCAGCGCCATCTGGAACGAGCTCTCCCGCAACGCCTTCGCGGTCTACGTGCTCCACGCCCCGCTGATCGTCGGCCTGGCGGTGCTGATGAGCAACCTCCACATCTACCCGCTGCTCGGCCTCCTCCTGGCCACCGTCATCGCGCTGCCCCTCTGCTTCGCCGCCGCCGGCCTGGTCCGCCGGATCCCCGGCGTGGCCCGGGTCCTGTGACACCTCGCCGAACGGCTCCCCCTGTCCCCCCGAAGGCGCCGGCATCCATCGATCGGTGGATGCCGGCCCTCGGCCTTTCCGGCCCCGAGAGGCGGATGAGCTTCCTCGCCGAGCTCCGGGCCCTGTCCCACTCGCGGCGACGCGACCGCCACGGCGGAACGCGGGATGATAGCCGCACCGAGATGATGTTCCGCTTCAGCCCTGAGGACACCGAGACCTGGGATCGGCGCCGAGCCCTGGTCATGGGCGCCCTCCCGTACGCGCTGCTCGCCATCTCACTGGTCCTGGCCCTGGTCGAGGCGAACCCGGCTCCCAACGACCGCCTGATCACGGTCGGCCTGGCGGCGCTGGCGGCAGCCTGGGTGTTCGTCTGCTTCACCTGGCTGGATTCGCGCTGGCCCCGTCAGACGGCGGGACGGCTCTTCTACATCGCCGGGCTGCTCCTGATCAGCGCCATCCTGGTCGCGCACTCCGGCTACTTCATCGCCTTCGCCGTCACCTGCTTCGTCCAGTCGCTGACGCTGCTGCCGACGCTGATCTCCTTCGTCGGCGTGGCCATCTCGGCAACGATCGTCTTCCTGGTGCCGCTGGGCTTCCGGGTCGAGGGCCAGGAGGCGCTCGACTACGGCCTCATCATCGTCCTGGAGACGCTGCTCCTCGGTGGCTTCGGCCTTCTCGGAACCAGGGAGCGATACGAGCACGAGCGCCGGCGGCAGCTGGTCATCGAGCTGGAGCAGGCCATGGCCGAGAACGCCGGCCTGCAGGTCCAGGTCCTGACCCAGGCCCGCGAGGCGGGGACCCAGGACGAGCGGGCGCGGATGGCGCGGGAGATCCACGACACGCTGGCCCAGGGCCTGACCGGCATCATCACCCAGCTCGAGGCGGCGCAGCACGCCGGCGACCGCTCGACCCACGTCGACCAGGCCTGCGCGCTCGCCCGCGAGAGCCTGACCGAGGCCCGGCGGTCGGTCCAGGCCCTGCGCCCGGCGCCGCTCGAGGTCTCGCGCCTCCCCGATGCCATCGAGGAGATGGCCCGGCGCTGGTCGGACACGTCCTCGGTGGCCCTCAGCTTCCAGACCACCGGCGAGCCGCGACCGCTGCTGGCCGAGCTCGAGGTCACGCTGTTCCGGGTCGCCCAGGAGGCACTCACCAACGTCGGCCGCCACGCCGAGGCGTCGCGCGTCGGGCTCACACTCTCCTATATGGACGACGTCGTGTTGCTGGACGTCCGCGATGACGGGGCCGGCTTCGACCCGGCCGTGGTCGCCGGTCAGCGCCGGGAGCGGAGCGGGAACCGGTTCGGCATGCAGGCGATGCGTCAGCGGCTGAGCCAGGTCGGGGGCGACCTCGAGATCGAGAGCTCGCCGGGCGCGGGGACGGCCATCAACGCGCGGGTACCGGCGATCGCGCTGGAGGCGGGAGCATGAGCCAGGAGACGCCGATCCGGCTCCTGATCGTCGACGACCACCCGGTGGTGCGGGGCGGCCTGCGCGGCATCTTCGCCGGCGACGGAGGCTTCGAGGTGGTCGGCGAGGCGGGCAACGGCGTGGAGGCGGTGGCACAGGCCAGCGCGCTCGACGCGGACGTCGTCCTCATGGACCTGCGCATGCCCGAGATGGGTGGCGTCGAGGCGATCCGGAAGCTGCGCTCCGCCGCGCCCTCGGTCAACGTGCTGGTCCTGACCACCTACGACACGGACGACGACGTCCTCCCCGCGATCGAGGCGGGCGCGACCGGCTACCTCCTCAAGGACGCGCCGCGCGAGGACCTGGTCCGAGCCGTGCGCGCCGCCGCCCGGGGCGAGTCGATCCTCTCTCCGTCGGTGGCCGGCCGGGTGCTGGCCAGGGTCCGGGAGCCGGCGAGGGACAGCCTCAGCCAGCGCGAGATGGAGGTCCTGCGGCTGGTCGCCAACGGGTCCTCGACGCGGGAGGTGGCGGCGACCCTGTTCGTCAGCGAGGCCACGGTCAAGTCCCACCTGCTGCACATCTTCGAAAAGCTCGGTGTGCGCGACCGGGCGGCCGCGGTGGGGGAGGCCTACCGCCGGCACCTCCTTCCCTGATCGCGGCCGAGGCAGGCGCGTCGTTGCTCGGTTGACGAACGGGGGAGGCTGCCATATACTCGTCAACGAGTAATCGTGAGCGAGTATATGAGATGAGCAGGCGTCGGGTCGACAACCTCCTCGGGCTGGCCGTGCTGAGCGTGCTCTTCAGCCGGCCGATGCACCCCTACGAGATCGCCCGCGAGCTCCGGGTGCGGGGCAAGGACGAGGACATGGAGATCAAGTGGGGGTCCTTCTACACGGTCGTCCGCAACCTCGAGAAGCACGGCCTGATCGAGGCGCGGGCCAGCTCTCGACAGGGCGCGCGGCCCGAGCGGACCGTCTACGGGATCACCGGCGCCGGCCGTGAGGAGCTCGAGGACTGGACCCGGGAGCTGATCGCCGTACCCCGCCCCGAGCGCCCGAGCTTCAAGGCAGGACTCTCCGTCCTCGGCGGCCTCGGTCCGGACGAGGCCGCGACCCTCCTGGAGCGCCGCCTCCTCGCGCTCCAGACGCGCATCGCCGGCCAGCAGGCGTCGCTGGAGCGGGACCGACAGCAGGTGCCGCGCCTCTTCCTGATCGAATCGGAGTACGACCTGACCCTGCTCGAGGCCGAGGCGGCCTGGATCCGCGGACTGCTCCAAGAGCTCCGCGACGGCTCCTTCCCCGGCCTCGAGGAGTGGCGCGCATTCCTTGGTCACGCCGATGACGTCGACGGTGCGGAGGCCGGCCGGCCCATGGCCTGACCGAGCAGAAGCGACGAACCCTCGACCGAACTTGCCGAGGCGAGCCGATCACGGGGCGACTGGCCGTGAGTAGAGCGACGGCCATCCCGGGCCCGGTTCCGGCTCCTCGGCGCCACCAAGGATTGATGGGAGAAGCGAACGATGTCCGACCCCGGAACCGGCCAGACCACGTCACGGGACGGAACGACCATCGGCTACCGCAGCCTGGGCGAAGGGCCGGCCCTGGTCGTCCTGCATGGCGCCGTCTCCTCCTCCCAGAACCACCTCGAGCTGGCTCGGGCGCTGGCCCCGAGCTTCACCGTCCATCTGGTCGACCGCAGGGGGCGCGGCCTGAGCGGCCCCTGCGGCGACGGATACGGCATCGAGAAGGAGGTGGAGGACCTCGACGCGGTACTCACCGCGACCGGAGCGCACGACGTACTCGGCGTCAGCTCCGGGGCGATCATCGCCCTCCACGCGGCGCCGAGGCTACCCGCCGTCGAGCGGGTGGCCGCCTACGAGCCGCCCCTCGTGATCGAGGCGTCGACGGGCGTCCACGGCTGGACGCTGTCCTTCGTCGAGGCCGTGATGCGCCGGTACGACGAGGAGATGGCGAGGGGCGAGATCTCCGCGGCGATGGTCACCAGCATGAAGGGCACGAAGATGGGACCGCCGGTGTTCGAGGTCCTTCCCCGCTGGCTGCTCACGCGCCTGGCGACGATGGCGATGCGTGGCGAGGAGCGCCAGGCCGGCCCGGAGCGGGTGACGATGCGGATGCTGGCCCCGACGCTCCACTACGACGGGCAGATCATCCTCGAGACCGCCGGTCACGCGGATGATCTTGGGGGCATCAGCGCGGACGTCCTGCTCCTGGGCGGAAGCAAGAGTCCGGCATATCTCAGGGCGGCCCTGGACGGCCTGCAGAAGGTGCTGCCCGAGGCACGGCGCGTCGAGCTTCCCGGAATCGGCCACGCCGGCAGCTGGAATCGCGCACAGGGAGGCGAGCCCGAAGTGGTCGCCACCGAGCTGGGACGCTGGCTTGCCGCCCAGCCCGGACCGTCTCCGCTTGCCGGCTGAGTCCCGATCCTGGCGGATGCCCGTGCGATCAGCTGCGTCGCGGCCTCCGCCGATTCCTCCGGATGGTGGAGACCCCGTCGCGTGTCGATTTCGGCCGGTCGCGTTCGTGTAGGCGGTGAGAGGCCGGAAGGACTCCGGTCTCGATGATCGCCAGACGGCGCACCCGGGTGGCGCCGCCAAGACCGAAGGGAGTTCCGATATGGGAAAGGTCATCGTGATGAATGCGCTGACCCTGGATGGCGTCATGCAGGGACCGGGCCGCCCGGATGAGGACACGCGAGACGGGTTTGAGCACGGCGGCTGGGCGCGGCCGTACGCCGACCAGGCCATGGTCGCCAAGATGGGCGAACGGATGGGCGGAGATCGCGCGTTCCTGTTCGGTCGGCGAAGCTACGAGGATCTGCTTCCGTCATGGAACGCGCAGGGCGGCCCGTTCAAGGACGCGCTCAACGAGAGTCGCAAGTACGTCGCCTCGAGCGATCCCGCGACGAGGCTCGACTGGCCGAACTCGACCCTTCTGCACGGCGATGTCCCGGGCGCCGTCACCGAACTCCGGCGGAGCTCAGGCACGAATCTGGTGATCCTGGGAAGCGGCGTCCTGATCGCTTCACTGATGGCCGCAGACCTGATCGACGAGTACCTGCTGCTGATCGCTCCTCTGGTGCTGGGCGCCGGACGGCGGATGTTCGACGGCGGAACGCGAGCTCCTCTGCGCCTGGTTGAGAGCGGCACCACGAGCACGGGCGCGCTGATCGCCACCTACGAACCGGCGGGGAGCCCATCGGCCTAGCCATGGCCGGAGCGCTCGGGGAGCACGGTCTCGGTCCGCTCCCTGGATCAGCTCGGCGGCGATCGTCGCGTCAGCCGCCGGTGCCATCCTCGTCCCCTCCGTGCGTCGGATTGAGCTCGACGTTAGAGTCTCACCCCCGATCTCGTGTGCCGAGGTGGCTCTACCACTGGGCCGCCCCGCCCAGTGGCAGATCTCGTTCAGATACGGGTCGGGAGCGTCAGTTGCTGCACTGCTCTCCCATCGTCCAGTCCCAGACGCTCAGGACTGCCGATGGCACGCCCGCATGCCACGCGCCGCAGGCGGCCGGCTCGCTGACAAACCCGCGGAGCAACCAGCCGCCACCCTTGGGCCGGAAGAAGAACGCCCCGTTCGCTCCGTCCTGTAGGTCGGCGCTCTGAGTGACCGTGTCTCCGGACGCAGGGCGATATCTCACGAGGGCCCAGTCGCCGCTGCCGGCGACCATCGCGCCTTCAGGCGGCTCGGACGGATCGAGTGTCAGGGCGGCCGCCGTGTAGAGCTTCTCGTGCATGCCTTCATTGCGGTCGGTGATGTAGACGCTCTCGATTGTCGAGAGGTCGCTCGCGGTGAGCGTGGCCGACGTCGTCGTCCCGGCCGCCACAGGCGATGGGGTAGGCGTCGACGCTGTTGGCGTTGATGTCGCGGCCGGCTTCGGGCGAGGAGTCGGCGTCGTACGAGCGACCGGAAGGCCCGCTGAACATGCAGCCAGCAAGAGGACTGTCACTGGCGCTACCCCGAGGCGGACGACCGCCCAGCATGGTCCTCTCGCTCCGCTGCCCGGGATCGATCCACGAGTGCGACTCGAGCTTTCCATTGCCTTTGGAACGATTGACTTGGACCGATGTAACGCTGGTTTTTCCTGCGAACATACGGTCTACAGGGCACCCTTCGGCGTGTTCCGAAGTGGGGGAGGGAGTGGTATTCTCGCCTCAGGCGCGACCCAACGCCCAGCTCTGTCCCAGTCGCCCCGGCCGGGGTTCAGTGCGAAGGGGGGCATACTCCCGGGTCACATCCGCTGAGAGATCTGCCGCTGGGCGGTGCCGGGGACCGCTGACGAGCGGCGCGGAGGATTTCTCAGATGCCAATCGACAAGGATCTGAAGCGCTTGGTCCGGGCTCGGATGGCCGCCAAGCACGAGAACTACACGGCTGCTCTTGCCGCCCTGGCGCCGTCTCCGCGCACCGTGGACATGCGGTCGCTGGTCGGTCAGCTGGCCGACCCCGTCTCCGCTGAGAAGGCATCCGATCAGCTCAGGTGCATGGCCCCTGAACGTCTGATCCCAGGCCTTGTCGCCGGACTCGGGAGTGGAGTCTGGAGAGTGCGCCGCAGCTGCTGCCGGCTGCTCGACGACCTCGATTTCACCCCCGAGTCGCTGGAGGCCCTGCAGCATGCTCTTGACGATCCCGACCCACGCGTCCGTCGGTCCGCGATGCACACCCTGAGCTGCCAGCACTGCAAGCCGAACGGATGCGCCCTCGACATTCAGCCGATCTTCGAGCGGATGGCCCACGACACCAGCCGGATCGTGCGCAGCTCCGTGGTCAAGGCGCTCGGCTGGCAGCGTCACGGGCCCTGGGCAGAGCAGCTGGTGACGGACGCGGCGGCCAACGACCCAAGCACGGAGCTCCGTGAGGACGCTCAGGCGACGCTGGTGGCCTGGGCGTTCGAGCGAGCCTCCGATGCGGAGGGGCGCCTACTGCCAGAGCGGCTGCGTACCAAAACGGAGCGCCATCCATTTGAGTGGGTCGCGCTGGACGGCTCGCGCCTCGTCGCGGGCTCATGGTCGAGGGAGATCAGCCGCGACTTCCGCAACTGGCGACGCGGCGCGGATGTCACCAGGGCCTCAGGGAAGAATCTCCGATGGTTCTTCGTGCGGCCGGATTCGGAGGATGCCGCTGCAGCCGTGTTTCAGGGTGCTGCGTACGATCCGGCACTCCGGATCGGGCCAGGATGAGATCGCCATCGGGTCCGACCCGGGCAGCTCCCTCAAAGGATACGTAGGCGTGTCCCAGCGGTCGGCGGGGGACCGCTGCCCTCAAGTCGAGGTCTCCCCCAAAACGGGTATAGCATCAGGTATATGACGGGGCCCAAGATCGCCGATGCCCGTAAGGCGGCCGGACTCACGCAGGCAGAGCTCGCAAAACGGGCGCGCACGTCACAGTCAGCCATCAACAGGTATGAGCACGGCCGCGTCACCCCAAGGAAGCGGACTCTCGAACGCCTGCTGGATGCCTGTCGCCGACCGTTGCGACCATCAGAGGTCCTAACGGCTCATCGGCAGGAGATTCTTTCGTTCGCTCGCCAGCACGGCGCTTCCAAGGTGATGGTCTTCGGTTCCGTTGCTCGTGGCGAGGATGACTACGGATCGGATCTGGACCTCCTGATGGATATCCCGACGACCTACAGCCTATTCGGGCTGACGCGTTTGCAGCTCGAGCTTTCCAGTCTCCTCGGGATCCATGTGGACCTCGGTAGCGTTGACGATCTGAGGCCTCGGACGAGGGACGAGGTCCTGCGCGACGCTCGCCCGTTGTGACACGCGCCAGGAGACGCGACGGTGATCGCGTAATCGACATTCTCGAGGCAATTGCAAGGTTCGAGAGCTGGCACCCGGATACCTCGTTTCCGAGCATGTATCAGGCGGCGATCTTTCATGAGCTGATGGTCATCGGAGAGGCCGCAAGTCGCCTCAGCGACGGCTTCAAGGCCGAGCATCCCCAGATACCGTGGCCGGTGATCATCGGTCAGCGGATTCAGCTGGCGCACCACTACTGGGACACCCAATAGGCCCGCATCGAGCGGACCATCGCAGAGGACCTTCCTGAGCTCAAGGCAGCGCTGCAGGAGCCTTGGGGGCTTATGGTCCCGTAAAGCGCGATTACCGTGAACATCATCTCCAACGAGCCCGACGTCCCGCTCCTCTCCCGAACCCGTGTTCGGGAGGGTCGGTTAGGGCCGCGCTCAGTCAGGGCCGGTGACGTGGACCCGAGTGCCGGGCCGGCCTGGCGGTTCCTGGTCACGGGTCCGGGGCCGTGCCATACTTCTCGCCGCACATGACCACCGGCCGCTAGGCGCGCGATGACACCGTGGGTCTCTGACCCGTCACCGCGTGCCGCTCTCTCGCTAGGCGCGGCGCGCTCCCTCTCGTGGAGTGAAAGAGGAGTCTCCTGCCGTGTCCTTGTTCGTCCTCACCCATCACCTCGACGCTGTCGCGCTCGTCGACGCGCCGATGGCCCCCGCGTCATGAGCCCGTCGGACCTTCTCGGTGCCATCGACGCTGCCATGTCAACGGCGTCCAGCCTTGGGCTGGCGGCCGAGAACGCAGTCGTGCTGAGCAACTCGACCAAGCTGACCCTTCGCCTGGCCCCTTGCGACGTGGTGGCTCGGGTCGCGCGCGCTCCGGCAGGGCTGAATCCGTTGGAGCTCACTCTGGCGCGATGCCTCGCCGAATCCGGAAGCCCTGTGGTCGTTCCTGACCCGCGGGTGGAGTCGCGGGTCTACAGACGCGGTGGTTTCCTCATCACCTTTTGGACCTATCACGCCTCCGGCACGCTTTGGGAACACTACGAGTCAGGTGCGCCGGAAACCCACCTCTCGGCCAGGTATGCACGCGCTCTCGAGCAACTCCACACCGGAATGCGGAAGCTCGTTCTCGCAACACCACACTTCATGGACCGGGTCGACGAGGCTCAGCATATCGTCGGGCAGCACACGAATCGCACGGCCTTGCTCACCGACGCCGACCATGAGCTGGTCAGCGGTACTCTGGCCGCGCTGAGACGATCGGTGCGCGATAGCGGCGCTCGCGAGCAGCTTCTCCACGGCGAACCCCACCCGGGAAATGTGCTCGACCTGCGCGGCGGTCCTCTCTTCATCGACCTTGAGACCTGCTGCCGGGGGCCCGTCGAATTCGACCTCGCCCACGTCCCCGACGAAGTGAGCGCGCACTACGCGAATGTCGATGCAGACCTCCTCCAGGACTGCCGCGGGTTGGTACTGGCGATGGTCGCAGCGTGGCGGTGCGATCCAGGAGACCAGCTCCCGAACCGAGAGCAGGTACTAGCGGCCAACCTCCGAGGGCTGCGCCAGGGGCCGCCATGGCCGACCCTCGACGCGCTGGGCCGAAGCGGGTGAACCAACCGTTTGCGGCTGGGACGTGGTCACGAGCACCGGGCCAGGTCAGGAGGCACTCCAGCACGGGATGGCTCCGGGCCCGGGCTGTCCGGGGGCGCCACCGGCACAGCCTCGCCGACCAGGTCCTCTTCGGTGAAACCGCCGCTCACAGCCTTCAGACGTTCAGGGCCACGGCCTCGATGATGAGCGCTCTCAAAGCGGCCTCAGGTACCTCCTCTTCCTCACCGAAGTCGATAGCGCGGACGCTGCTGCTGTCCAGACGCGCGTTGAAGAGCTTCTGTGGGTCCTTCAGCTGAGCTCCCTTCGGGAATGTCAAGCGCACGGCCTTCTTGAGCATTTCGCCGATGCAAATGATGCCTCCGAGGGACCACACCGGCACTCCCTCTGGCCTGGAGGGCTTCCTCCACTTCACTTCCTCGACGACGGCTGGGCCAGCGTTCAGAACGATTCCCCGTAGACGTGACAGTGTCTCGCTTCGCCAGTCACCTGATCTACTGATGATGGCGTCTATATCCCGAGAAGCACTTCTCTCCATATGAACCCCACTTCTGTTGCAACACCATATGCGGGTGTCTCGCTCGAAGGTCTTCGTTGCCAGCATGACGCGGCCGAAGGCGCTGTCGAGTGTCGCGAGGCAACCATATCCCCCGTTCCGGACAATGGCAATCCGGCGGCACTGCGGATCAGGCACCGATCTCTTACGCGTGCCAGGACCGATACCGTCGTCAAGGACGGTCCGATGGACCACTGGATCATTGAGGAGAACGACGGACCGGAGCCCTCGGTCACTCTCGGCTCATTCGAACGCTGTCGTCCTGCGTCACCAGGCCGATCAGGAGGGCCTGACAGCGGAGCTCCACCTCCCTCGCGGCCAAAGCCTGGTCTCGGGACGGCTTGCCCCGATGGAGGTCGACCGCTCCGTGGCGTTGGACGCTGGGGCGTCCGGAGGGGAGCCGGCCGTCCATCTGGGCGCGGGGAGTCGCCGGTGAACTGGTTCGGTCGGTCTGCCTCGACCTCGAGACGGGAGGCCGAGGGCTCGGCTCGAGCCGTCGAAAGCCGCTGGGGGCTCGCCGGCGCAGCCCCTTCACCGGCCAGGCGTGTCCAGGTTTCCCGGGGTCCCGGCAGAAATGGGCCAGAGTTCAAGGAAATGATCGGTCTCCCAGCCGACAAGGTCGAAGAGCGCACGCAGGGTTAGCGCCGCACCGCGCAGGTTGTATCGGCTGATGAGCTCCTCGACAGGGGTTGTGCCGAGACCATCCAGGTACGCGTCCATGGCGCGCTTCCGAGCGTGCCCTGCCCGCGGACTGTGCAGCGAGCATGCGATCTCGGATGCGGGTACGCCGGTGACGCCCCCAGAGCCAGTGGGCAGTGCGGCCCGGGGTGTGAGCCGTTCGATCAGAGCCACGGCCGCCCGCACATCCGAGTCGAGCACGGCGGCGCCCAGCGCCTGATCGGGCCGCCATCCGGGCTGCCGTAGAGCTTCGGCCACCGCGTGGTGCATGGCGATGTGGTCAGGGTGTCCGGTAACTCCGTCTGGGCCGACGCTCAGCACGATCTGGGGTCGGCAGTCATCGATCGCCGCCCGCACGGCAGCGGCGACCGCGGCGGTCGGTGCGGCGGCCAGACTCCTCTCGCGGTCGGTCGTGTCGATCCAACGTCCGGGCCGGGAAAGGTAGGCCCACCGGCCGATCCCGACGAGTTCGCACGACCGATTGAGACGCTGCTCTCGGACGTCGCGAGCCGCGGCGTCATCAAGCCCCGGGTCGGCGCCGCGTTCGGCACGCTCGCCGCCGGTCGCAACAAACAGCCGGACCTGAGCGCCAGCTGCCGCCAGCTTCAGTGTCGCGGCTGCGGTGGTGAACACCTCGTCGTCAGGGTGGGCGTGAAACACCGCAACAACCGCGCCATCCGAGACCCGAACGCCATTGCTTTTGCGGCTGATCCGACCCACGTCACCGACCCGGCTCGACCAGCGCCTGGTAGATGAGCTGGTGCAGGCGCGGCCGGATCGGCCAGGTGTTCGAAGGCCGCAACTGGGTGAAGAACCCGGCGGTGATCCGCTCCCGCGGGTCGACCCAGAACACGGTGCTCGCCGCCCCTCCCCACCCGAACTCGCCCCGGCTGCCGCTCACCTTCGTCCGCGCCGGATTCAGGACGATCGAGAAGCCGAGGCCGAATCCCATACCGGCCCTCGAAGTCTCGGAGACCCCTTCGAGGGCCATCGATTCGATGTCCACTCCCCCGGGAAGGTGGTTCGAGGCCATCATGCGGATTGTCTTCGGGCTGACCAGGCGGACCCCGTCGACTTCGCCGCCCCCGAGGAGCAGCCGGCAGAATCGGTGGTAGTCGCCCGCGGTGCCGAACAAACCTCCCCCACCGGATGGGAAGTCGCTGATCCTCGTGGACCTGACATCCGGTGCCGGCACCGCCTTGCGGCTGTCCGGGTCGGGGACGTACAGGCTCGCCAGGCGGTCAGTCTTGTCGTCGGGCACCGAGAAGGCGGTGTCGGTCATCCCAAGTGGTTCGAGGATGCGCTCGGCGAAGAAGGTGTCGAGCGGCTGACCGGAGACCACCTCCACCAGCCGGCCGACAACGTCGGTGGCCCGTGAGTAGAACCAGTGGGTACCAGGCTCGAAGAGGAGCGGCTGGCTGGCCCAGACGTCGACCATTGCCTCCAGGTCGGTCTTGCCGGCGTCGGTCGCCGCCTTCTGCGCTCTCTGGTACCCGTGGTCGACCGGGTGATCGGTCTGGCCGCCGTAAGACAGGCCCGAGGTGTGCGACAGCAGGTTCCAGATCCGGATCGGCTGATGCACCGGTGTCGTCTCGAAATGGTCGGCGCTGCCGCCCGTGTACACGTGCCCGTTGCGGAAGCTCGGGATATACGCATCGACCGGATCGTTCAGGTCGAAGCGGCCCTCCTCCCACAGCATCATCGCCGCGAGCGAGGTGATCGGCTTGGTCATCGAATAGATGCGCCAGATGGTGTCGGACTGGACGGGCAGTCCCGCCTCCATGTCCCGCTTGCCGTGGCTCGCGACGTAGACGAGCTTGCCGTCGCGGCCGACGGTGACCAGCCACCCAGCGAGGCGTCCATCGAGGACATAGTTCCGGAAATGCTCCTCGATCCGATCGAGCCGCTTGGCGTCGAAGCCGACCTCTCCCGGGTCAACCTCCACCTTGAGATCAGTCATTTGCTCCTCCAGCTCGATATCGGTTCGGATCTGCCCGTGCACGTCAACGCGCTCTTCTAGCCGCCGACCCCAACGGTCACGGAAGCCATGCCAGGTTCCATCCTGCGGATATGAGGCCCCACGGACCGTCGGTATCCCGTCCAGACGGCTCGGCAGGACGGATAGTCAAATTGTCCCCAAGCTGCGAATAAGCTGATCGCGGCTCCTCACGCCCGGCACCTTCAGATCCTCTCGACGGCCACGTCAACGTCGTCCAGAGCGACATCATCGGCCAACATGCCTTGGCCGCCGTAGTCGGCGCACTGGGTCAGGGGTGCCTCGCATTGTTCAGCAGGCGAGTTCTAGTACGTTGCCCTCAGGATCCGCCAACCTCCACGACGCGGGGCCCGAACCCCCTGACAGGATGCGTCCTCCGGTTGCAAGCGCAGCGTCGACCCGGAAGCGGGCTCGATCGGCGGGCACCAGCAGGTCGAGGCGCACGCGGTCGCGCTGCTGCCGGCGCGAGTGGTCCGCGGCTGACATCTGTTGAAAGAAGACCGGTGGGTTCAGCCGACGTGGATCGTAGATGTCGGTGACTGAGGGCCGCGGATCGTACTCATAGCCGAGGGCGACGCGCCAGAAGTCCCGGACCGCCGCGATGTCGACGGCATCGATTCCGAACTGAACGAAACGGAGGCGGGCCGGCTCAGCGGCCAGGCCTAGCTCGCGCGCGGCGGTCTGGACTCGGCGGGCCAGGTCACCGAACCGCCCGTCCTCCCACCTGTCCTTGCCGGTGTCGATGGTGACGCCCTCGGGGCGCACGTCGACAAGCAGCGGGAAGCGCGCTTCGGCGGCCAGATCCGCCACGGTGGCGGCTAGCTCGGCGGCCCGCATCGGCGACGCGATCGGATAGAAGGTCATTCCGCCGAACAGCACGCGCCAGTCGGCGGTATCCGGCCCCGCGCCGAGCATGTCGACCGCCTTCTGCGCCTCCGCCGCCGTCCCCGCACCGGAGCCTCCGATCGGGATCAGGTCGGCTTCGTTCCCCTCCGCGTCGGCGACGGTCGCGTGGTACTCACCGCTGTAGGTCTCCCGGCCACCGGCCGCGCTGACGGCTTTCCTCGCTTGCTTGGTCACCGACTGCGGGCGGACCACATCGACGTGGATCCGATTGCGCAGCGGCCGTTGCTGATCGGAGTCCAGGAAGCGGATGGTGGGATCCCGCCGCATCGGGTCGACCAGGCTGTCGCCCAGCTGGGCATAGCCGAGCACGGCGTGCCAGAAGGGCATCACCGCAGGCCGGTCCAGGGCCTCGATCGTCAGTCGCAGCATCTGTAGCGCCGCCGGATCGCCGACGAGACCGAGATCCCGAGCCGCATCCGAGATGGCTCTCGCCTTCTCGGCGTCGGCCCTCGTCAGCCCGGTCGATCCGCGCGCACCGACCCTGACCCGCACACCGCGGTCTCGAAGATCGACGTCCGGCAGGCTGTCGGCATCGTCGGCGAGCTCGGCGATACGTCGGACGAGGCGGGCGCCCTCCGACAGCGAGGCCGTACCGAACCAGGCCGCCGCTTCGGATGCAACCACACGCCAGGCCTCCACCCCACCGCTAGCCTCGAACTGGTGGGCGGTGAGAGGCTCGTCGTCGTTCATGACCATCGTCCAACCTCAAGGTGCGGTGGCGGCAACGCCACCGATGTCACGCAGGCGACGGCAACCATATCCTTCATTCCGGACGGTGGAGATCCGGAATGAAGGATGGGTGGCACTGATGATCAGCTCCCCTTGAACCTTGCGCGCATCGGCCTCGACACCGTGGTCAAAGGGTCGCTCCGATGGACATTTGAATCATCGAGAAGAGCAAAGACCGGGGCCTTTCAGTCACTGTCGGCTCACTCGAACGCCGTCTTCCTGCTCCTTCGGGTCGAGCCCGCTGCACCGTGCCCGCCCACGAGCGGCCCAGAATGTCCCGGCCCTCGCGGAAGTCGGCGGGATAGGTCGGGCGCATCTTCGCTCGCTGACCGTGCGGAACCCGGCATCAATGAAATCAGTCACGCGGATGCAGTAAAGACTTCCCTGCCGCGTTTGGCGATGGTCCTCTCCCTCATCGATCCAGCAGGCGACAGTGCGACGCAGTCCCGGTTGCAGAACCCGCGATGCGCGATCAAATGTTCTTGGCCGGCGTTCGAACGCGTCCCTCCATGACCAACGTACAGCACACCCGGGGGCTTGCGGCAAGCCCCGGGTCATGCCGCAGAATCGTCGTCCGAGGCCAGAACCTGCGCAGCTGACGGGTTCGCCAGATACGTGTTAAGGGGGCCCCATGATTGACGTGATCGTTGCCGGCGGCGGACCGACCGGCCTAATGCTGGCCAGCGAGTTGCGGCTGCACGATGCGCATGTGGTCGTTCTGGAGAAGGACGCGGAGCCGACCGTGCTGCCCCGGGCGTTGGGCCTGCACGTACGCAGCATCGAGGTGATGGACCAGCGCGGCCTGCTCGAGCGGCTCCTCGCCCACGGCAAGCTGTACCCGGTCCGCAGCACCTTCGCCGGCATCGACAAGCCATCGCCGGAAGGGCTGGACACCGCACATCCGCACATCCTCGGCATCCCGCAGAACGTCACCGAGCGGGTGCTGAACGATCACGCCATCGAGCTCGGCACCGACGTCCGGCGAGGCAGCGAGCTTGTCGGGCTGAGCCAGGACGGCGACGGGGTGACCGCTGAGCTGGCCGACGGCAGGAAGCTGCGCTCGCGCTACCTGGTCGGCTGCGACGGCGGCCGCAGCACGGTGCGCAAGCTTCTGGGGATCGACTTCCCAGGCGAGCCAGCCACGTCCGAGTGGCTGATGAGCGAGGTGGCCGTTGCCGTGCCGCCGGAGACGCTGAACGCCGCGGCGACCAGGATCGGGACGACGCACATGCGGTTCGGCCCCGCACCCACTGCGGAGGGCGTGTACCGCTTCGTCGTGCGCACCGAGGATGTGGCGGAGGACCGCACGGTCCCGCCGACCTTCCCGGAGTTCAAGGAGCTGCTCCGCGCGGTCGCCGGCACCGACTTCGGCGTGCACTCACCGCGCTGGCTCACCCGCTTCGGCGACGCCACCCGGCTGGCGGAGCGGTACCGGACTGACCGTGTGCTGCTCGCCGGCGACGCGGCGCACATCCACCCGCCAATCGGTGGGCAGGGGCTCAACCTCGGCGTCCAGGACGCCTTCAACCTCGGCTGGAAGCTGGCCGCCCAGCTCGACGGCTGGGCCCCGGAGGGACTGCTGGACAGCTACGAGACCGAGCGTCGTCCCGTGGCTGCCGGTGTGCTCGACATCACCCGCGCCCAGAGCGAGCTGCTCTCCACACGGCCAGGCCCGCAGGCGGTGCGTCGGCTGGTGTCGGACCTGATGGATTTTGAGGACGTGTACCGGTACCTGATCGAGAGGGTGACCGCGATCGGGGTCCGCTACGACCTCGGCGAAGGGCATGAGCTGCTCGGCCGGCGAATGCGGGACATAGGTTTGAACGGAGGGCGGCTCTACGCGCTGATGCACCAGGGTCGGGGGCTACTGCTCGACCAGACTGGTCGCCTTTCGGTGACCGGCTGGGGTGATCGGGTGGACCACGTCATCGGCGTCAGCGAGGAGCTGGCGGTTCCTGCCGCGCTTCTGCGTCCGGACGGCCACGTCGCCTGGGTCGGTGAGGATCAGCAGGAGCTGCGCTGCGTGCTGGCGCGGTGGTTCGGCGCTGCCGTGGGCTGAGCGCGCCGTTGAGCAGGCCCGGCGGCCGTCAGTAACCGGGCGCGGCATCGGCACCGCGCCCGCAGAGCGCACGGCCCGTCGACCTCTCATGAAGGAGCCGGTCAATCGGAGCGGGTGGGCTCGGTCGTCCGAAGCGGCCGGAGTCCGGGGAACCCGATCAACAGCGAGAGCGTGCCGGTGGGCAGCAGGATGTAGACGGGGAATCCGGCGCTGCTCAGGTTCCAGTGTTGGATCGTAAGCAGGGTGAGCGCGGCGCCGATCACGCCCGTGAGGAGGGGCCAGCAGACTTCGGTGTGGGGATGCCGGTAGGCCTTGACCGGGGTGGGGACACCGGCGAGGAAGTCGGCGGCGATGCTGAGGGCGACCGCCAGCGTGCCCTCTCGGGTGATCGCCCACAACGCCAGAGCCATCAGCGAGCAGGCGCCCCAGGCGAGATCGAACGGCCCCAAGCGGTAGTGGGCCCGGCGACGGGTGAGGGATGCGACCACCATCAGGACCGGGCCGAGGCCGAGAGCCAGGGTGGTCATCGCCGACACCAGTCCCGCGCCATCGCGGACCTCGGCGGCGAAGCCGAGCAGCGGGGCCAGCGCCCAGAGCAGCCACGTCGCTCGATTGGGTCGAGCTCGTCCGCGCAGCGTGTCGAAGGCGTAGCCCGCGGCTCCGAGGAGATTGATGAGCGCGGCCAGGATCACGAAATGGCTGTCGAGGATCGTCCCCTATGCCGCGGCTCGCAGGGCGGACGCTGGATGGACGGCTCGCCTTGAACGGGATCGGGGTGCGTTCGGATAGTGTGAAAAACGTCCGATGGTTGGCTGGGTCATCGAAGACGGCGCCGAGGCGAGCCCCCCCTACCTGACGGCTCGCTTGAACGCTCTCGTACTGCGCCTGACCGTCGATGACGGCGGCCCGGTCGCCGAGCTGGGTCTCCCACACGGGGCCGGCGTGATGTCCGCGCAGCTGGCACGAGTCGACGGTGACCGGAGCGGCCCCGCCACCTCGTGGGAGTGGAGCCTCGGCCGGTCGGAGGAGAGCCGTCCGTCGCTCTGGGCTCGGGGTGTCGCCGGCGACCTGGTGCGATCGGTATGCATCGACCTCGACGCCGACGGAGACTGGCTCGCGATCACCGAAGCGCTCTCGTCCAGCGGTCCGACGGGGATGGAACGGCCCGGCCTGGGCGCGGTCCGCGCGTTCGAGAGCCGCTGGACCTTCCCGGGAGCGGCCGGCGTTCGCGAGGTCTTCTCCCCCTGCCTGGTGCCGGAGCCCGGAGACGTCGTCGGTCAGCACGTCCTCCGAGCGCCGGTCCTGGTCGCCGAGAGCGAGACGGCAGGCGTTGTCATCGCCGTAGACGTCGGCTGCCTGGAGCGGCCTCAGGAGCTCCCCGCAGCGCTGAACCTCCTGCGGGCCACCGCGGGGGACGTCGAGCTCACCGTCGGGCTGCGCGCTCACCGGCCGAGAAGCCACGTGTATTACACCGGCGTCCGCCCGGCGCCGGAGATCCGCGGCGACACGCTCTCGCACCGCTACGAGTTCCGGTTCGCCCCGGTCGCGACTCCGGGCGAATCCCTGACGGCGGCGAGGAGGCGGATCTGGCCGAAGGGCGCGGCGGCGTCACCGGGGATCTTGCTGGACATGCCCCCGGCCGCCTACGCGCGGGAGATCTACCCGCCGGTCCTCGCCGGCCTCTGGGCGGAGACGGTGCTCGCGGGGACCCGCGTGGGCGCGATCACCAACAACCGCGCCTACCGCGGCGACGTCTGGTTCTCCTCATGGTTCAACCCGCTCAGAGCCTCCTACGGGCTCTTCCACTACGGGCTCGTGCTGGGCAGGGACAACTGGGTGGACATGGCCCGGTCGACCAGGTCGCTCGCCCTCAGCGCGCCGCTGACCGGCAACCTCTTCCCGACGGTGTTCGCCTTCGGCCACGACCGCTGGGTCGGGAGCCACCACCAGGGCGGCGGCCCCGGCATCTTCCATCTGATGGACATGTCGTGGTCCATGTACCAGCTGCTGCGGTGGCATCAGGATCTCGAGGCCGACCCGGCGAGCGTGGACCGCGCGCGCGGCTATGCGGATGCCCTTGCCGGGCTGCAGCGGGACGACGGCGGGCTACCGGCGTACGTGGACGCCAGCGGTGCGCCCATCACGGCCGTCAGCAACGCCGCCCTCAGGGCTGACGTCGAGGGGCAGGGCGGTGACCGGTACGTGCCGCACATGCTCGGCTCGGGCTGGGTCGAGGACCGCTACGTGACCAGCGCCGAGGATTCGGCGTCCCTCCTCTTCCTGGCCGAGCTCGCGGCGACCCTGCCGCCGGACGATCCGGGGCGAGAACGCGCGCTGACCATCGCCCGAGGTATCGCCGGGTTCCTCGCCAGGCGCGTCATCGCCGAGGCACGGTGGGATGACTTCGAGGTCTACTTCTCCTGCAGCCCGAAGGCCCTGGATTTCTATGACCGCCGCTCGGGCCAGTGGCCGCAGAACACGCTGTGCATGCACCACGCGGCGGCCGGACTCCTTCGCCTGCACGAGCTCACCGGCGAGGCCGGGTTCCTCGACCTCGGCGCCCGGGCCATGGACCGCCTCAGCCTCTACCAGCAGGTCTGGAGCCCACCCTGGCTCGGGCTCAACGCCCTCGGCGGGTACGGGGTGATGAACACCGACGCCGAATGGAACGACGCGCGTCAGGCGCAGTTCGCGGAGACGCACCTCGCCTACTGGCGGGCGACCGGCGAGGGCGAGCACCTCGAGCGTGCGCTCGCCGCCGCGCGGTCGGCCTTCACGACGGTCTTCCTGCCCGTCTCGGCTCCGCGGTACTCGGGCTGGTGGCGCGATCCGCAGGGCATGGCCGCGGAGAACCACGGTCACTCGGGTGGGGACGACCTCTGCGGGGTGAGCGGCTTCGACTGGGGATCGGGCAGCGCCCTGGCCACGGCCGCCCACTTCGAGCGCCAGAGCATCGCGCTCTGAGCCGCCCCTCCGTGCGACCGCGACCTTTGGGCGGGGCGTTTCCAGAAATGATGGTCCCCGCACTTTCGCCGATTCGCAGCCGCAAGCCATGACCAGCGTCCAGGCCCCCGTCCGCGGCCGAGCGAAGGGCAGCCACTGGGACGGTCACCGCCTTGTCGTGAGGGGCGGTCGCGGAGGCGTGGCGGCCCCGATGCTTCTGGTGGCGATCCCTCCGATCATGGCGTTCGCGCTGTTCGCCGGCCTGTGGGTGTTCACCCTCACCTCCGCGCTCTTCCCGCCGGGCCCCGAGATCGCGGGAGTGCGGCAGAGCCAGATGGGCGAGCTGCTCCTGTTGGGAGCGGTCTGCGTCCTCTTCGCCATCGCGATCACGGTCGAGGTGACGATGGCCTTCGCCACGCCGCGGACGGTGGCCCGACTGGCGGCCGATGGAGTCCTCGCCACGATCGACTACCGCCCCGACTTCTGGATCCCCTGGGATGCCGTGCAGCGGATCAGCGTGCACCGGTCCCGGCTCCTGGTCTCGGTCGCGCCCGGCTTCTGGGAGTACCTGGGACGCCGGCCGCTCCCCGGCTGGCTGCCGGCGATCGCGGTCCGGCGGAGCGTGGCCGCCGCCCTCATCCCCGGGACCGGCGCCTCCGACCTGATCATGGTCCCGATCCGGGGATCCGGCATGACCGCCGAGGAGGTCCTCTGGTGCGCGAGGCAGGTCGCTCCGGCCACCGTCCGGGTCGTGGAGAACCCGATCCAGTAGGCCTTCCCTGCCCGACCGTCCTCGTCTCGGGAACCCGGCGTCAGCCGGCGCTCCCCGCCTCCTCGAACAGCGTCGCCGCCCAGTCGGCGGTGCGTCGGGCCCAGGGGCCGGTGCTGACCAAGCCGAGGGCGGCGATCCCGGCGCCGAGGCCGAGCACCAGCCACCAGATGCCGTGCTCGGCGCCGGTGAAGGCCACGGCCCCCGCGGCCAGGGAGGGTCCCACGACCGCGCCCGAGATGGCCACACCCAGCGTCGTGCCGATCTGGCGCCCGGTGGAGGCCAGCGAGGAGGCCACCCCGGCCATGGAACGAGGCATCCCCGACACCGCGGAGTTGGTGATCGGCGGGTTGACGCAGCCGAGGAAGATCCCGAAGAGCACGAACACGGCGAGGACGAACGGCAGCGGCGCCGTCGGTCCGAGCAGGATCGAGGCCGCACCGCCCAGCGCCTGCGCGCTGCCGGCGATGACCAGCGGCAGCCGGGGTCCCCGCGTGCCGACCAGCCTGCCGATCCGGGGCGAGATGACGATGACCAGCACCCCGACCGGGAGCAGGCAGAGCCCCGTCGCCGGCGCCGACATGCCGCGCGCGTCCTGCAGGTACTGGGTGGTGACGAACAGGAAGGAGCCGAAGCCGCACAGGGCGCAGATGGCCATCACGATCGCGGCGCTGAAGGGGACGCTCCGGAACAGGCGCAGCTCCAGAAAAGGATCCCGGCGCCGGCTTTCGTAGCCGAGGAGGCCCAGCCCGCTGACCAGGGTGACGGCGAGGAGGCAGATGATGGCCGGCGAGGTCCAGCCCAGCGCCCCCGACCCAATGATGGCGTAGACGAGGGTGGCCAGCATCAGGATCATCAGGCCCTGGCCGACCGGGTCGAAGCGCCGGGCCCGGGCGGCGCGGGATTCGGGCACGAAGAGCGCTGCGAGCGCGATCGCCGCGATCACGATCGGCACGTTCACCCAGAAGATCGCGCGCCAGCCGAACGCGTCGACGAGGACACCGCCCAAGATCGGCCCCAGCGCCAGGGCGAGGCCGCTCATCGAGCCGAACACGCCGATCGCCCTGGCCCGCTCGGACCGGTCGGTGAAGGTGTTGGCGACGATCGCCATCGACACCGGGTTCAGCATCGAGCCGCCGATCGCCTGGAGGACCCGAGCCGCGATCAGCCAGCCGATGCTCGGCGCGAGGCCGCACAGGAGCGAGCCGACTCCGAAGGTGGCCAGGCCGATCTGGAAGATTCGGCGACGGCCCATCCGGTCGGCGGTGGACCCGGCCAGAACCAGGAAGCTGGCCAGCACCAGGGTGTAGGAGTCGATCGTCCACTGCAGCCCCGAGACGGTGGTCCGCAGGTCGACGCGAATCGTGGGCAGGGCGACGTTGACGATGGAGATGTCCATCACCACGACGACGATGCTCATGCAGCAGATCGCCAGGACCAGGAATCGCCGGCGGCGGGTGAGCTCGGGAAGCATTGATGCGTTCATCGCCCACCACGCTAGAATTTAGAGTGTGCTCGAAGTCAAGCCTTTGGCCGAAATCGCCGACGTCGATGCGGGTCTGAGCATCGCCGAGGCCGCGCGGCGGACCGGCGTCAGCGTCCACACCCTGCGCTACTACGAGCGCGCCGGGCTGGTCGTCACCACCATCGACCGCACCGCCGGTGGCTGGCGGCGCTACCGGAAGCTGGACCTGGACTGGATCCGGATCTGCACCAGGCTGCGGGCCACCGGGATGCCGATCAGGGCGATCCGGCGCTACGCGGAGCTGGTCACCGCCGGGCCTGGCAACGAGGACCAGCGGCTCGCCCTTCTCGAGAACCACCGCGCTGAGGTGACCGCCAAGCTCGCCGAGCTGGAGGAGAGCCTTCGGCTCATCGATCACAAGATCGACGTCTACCGGGGCCGGCTCGCCGCCGGCGACGCCGACCGGCTCTGGGCCCCGGTCCGGCCTGCAGCCGAAGGCTGACCGTCTCCACGCCCGCGACCGGCCAGCGTGTATACAGTAAATCGGCGCGTGAAGGCGGGCCTCTTCGCGATCAACTACGGAACCTGCGGCGACCCCGAGGCCGCCGTGCGGGTCGCACGCGCCGCCGAGGCGGCCGGCCTGGAATCGGTGTGGGCCGGTGAGCACATCGTGCTCCCCGACCCCCGGCCCACCGGCTTCTCGATGCCGCCCGAGCTGCCCTTCCTCGACATCGTCGTCGCCCTGACCCTGCTGGCAGCGGAGACCAGCACGATCCGTCTCGGCAGCGGCGTCTTCGTGCTGCCACAGCGCAACCCGCTCGTCCTCGCCAAGCAGCTGGCCAGCGCCGACGTGATCTCACGGGGCCGGCTCATCCTTGGCTTCGGGGCAGGGTACCTGGAGCCGGAGCTTCGAGCACTCGGCGTCCCCATGGAGAGGCGGGGCCGGCGCGTCGACGAGTACCTGAGGGCGATGCGCGCGATCTGGACGGAGGCCCCGGCCGCCTACGCCGGCGAATTCGTGTCGTTCACCGGCGTCAGCGCCCTGCCCCACCCGGTCCAGCGGCCGACCCCGCCCATCCTGATCGGCGGCGAGTCTTCGCCCGCGTACCGCCGCGCCGTCGCCATGGGCCAGGGCTGGTACGGCTTCAACCTCACCGTCGAGGAGACCGGCGAGTGCCTGCGCGGCCTGCGTGAGGCCGCCGAGCGGTGCGAGCGGCCGACCGAGCTGGGCGGGTTGGAGGTCACGGTGACCCCGGTCGGCCCCTTCGATCGCGACTCCGTGCGACGTTTCGAGGAGCTCGGGGTCGACCGCCTCGTGCTCCTGCCCAACCCTGACGCGACGCGCGGGCACCGGCACGATCCGGTCCCGATCGACGACATCCTCCGCACCATCGACACGATCGCGCGCCTCATCCCCTGAGCGGCCGGGTCGGGACGCGGACATCGAGGGCCTTTAGGGATGCGCGCCCCTGAAGAGGGCCCGCCCACTCCAGTACGATATGAGGAAGGGTGGGCATCGATACCGACGAGGGCGAGGAAGCCGGGGAAGCACACACCGGCCCTCCACCAGCGGCGGTTCGCTCGCTG
>DATAXV010000208.1:0-2862 GCA_036272915.1 Candidatus Dormiibacterota bacterium
CTCTCGCTCGTCCCCACCCGCAGTTTCGGCGTGCCTGCCAGAGGAGAGACCATGAGCGAGATCGCCGCCATCGGCTGCGGCATCGACTTCGGCACCAGCAACAGCGCCGTCTCCGTCGCCTATCCCGACCGGGTCGAGGTCGTCAGGGTCGAGACGGGAGGGACGCCGTCGCTGCCCTCGGTCGCCTTCCTCCACCGCGACGGCCTGCGCCTGGCCGGCGTCGATGCCGCCGAGCGCTACTTCGCCGTCGC
Source organism: Candidatus Dormiibacterota bacterium (assembly GCA_036272915.1). Classification (GTDB taxonomy): domain Bacteria; phylum Chloroflexota; class Dormibacteria; order Dormibacterales; family Dormibacteraceae; genus DATAXV01. The sequence continues at coordinate 252 of DATAXV010000208.1, forward strand.
CGCCGAGCGGACCAGCTGCGCCGACTGCTCGCTGGTCGCCTACGGCTTCTCCGACTGCCGCCACTACCAGCGCGACGGCGGATGCGCGGACAGCCGCCTGGTCACCGGTATCAAGCGCGACCTGGGACGGATGGAGGGTCCGGTCACCCACTCCTGGGCGGTCGACTTCCGCGTTCCCGACCTCGCCGAGGCGATCATGCGCGGGCTCCGCGGGCCGGCCGGGGAGCACGGCGGCGGTGCCCCCTTCCGCTGCGTGGTCGGCCACCCGGTGGTCTTCCCGGCCGCGACCGACTCCGCGTCCTCCGCTCAGGAGCTGGCGCTGTCGCAGCTCGGCGAGGCCGCGCGCCAGGCCGGGTTCGAGGAGGTGGAGTTCTTCCCGGAACCGATCGCGGCGGTCATGGACGAGCACCTCGACGACGGCTGGGTGCTCTCCGTCGACTTCGGCGGTGGCACCTACGACGTCGCCCTGATCCGGGTGGAGGCGGGAGAGCCGGAGGTCCGCGCCCTCGGCGGGGTCGCGATCGGGGGCGAGCAGATCGACGAGGCCCTGTTCGAGACGCGGATCGCCCCGGCGATGGGGCTCGACCGGCTCCCCAACTGGCTGGCCAACGAGCTGCGCAGCCTGGCCGGCGCCCGCCAGCTGCTGATGGACCCGAGGCTGCCGGGTGTGCTCGACGGGATCGGCACCGCGGCGAGCCGTGTCGCCTCGCGCATCCTCTACGGCGGGTTCGTCTTCTCCTTCTACAAGCGTCTGGAGGCGGCCAAGATCAGCCTCTCCAGCCAGCGCGAGGTGCGGGTCGAGTTCCACCGCCAGGGCGTCAACCTGGATCTTCAGGTCGAGCGGGGAGAGCTCGAGGGCGTGTGCTCTCCGGAGCTCGACCGGGTGATCGAGGCGACGCGGGAGACGCTGCAGCGGGCCGGCCTCGACGGGAGCGAGGTGGGCAGGGTGCTGCGCACCGGCGGGTCGTCGAGGATGCCCGCCTTCATCCGCCGGATCGCCGAGCTCTGCCCCGACGCCCGGTTGGAGGAGAGGGATGCCTTCACCGGCGTCGCCAGGGGGCTTGGAGCGCGCGCCCGACAGCTCTGGCAAGGCTGAGCGGCAGGCAGGCAGGCGTCTGTCCGCCCACAGCTTGCAGACGTCCGGCCAGCGGGCTCACGGAGTCCGCCCACCCCTCCGACATCCCGAGCGGCGGCGTCACGACCGGGCGCCGCCGGGCCCAGAGCGCCTCGCGGTCACGACCGCCATACCCTGATACCCGTCGCGCGCCTTCTCTGCCGCACCCTCTCCCACGAGGTGAAGCTCGAAATCGAGGTCGGTGGCGCGATACGCCTCCTCGATCTCCTCCACGCCCAGGCGCAGGGCGGGATAGCGATTCCCCACGCCGGCGGTCCAGCCCAGCGAGCCGACCATGTGAGCCACGATCAGCATCCCTCCGTCACGCACGCTTCCGGCGAGCGAGCGTAGGGCGATGCGGAATTCGTGGCGGGACGTCGTGATCGACTCGGCCACGAAGAAGGAGGTGACGAGGTCGAAGGAGTCGACGGGGAGCTCGAAGATCGAGCCGGCCACGAGTCGCGAGCACATCGCGGCCCTGCGCAGGGCGCCACCGTAGCGGCTGCCGCCGAGCGCCACCATGAGCTCCTCGAAGGCGGACCAGTTGCCTGCCTCCTCGCCTTGGCGGGCGGCGTCGATCTCCGCCATCAGATAGTCGCGGTTGCGGCGCGTGTACTCGATCAGGCTGACCTGACCGTCCTCGGCGAGATATGGGGCGAGCAGCATCGCCGGATAGAAGGTCGGTCCGGCGCCGACATCGGCGGCGGAGACGAGCCCGTCGGGGGGCAGGCCGGCACGTGCCAGCTGGTCGGTCACGACGGCGATGACGTCGCGATCCTCGGGGAGGATCCGGCGACCGTAGTTCCGCTCGGTGTATTCGCCGGGGTCGAACTCCTCCCAGTTGGCGTAGAGCTCGGTCATGCGCAGGAAGCCGCTCAGCTGATCGAGGAGGATCTCGCTCAGCGCGTAGGCGACCAGTGCCGGAGACAGATGCTCGGCGTCGAAGAAGACGTTGTGGTAGTTCTCCGGGGTGACCTTGCCCACGGCCCGCAGCAGTGCGTACACCTTGTCCTGCTGGGCCCGAAGGCGCTGGTCCAGGACGACGACGTGGGCGATTGACTTGTTGATGGGATTGAGGAAGCCGGCCGCGTCGAGCGCATGGCAGGTCGGGCGTCCCCGTCTGGCGAGCAGGATCCCGTTCCGGCGAAAATCCCGTCGCCTGCTGTCGGAGTCGAGTGCGAGGTTTTCGATCAAGCGCTCGGTCGGCCGGTAGACGAGGTCGCCGAGATCGGTCTCTTCGAGACTCCCCGTTTCGCCGTGCCGAAGGCGTTCGGTTATCGCATCGAGGTCGCGACTGAGGTCGTGCTCCCGCACCAGCACATAGTCCCTTCCGGGTTCCTGGGCGTCCGACAGCACCCCCGTTTCGGTGAAGGATGGCGTACATCTCGACCACGTATCGGTCCCGGTCGGCAGGCGAGAACTTGGTGCCGGCGACATGGCCGTGATAGTCGTCGAGGAGGGCGACCATTCGAAAGTTGGGGCAGTCGCCGAATACGT
>DATAXV010000209.1:0-6733 GCA_036272915.1 Candidatus Dormiibacterota bacterium
TCTACGAGGATCGCATGCGCGCCGGGATCGGCAAGTCCACGGCGGGGACGCTATGGCCCCTTGCCGCCAACGTCGCCGGTAAGACGACCACCCCAGCCGCGAATCTGGGTGATACCGCGGCCAGGCGGCCCCTTCTCGTCCCGTAAGTAATCAACTTATCGGGACCATCTGATTGACACGTACATGTCAATTCGCCGCCGGATAGGTGAGCAGCGCGACCCCGCCCGGCAGCAAAAAAGACGACACGTACGCGTCAAATAGGCGATTAGACCACCTCGACGGACGCGACCTGATTCCCTGTCCCCACTCCCCCCTCTTCGTCGCGGGGAGTCCGGGACCGCCGGGGAGCACGGCCTGGCCGGGGGGAAGTCCGGGCCGGATCGTCCGGCCCGGACCACACGCTGGAGGGCGGCAATTCCGGGCTGGGCCGCCGCCTGGTAGTCTGCACTCGAGTGATGTCTCAGGCGATCGGTCGGCTCACCAGCTACCTCGGCGGCTTTCGGCGTGTGGCTGGAAGGCGGTTCGAGGGAGCAGTGCGCCTTCATGCCCGTCGCCTCGGAGACTCCACCTGACCGAAGCCGGTTAGTCAGCAGTCAACAGGCCGTGCGGGCACCCCGCACGGCCTTTTCTTTTTGCCCCCGATCCCGAAGGAGGATCACGTCCACGTGTCGATAGACGTCATCGGAACACCCGCCGGCGCGCGCCCGGCAGGCGCCGGGGCCTGGCGCCTCATCGCGGCGCGGCTGGCGCCCGAGCGGTTTCGCCTGGCCTGGCTCGCCCTGGCGCTGCTCGTCAGCACGGCGCTGCCTCTAATGGGACCCCAGCTGACGGCCCGCTTCGTCAACCTCGCCCTGGCCCGCGGCCCGCTCCGCACCATGGCGCTGCTCGCCGTCGCCTACCTGGCCACGCAGGTGCTGGCCCAGGCGGCGACGGTCGTCTCCTCCTACCTCGCCAGCGGCTGCGCCTGGCGAACGACCAACCGCCTGCGCGAGGAGGTGGCCGGCCACGCCCTGCGCCTGGACATGACCTTCCACGGCCGGCACACGCCGGGCGAGATGATCGAGCGCGTCGACGGCGACCTCCTCGGGCTGGCGACGATGATCTCGAGCTTCGTCATCAACGCCGTCGGCGGCGCCATGGTCCTGCTCGGCACCATCGTGCTGGTCTGGCTGGTCGACGTCCGCATCGGCCTCGCCCTGACCCTGCTGGTGGCCGTCGGCGCCGGCACCCTGATCCTGTCCCAGCGCCGCGCGGCCGGGTTCGCCGACGCCTCCCGTGAGGCCAGCGCCCGCCTCTTCGGCTCGATCGAGGAGTGGCTCCAGGCCTCCGAGGACATCAGGGCCAACGGCGCCGGCCGGCACGTCGTCCGGCGCCTGCACGAGCGGGTCGCCGATGCCTTCCGGGCCGACCGGCGCTGGGAGGTCTGGGGCGGGCTGGTCATCAGCCAGACCGAGCTCACCTTCGCCCTGGGGACGGTGGTGATGCTGGTCCTGGGCGTCCTCCTGCTGCGCCAGGGCACGATCACGGTCGGCACCCTGGTCCTTCTCTTCCTGTACGCGCAGATGGTGCAGAGCCCGATCGAGCAGATGGTGAACCAGGCCAAGGAGCTCCAGAAGGCGGGCGAGGCGGCGGGCCGGGTCGCCCGCCTGCTTCGCGAGCGCTCGTCGATCCGGGACCCCTCGGAGGCCCTGGCCCTGCCCGCGACCGGTCCCCTCTCCCTGCGCTTTTGCGACGTGACCTTCGCCTACGGCGCGGACCCGCCCGTGATCCGCCGGGTATCGCTGGATCTGGACGCCGGCAGGACGCTGGGCCTGGTCGGCCGCACCGGCAGCGGCAAGACGACCCTGGCACGGCTCGCCCTCCGTCTCTACGACCCCCAGCTCGGGGCCGTGCAGCTGGGCGGCGTCGACGCGCGCTCGGCGAGGCTGGACGACATCTGCCGCCGGACCCGGCTGGTGACCCAGGAGGTACAGCTCTTCGCCGCCTCGGTGCGGGAGAACATCACCCTCTTCGACCCCGCCGTCGACGACTCCCGCGTTCGGGGCGCGCTGGAGGAGGTCGGGCTGGGCGAGTGGCTCCGGCGCATGCCGGAGGGGCTGGACACCCCGCTGAAGGGCGGAGGCGTCGGGCTCTCGGCGGGGGAGGAGCAGCTGATCGCACTGGCCCGCGTGTTCGTCGCCGACCCGGGTCTGATCGTGCTCGACGAGCCCTCGAGCCGCCTCGACCCGCTGAGCGAGGCGAGGCTGCAGGAGGCGACCCAGCGCCTCCTCCGGGGTCGGACCGCGATCGTGATCGCCCACCGGCTCTCGACGCTGGCCGCGGTCGACGAGGTCGGCGTCCTCGAGGGCGGGATCCTGGTCGAGCACGGTCCTCGCTCGGAGCTGATCGCCGACGACGGATCGCGGTTCGCCCGCATGCTTCAGGGGGCCCCGGCATGAGGCTCCTGCCACGCCTCGCCGCGTACCGCGGCAGGCGCTACCTCGCGCTCGGCTGCCTCTGGGCGGCGGGCCAGCTGCTCCTCTTCGCCACCGGGCTCATCCTGCAGCAGGTCTTCAACGACGCCACGGCGGGCCACCCCGCCTACTCGACCTCGCTCTCGCTGCTGGCCGTGCTCGCCCCCGCCCGGATCGTCCTGGCGGCGATCTACTGGGGGGCGATGGTGTACTGGCCGGCCTGGTTCGACGCCGTGGGTGGGTGGATCCGCGCCAACCTGCTGGCCTCGATCCTGGTCGCGCCGGGCCCGCCCTCGGAGCGGATGCCGGCGACCACCGGCGAGGCGGTGAGCCGGTTCCGCGACGACGTGGAGGATCTGGGCCGGTACCCGGACATCGCGGTCGGCGTGGTCGGTTCCCTGCTCTTCGCCGTCGCCTCGGTGGCCGTGATGTTCCGCATCGACGCCCTGATGACGGCTGCCGTCGCCCTTCCCCTGGTGGGGGTCCTCATCGCCACCCACGTCCTCAGCTCGCTGATCCGGGCCTACCACCGGCGCATGCGCGAGCAGGGCGCCGCTGTGACCGGGTTCATCGGTGAGATGTTCGCCGGCGTCCTCGTGCTCAAGACGGCGGGGGCGGTGGATCGCGCCCTGGGCCGGTTCCGCGAGCGCAACGCCCGGCGGGCGACAGCGGCGGTGCGCGCCCAGCTGGCGACCGACCTGATGAGCACCCTGGGCGGGGTCAGCCCGGGACTGACCACCGGGCTGATCCTGCTCCTGGCGGCTTCGGGGATGCGCGAGAGGACCTTCACCGTCGGCGATCTCGCCCTCTTCACCACCTACGCCGCCAACCTGTCCTCGCTGCCCTGGCTCCTGGGCCGGCTGATGTTCCAGCGGCGGGAGGCGTCGGTGGCGGTGGAGCGGCTGGGCCGGCTGATGCCGGACCGGAACCCGGAGGCGGTGCTGGCCGAGGGTCCGGTGTACCTGGGCGGCGACCCACCGCCGGCCCCGCCCGCGGCGCGGACCCCGGAGCTGCGCCTGCGCACCCTGGAGGTGCGCGGGCTGACGGCGATCCACCCCTCCTCGGACGCCGGCGTGCGCGACCTCGACCTGCGCCTCGGGCGCGGGGAGCTGCTGGTCGTGACCGGGCCGATCGGGGCCGGGAAGACGACCCTGCTGCGCGCGCTGGTCGGCCTCGTGCCGCGCCAGGGCGGGAGCATCCGCTGGAACGGCCGCTCGCTGACCGATCCCGGCGAGGTGCTGGTGCCGCCTCAGGTCGCCTACGTCGGCCAGGCGCCGGCGCTGACCAGCGCCGCCTTGGAGGAGAACATCCGGCTGGGCTGGGAGAGCCCCCAAGCCTCCCTGCGCTCGGCCCTGGAGGCGGCCCAGCTGAGCGAGGACGTGGGCCGGATGCCGGCGGGGCTGGAGACGGTGGTCGGCTCCCGTGGCAGCCGCCTCTCCGGCGGGCAGGTGCAGCGCGCGGCCATCGCCCGGGCGCTGGTCCGGGAGCCCGACCTTTTGATCCTGGACGACGTGTCCAGCGCCCTCGACGGTCCCACCGAGGAGCGCCTCTGGGAGGCGCTGGCGGGGACTGGGGTCGCCATCCTCGCCGCCTCCCACCGGCGGGCGACCCTGCGCCGCGCCGACCGGATCATCCTGCTCGAGCGGGGCCGAGCGGTGGCCAGCGGGAAGCTCGACGAGCTGGTCGAGCGATCGCCCAGCTTCCGCCGTCTCTGGGACACGCCCTGACCCGGTCGGCGCGCCGTGGTGAGACCATCTCCTGAACGGGCACTGCGCTCGCTGGTGGAGTTCTGCACGCCCCAGAATTACTTATGTCAATGACACTCATCGGGACCAATTGATTGACATGTACGCGTCAACTAGCGTGGGCGGCGCTGCCTAGGGGAGGGCGGCCGACATTCCGAGGCCGTCCATCAGGAAGGCGAGACACTCCGTGCCCCTCTCCCCGATCCCGGCGACTGCATCGCAGACCTCGTGACCGCCCTGCCATACGCGGAGCACGATCGGCGTGGCCGCGCCGTTGGCCTCGCGCAGCCGCGCGGCGAGCTTGCGCGCGTGCCAGGGCGGGCAGTTGGCGTCGCGATCGCCGCAGCCGATGAGCACCGCCGGGTAGCGCCGGCCGTCGCGGACCAGGTGATAGGGGGACAGCGACTCCAGCTCCTCTCGTTCCCCCTCCCGGGCCAGGGCACCGAACTCCTGCGTGGGCCCCTGCAACTCCACGAACCGCACATAGTCGGTCAGCGGGGCAATCGCTGCGACGACGCGGAACAGGTCGGGCCGCTCGGTGAGCAGGATCCCAGCCAGCAACCCACCCGCGCTCCCGCCGCTGAATGCGATCCGATCGGGATCGGAGATGCCGAGTTGAACCAGGTGGCGAATCACCGCGAAGACGTCCTCCACGGTCGTTTCCCGCCGGTTCGCCTGGGCATGGTGCCAGGATTCCGGGCCGTACTCGCCACCTCCGCGGAGGTGCAGGAAAACGGAGGCGCCGCCCGCCGCCGAGAACGCCGACACCGCCGGCATCCATCCGGCGGTGAGAACGTGGTTCATGAAGCCGTACGCGTAGAGCAGCGTCGGCTGCGGAGCCCGATCACCAGCTCTGCGCACCACTTCTATCCAGATCCTCTCGCCGCTCGATACGGGTACCTGATGGCGCTCGCAGATACAGTCCTGCATTCGGAGCTCGGCCTCTGCAAGCGGCCGCAGCGATCCGCTCCCACCGCTCGCGCGCCAGAGCACTGTGCTGAAGAGCGGTGACTCCTGGCGCAGGACCGGCCATCCTTCGGCGATCAGCGCGCCTGGCGACGGCGGGGTGATCCGAGCCGTCAGGGTCCCGCCCCAGGAGTGAACCCGCAGCCCCAGCTGGCCCTCGGACACGATGGAGAGGACCAACCGGTGGCCGGCCGACACGATGCCGCGGACAACGTCCCGATCTCTAGGGATCAGCTCGCGCCACCGGCCTCGATCGGCGGCTCCGCCGGGGAGTGGGATGGAGACGATCCGCCCCGCCGTCGTCGAGGCGGAATCCACAGCCACGTAGCGGTCGCCGTGGAACGCGCCATCGCCGAGGTGGGATCCATTGCGATCCACTCGCCCACCCCGCTACGGTCGAGAACGGCGTGCAGACGACCCCAGCCGTGAAGCCCCAGCCAGCGCCCACTTGGGGAGATCACTGGCCGCGCTGGCACAGCCTCGACCACAGGTGCGGCGGGGCGGATCGGCTGGGAGCGCTCCCCTAGGACGTGAGACCAGAGTCCGATCCCGCCGCTACCCGGGTCCGGACCGTTGTACAGGAACCCGGACTCGTCGGGTAGCCAGGCCATCTGGGGCCACGGACCTGCTTCGACCACCTCGGTCAATACCCTTCCTGAAGCCGTCTCGACTGTGCGAATACGCCCAGGCCCCGGAGTTTCCGGCGAACCGCAGGCGAGGAGGAGGGCCACGTAGGTTCCCCTCGGCGACGGGACGTAGTCGACGAGGTGCCAGTGCGGCGAGAAGACCCCCCAGGAGCGGACGATGCTGAGCAGGCTGATCCGCCGACCCTCGGGATCGGCGCCGCAGGTCACCCACCACCAGGTGCCGTTCTCTGATCGCACGATTGCGGTCCGCCACCCTCGCCGCCAGGCATAGGCGGCGACCAGGTCAGCCCTCCCGATCAGGGTCGGGATCCGGGCCAGACCACTCGCCGCCGACGCCACGCCCATCCGGCAAGGCGCCGTGAACAGATCCTCGAGGCCTTTGTCGTCTGGCATCGGCGCTTGACCGGCGGCGATGTTGAGGATGTGGCGGAGCAGCGAGCAGGCGCCGCCATCGTTGAACTTGTTGACGGAGATCGGCGCGATCCTCCGGGCCAGGTCGGGCAGCGGCGACCACGGACCGGTTCCCCCGCCTGCCATCTCCACTGTGTTCGTCTCCTGACGCCTACGAGCCCAGCGCTGCCCCACGCGACGCGGGAAGACCAGCGCTGAGGGCTGGAAGCGGCGAAGCTGGGCTTCCAGCGGCGGGTAGACCGCCAGACCGTGGATGTAGTCGCGTGCCGCGGCGTCGAGGTTTGCCTGCCACTCCAGCGTCCGTGGGCCTTCCTGTTCCAGCCAACCGTGAGCATCGCGTTCCACTACGTTGGATTCTGGCCGCAGATTGCCGTCTTCGTCGGCGCGCACTCGTCCTGACACGGGTCGCGATACCCTCCCAAGGATGCCTCGTAAGCGGCTGGAGCCTTGGAAGTGCGGCTTCTGCGGTCAGGTCGCGCCGTACTTGTGGGGACCTAAGCCGCCTGCCATC
>DATAXV010000210.1:0-16952 GCA_036272915.1 Candidatus Dormiibacterota bacterium
GCGGCGGAGGATGAGGATAGAGCACGCAAGCGCGAGGATCTGTTCTCGCATCTGGACGTGGGCAGCATGGTCCACGGCACCGTGTCCGGCCTCACCAGCTATGGCGCCTTCGTCGACATCGGCGGCGCCGATGGCCTGATCCATATCTCGGAGCTCAGCTGGGACCGGGTCAACCGGGTCACGGACGTGCTCCAGCCGGGTCAGGAGCTGGACGTCAAGGTCATCAAGCTGGACCGCGAGAACAATCGCATCTCCCTCAGCCTGCGGCAGCTGCAGCAGGATCCGTGGGAGCGGCTGATCGAGTCCACGCCGGTGGGATCGATCGTATCCGCGACCGTGACCAAGACGAAGAAGTACGGCGCCTTCCTGCAGGTCCTTCCCGGTATAGAGGGACTGCTCCATATCTCCGAGCTGAGCTGGGACCACGTCGACAAGACGGAGGACGTGCTCAAGGTCGGCGATGAGGTGCAGGTCAAGGTGATCGGTATCGACACCGCCCGCCGGCGCGTGTCGCTGAGCCTCAAGCAGGTCTCGAGCGGACCCGGGATTCGGACCCGGAGCGAGCGCGGCGACCGCTGGGACTTCGGCTAGGCCGACCCGACGGGGAACGGCTGAGGAGGCGCACCGCCCGGGCGGTGCGCCTCCTCACTTTTATCTATGTGCCGTCCAGGCGGCGCAGCGCCGCCCTCGCCTGGCCGTCGTAGGGATAGATCGCCAGCGCCTCCTCGTAGGCGCTCCTGGCGGCGGCCACGTCGTCGCCGCCAGCCTCGAGGTTCCCGAGTCTCAGGTACAGGGTGGGGTCGGTCGATCCCAGGCTGGCGGCGCGGCGAAGCGCCGCCAGGCCTGACTCGTCCGCCCAGTAGGCGGGTTGGAGCGGGTCCAGCCGGGTCGCCAGCGCGTCGTCGCTCTGCCAGGCGGCGATGTCGGCGATCTGTGGCGGTACGGCCAGGGCGAGGCCGGCGAGGAGAGCCGCGCCCGCCGCCACCCAGCGCCAGGTCCGGATCGCCTGACGAGGCCGCCGCTCGGGCGCCGGGACGCAGGCGCCGGCCAGGATCCAGAGGGGCGCCGTCACCGGGACCCAGTCGAAGTTGAGGAGCGCCCAGGCGAGGTAGGCGGCCATGGCTCCGGCCACCCCGGCCAGCGCCCTCCGGCCCCAGAGCCTTCGCCAGACCAGGGCGAAGAGCCAGGTGCACGCGGCGAGGCCGAGGATCCCCTGCGTGGCGAGCAGATCCAGGGGCAGCGAGTGGGCGCGGTCGAAGCGCGCCCCGGGCTGCAAGTTCGCGGTCTGGAAGCGGCCGAGGACGAGGCCGGTGGTGTCCTCGCCCCACCCCGTCAGGGGCCGGGCCGCGATCATGTGGACGGCATCTCCCCAGATCCCGAGCCGTGCCGAGCCGGTGTCCTGGTTGAGGTCGCGCAGGGGCGTGAGAAGGAGGAGGGCGGCGAGGGCCACGACAAGGATCACGCCACCGCCGGCGATGGCGAACCGGAGCCTGCCCCGGCCCCGCCAGAGGGCGACGACGGCCAGCCCCACCGCCGCCCCCAGCCACCCGCTTCGGGAGGAGCTGACGGCGATGGCCGCGGCGAACAGCGGGAGCAGCGCGAGCCAGCGGAGGTCGCGCCGGACGCGGTCGGCGGTGAGCGGGATGGCCATGGCCAGGAGGGCGCCGAGCAGGTCGGGCTGGCCCAGGTTGCCGTCCGGCCTCGGCGGCGAGTGGATCAGCGCCTGCCAGATCGCCTCCATCGAGACGATGGCGCAGCCGAGGAGGAGGCCGCGGCTGGTATTCTCTCGATCCCCCAGCCACAGGGCGCCACAGAAGAGCCCGAGGTAGGCGAGGCGCATCGGCAGCGATTCGTAGCGGCCGTAGTCGCCGACCAGCGAGAGGCTGGGGGCGATGGAGGTGAGCGCGGCGAGCAGGGCGGCGACGGCCACGGCGGCGACGGCCGGACGCAGGCCGGCGAGAGAGCGGCGCCCGAACAGGAGCCCGGCGAAGACAAGAACGCCCGCTCCGGTTAGAGCGAGGCAGGCGCGGGGAAGAATGAAGACATCGATCGAGTCCGGAACCCAGAGGAGGGGGAGGGCGGCGATCACCATCCCAGGCAGCAGGCGGGTTGCCCGAACACCAGGTCCAGAACCCCGATGAACCCACCGAAATGATCGAGGGAAGGTGGACGTTATAGTAGAAACAGAGGCCACAGCGGCGGTCTTCTCGGATTAAGAACCATGGAGGAGGTGTCCGCCACACCTTAGCCCGGATTTCAGGAGGAAGCTCACTTGTACCCCTTCGAAAGGTTCACAGAGCGAGCCAAGAAGGTGCTGACTCTGGCGCAGGAGGAAGCGGAGCGCTCGCATCACAGCTACATCGGGACGGAGCACCTCCTGCTCGGACTGCTCAGGGAGGGCGAGGGCCTGGCGGCCAAGGTCCTCAACAATCTTGGTGTCGAGATCGGGCGTGTTCGCCAGACCATTGAGTCGGTCCTGGGTCGTAACGAGCGCATCGTCATCCAGCAGATCATCCCCACCTCCCGGGTGAAGAAGGTCATCGAGATCTCCTTCGAAGAGGCCAGGCGGATGGGCAACAACTACGTGGGTACGGAGCATCTCCTGCTCGGCTTGCTGATCGAGGGAGAGGGCATCGCGGCCCACGTCCTCGAGGATCTTGGCGCCTCCCTGGACAAGGTGCGCGCGGAGATCGAGCGACTCGTGCACGACTCCCAGGCCGAGGACTCCGAGCCGGCTCCGGTCAAGTCGACCAAGACGCCGCTGCTCGACCAGTTCGGCCGCGATCTGACCGCGCTGGCCAGCAAGAACCAGCTGGACCCGGTGATCGGTCGCGAGATGGAGATCGAGCGGGTCATCCAGATCCTCTCCCGGCGGACCAAGAACAACCCCGCCCTGATCGGTGAGCCCGGCGTCGGCAAGACCGCCATCGCCGACGGGCTGGCGCAGCAGATCTTCCTCGGCAACGTGCCGGAGTCACTGCTCCGCAAGCGCGTCCTCACCCTGGACATGGGCGCCCTCGTCGCCGGCACCAAGTACCGCGGCGAGTTCGAGGAGCGGCTGAAGAAGATCCTCGACGAGATCCGCTCGTCGAAGGAGGTCGTCCTCTTCATCGACGAGCTCCACACCCTGGTCGGCGCCGGTGCCGCCGAGGGTGCGATCGACGCCGCCAACATCCTCAAGCCGGCCCTCGCCCGCGGCGAGATCCAGTGCATCGGGGCGACCACGCTCAACGAGTACCGCAAGTACATCGAGAAGGACGCCGCCCTGGAGCGCCGCTTCCAGCCGGTCCACGTTGACCAGCCCTCGGCCGCCCAGACGGTCGAGATCCTGCAGGGCATCAAGGAGCTCTACGAGAAGCACCACCGGGTGCGGATCACGGACGCGGCGGTCCACGCTGCGGTCCTGCTCAGCGACCGCTACGTCTCCGATCGGGCGCTTCCCGACAAGGCCATCGACCTGATGGACGAGGCCTCCGCCCGCGTGCGGATGAAGCTGACCACCACGCCCGACTGGCTGAAGGAGATGCAGAAGCAGATCCAGCAGCTGAAGGTCGATCGCGAGGACCTGATCGGCAATCAGGACTACGAGAGCGCGGCCTCCCTGCGCGAGCAGGAGAAGAAGCTGAAGGATCGCTACTCGCAGAAGGAGTCCAGCTGGCGGGAGAAGCTGGGGGAGACCATCCCCGAGGTCGGCGAGGAGGACATCGCCACCATCGTCTCGACCTGGACCGGCGTGCCCGTGCAGCGCCTCGTCGAGGAGGAGACCAGCCGCCTGCTCCGCATGGAGGACGAGCTGCATCACCGGATCATCGGCCAGGAGGAGGCGATCGTCACCGTCTCGCAGGCGGTCCGCCGAGCCCGCGCCGGGCTCAAGGATCCGCGACGGCCGATGGGCTCGTTCATCTTCCTAGGCCCCACCGGAACCGGGAAGTCGGAGCTGTCCAAGGCGCTGGCCGAGTTCATGTTCGACTCCGAGGACGCGATGATCCGGCTCGACATGTCGGAGTTCATGGAGCGGCACACCACGGCCCGCCTGGTCGGCTCGCCTCCGGGCTACGTCGGCTACGACGAGGGCGGCCAGCTCACCGAGGCGGTGCGACGGCGCCCCTACTCGGTGGTCGTCTTCGACGAGATCGAGAAGGCCCACCCCGAGGTCTTCAACATGCTGCTGCAGATCCTCGAGGACGGGCGGCTGTCGGACGCCAAGGGCAAGGTCGTCAACTTCTCCAACACCCTGCTGATCATGACCGGCAACATCGGTATGAGGGACATCAACCAGGCGCAGACCGCGCTCGGTTTCCAGCCCTCGCTGGCCACCGAGGAGGCCGACGCCGACCGCCGGCACAAGATCATGAAGGACAAGATCGACGCCGAGCTGAAGCGGGTGTTCCGGCCGGAGTTCCTGAACCGTGTCGACGCGGTCGTGACCTTCAAGCCGCTGACGCCGGCCGAGGTCCGGCAGATCGTGGACCTGCTGCTCAACCAGGTCGCCAAGCGGCTGGAGGAGCAGGACGTGACCATCAGCGTCAGCGACCAGGCTCGCGACCAGCTCGCCAAGGAAGGCTTCGACCGGCAGTACGGCGCCCGGCCCGCGCGCCGGGTGATCATGACCCGCATCGAGGACGCGCTGTCCGAGGAGCTGCTTCGCGGCAACTTCAAGCGCGGCCAGGATGTCCTGATCGACTACACCGACGAGGGCGGCTTCACCTTCAAGGGCCAGCAGCGGCGGGTCCCGGAGATCGCCCCCGACGGAGAGCTCGCGACGTCGGGCTCGACCAACGGGACGACGACGCCCTGAGCCGACGAGGACTCAGGGGGAGCGGGAGGACGGGCACGGCCCGGCCTCCCGCTTTTTCATGCCCGGCCGAGCGCCGGAGGGAGTAGCACATGACGTACCAGCCAGAGGCTGACCGCTACGGCTCGATGACCTACCGGCGCACGGGGCGGAGCGGCCTGGTCCTGCCCGCCGTGTCGCTCGGGTTGTGGCAGAACTTCGGCGGCGAGGTGCCGCTGGAGCAGTCGAGAGCCATCGTCCGGCGCGCCTTCGACCTGGGCGTGACCCACTTCGACCTGGCCAACAACTACGGGCCGCCGGCGGGCTCCGCCGAGGAGACGTTCGGAAAGCTGCTCGCCCTCGACATGGCGCCCTACCGCGACGAACTGATCGTCTCGACCAAGGCCGGGTACGACATGTGGCCAGGCCCCTACGGCTCGGGTGGCAGCTCGCGCAAGTACCTGCTGGCCAGCCTGGACCAGAGCCTGAGGCGGATGGGCCTGGAGTACGTCGACGTCTTCTACTCGCACCGCTTCGACCCCAACACCCCGGTCGAGGAGACGATGATGGCGCTCGACGCCGCGGTACGCCAGGGCAAGGCCCTCTACGCCGGCATCTCCTCCTATTCGGCGGAGAAGACCAGGGAGGCGGCGGGGATCCTGCGCCAGCTGGGCACGCCGCTGCTGCTCCACCAGCCCTCCTACTCGATGCTCAACCGCTGGATCGAGGGGCCGCTCCTGGACGCGCTGGAGGACGCGGGCGCTGGCTGCATCGTGTTCTCACCGCTGGCCCAGGGCATGCTCACCGCCCGCTACCTGGACGGCGTCCCGGAGGGTTCGCGGGCGGCCCGCTCCTCGCATATGCGCGAGCACGTGGTCACCGAGGAGAATCTGGCCCGGGTCCGGGCCCTGAACGAGATCGCCAAGGGGCGTGGCCAGACCCTCGCCCAGATGGCGGTGGCCTGGACCATCCGCGACCCGCGCGTGACCTCCTCGCTGATCGGCGCCAGCAGCATCGCGCAGCTGGAAGACAACCTGGGGGCTCTCGAGCACCTCGACTTCACCGCCGACGAGCTGGCCGCGATCGACCAGCGGCTGGCCGAGGACGTGGCCGCGAAGGCCTGACACCCCGCTCGGAGCGGCGCCGATGGGGGACGGAGGTCGACCCTCGGGCCCGTCGGCGCCACCGGGCAGGATGTTGTCCGGACTCCGAATGCGGATAGGGAGCCACATCGCACGGCAGCGCTTCAACTATCGACGGGGGCTCCCGGTCGTTGCGCTGTTGAGGTCCAAACGTCAGCAGGGAGGAATGCCGACGTTCGGCGGGTTGTTGTCGCCGAGGTTGATGAAGAAGTCCGGAATGTGGCCGCTGAGGCTCTCGCCGCCCGAATACTCCTTGATCACGTGGTCCTCGTAGTTGTCGCCGTAAGCAACGGGCGTCCCCTCGTAGTAGCAGCTGATCTCCACCAGGTCCGGGCTCGCGAAGCAGGCGATGCGGGTGGTGTCGTGGAACACCGGTACCTCTGAGGTGTGAGACTCCGGGTTTGTCCCGCACCACGGTGCGCCGTCGGAGTCGCGCTGCGTGTATGCCCAGCACGGGTTCTGGTGTCCCCTGTTCGTGCAGCGATTCGAGGTGGGCGTCGAGGGGGAAGCCACGGCAGACGACCGGACAGCGGCCGTGGCCTGCCGACCCTGCGCGAACACAGGACCGCCGGGGACCATCAGGGTAAGCAGCACGGCGAGTGCCGGAACCAGGACGAGTCGAAGCAACCGGGACATGAGTTACGCCTCCTTAGCGGGCTGGCTCAGTGCCAGCGTCATGAACTGCCTCGGGTCGTGCGGTCGACCGTCCGAATCATCCCAGGAGGATGTCGCGGGGATGGACCGGCGGAGATCAGGATTCTGTAAGGGGGTCGGGACCTTCGAATACTCCTACATAGATCGATCGATCCGGTCCTAGGAGCCCCCTGTTAATCACGCTCCGGTCCGAGTACGTGCACCTCGTCGTAGCTCGTAGCTGCTTCAGCAACCCGCTCGGGAGCGATCGGTGACCGCTAGGTCCCGTACCGAGCCTCCATCAACTTGCCTCTCGTATGGCTTCGTCCAACCGTTGACGCCCTCCTCTGCCCGGTACAGGGTCGAGCTCCGGTCGGACTCCCAGAACGACAGGGAGTTTGTACGCACCTGCACTTTCGTCGTGCCACGGGCCACCTCAACCGCCAAGCTGCATGCCGCTGCCGGGTTGCCCACTCCGATGTGGGACGTAGCTAGGCACAACGCCTTGCTCGGCGGCGAGATAGCTCCCGTTGAAGAAAGCCTCGCGGCTTCATCCCCGTGAAGGACAACCCCGAGCTCACTAGCGACAAGACGGAGGTCAACCGATCAACCTGTCGGAGCCGCCAGGCCGTACATTGTCCGGAATTTATCCGGAGTCTGGCGGTAGCCTGGTGGCCGTGACGGTCGTCAAGTCATGCTATCCTGCGTCCGGACCTCTTCCGGGGTCGCCCTGCTGCGGGGAGGCGATGAGCATGGATGCGACCACGATTCGGTATCTCTGGCGTGCGGTCCGGCCGGTGGCCTCGTTGGCCGGTGACCGGGTGCTGCGAGCGGATGTGAGGGAGGCCAGCGGGGACCAGTGTCTGCATACGCGCGACTTGCGCTCCTGATCGGCACGCCGATCGTCGTCATCGCCTTCATCGGCGCCGTCTATCTCCAGATCTATCTGGGCTCGCGGTCGACCCGGACCGGATGGATGCTGACCCAGGATGTGACCGCCGGGACGCTGCTCACGGCGCGGAACGTCGAGCGGGTCCAGGTCGGCGCCGAGGGCACCCCGTTCGCGCTGCTCACCGCCGACCCGATCCGGAACCGCGAACACGCCGACCACGAGATGCAGGCCTCCCACCTACTCGCGCCCGACGACGTCACCGACAGCGGGGTGGTCCTGGCGCCGGTGACCTTTGCCTCCAGCCCCTCGCTCAGCCCGGGCCAGCAGGTCGACGTCTACGTCACCGTCGGCGAGTCCGTGTACCAGGTCGGCCGGAACCTGACCGTGCAGGGACCGGAGTCGATCTGGGTGCCCGCGTCCGAGGAGGCCGACTGGGTCGCGCTGCAGGCCAACCACGCCACCCTGATCGCGGTCCGCAGCGCCGGGGCGGTCGCGCCGCAGGGCTCGTCCGCCTCGCTGCAGCAGGCGCTCCAGGACCTGGGTGTGCAGACGCCCTCCGGCGGCGGCTCCGGCTCCGGTTCGGGTTACGGGGGAGGGGCGTGAGCGCGGTCATCAGCTGGGTCGGGATCAAGGACGGCCAGGGCGTCACCACCAGCGCGCTCGCCGTCGCCTTTGAGCTCGCCTACCGACACCACGTCCTGGTCATCGACGCCGACCAGTCGGGCACCGGCACCATGGTCGACCTGCTCGACGTCGAGCCGGCCCAGCGGGGGATGTCCCGCTTCACCGGCAGGATCCAGTCGATCACGGTGGAGATGCTGCGCGAGGAGGCGGTGCAGGTGCCGCGGCATCGGAACCTGTTCGTGATCCCGGGCCTCAACGGCGTCTGTGGCAAGCCCGCCTACGTCCTCGCCCGGGAGCTCGAGCAGGCGCTCCGCCGCGTGCCCTTCCACTTCGTCGTCATCGACTGGGGCGCCGCCTGGTCCCACGCCGGGCTCGACTCACCGGCCCGCGCCGCCGACGCCATGTGCCGCCTCTCCGATCGGGTGCTCGTCCAGTTCGTGGACAGCCCGGTGCTGCTGACCCGGGCGATCCGGGTCCTGCAGCAGGCCCGCCCGTCGAAGGCCGAGCTGGTGCTGGTCGAGGCCAGGCGGCAGGAGCAGCTCCGCCGCGAGCTCCGGGCCGCCCTCCACCATCACCTGCCCGAGCTGGAGCTGGCGGCGACCATTCCCTGGGATCCACGGGCCGCCGGCAACGCCGAGGACCACTGCACGACGATGACCTCGACCGGAGTCCAGCTCTGCCGGCAGCTGCAGATCCTGAGCCGCGCCGAGCCTCTGCTGCACCTGCGCGGGCCGGTCGCGCCCGCGCTCCACGCCGGCGAGGCGCAACCGTGAGCCTGGTCGCTCCGGCGCCGTTCGAGGCGCTGCCCGAGCGCCCGTGGCCCGACATCGGGCCCGACGTGGCCGACGTCGCCGAGGCCCTGTTCGCCGCCATCCACGGGCTCCGCCGCCAGCACGACGTCAAACCCTCGGTCCGCCACGAGGAGGAGGTGCCCCGCCTGGTCGAGCACATCATCGCCAGGGCCGTGCAGCAGCCTCACCTCTTCCACCTCCACGCCGGTACCGCCCAGCGCCTCGCCGCCGAGCCGGGGTTCCGCGACGCCGTGGAGCGGGCAAGCCGGGTCCGCGCCTCCTTCCTCTACCCGCTGTCCCGCCTCATCTACCTGGAGGAGGGGACCGAGGAGATCCACGTCAACCGCTGGGACGAGTGGATCGTGACCCGGGCCGACGGCAAGCAGGTTCTCCGGGCGGAGGGCAATCCCTTCCACGGCAACGACGAGCTGCTCTCCTTCCTCCGCGAGCGGATCATCCAGATGCCCGGCTTCCAGGGCCATCGCCAGTTGAACGAGGGTCATCCCATCGCCGAGGGCAACCTCGGCGGTCTGCTCCGCATCTGCGTCATCCAGCGGCCGGCGGTGACCGGCTCGAGCAGCGTCATCGCGACGCTGCGCTTCCCCGGCGCCGCCGCCCTCTCCAGCCTCGACGACTACGTGCGCGACGGGGTGATGCCGTTCGGCGTGGGCAGGTTCCTGGAGGCCTGCGTCGCCGGCAAGGCGAACATGATCATCGCTGGCGGGACGGCGACCGGCAAGACCACGCTGCTTCGCGTGCTCTGCGGCCTGATCCCACCCCACGAGCAGGTGCTGGTGATCGAGGACTCGGCCGAGCTCCACCTCGAGCTCGACCGCGGGGACGGCCGGCCCTGGCATCCACTGGTGCAGCAGATCTGCACGGTCGCGCCGTCCACCAACGATCCCGGCGACGTCGGCGTGACCATGCGCCATCTGGTGCGGACGGCGCTGCGCCTGCGGCCGGATCGCATCATCCTCGGCGAGGCCAGGGACGCCGCCATGGCCGACGCCTGCAGCGCCGCCACCACCGGCCACGAGGGCTCGATGGTCTCCCTCCACGCCGACGACGCGCTGCAGTCGATCAAGCGGGCGGCGCAGTACGTGATGATGTCGCCCGACTACCGGGGCGCCGCCAACGTCAGCCTGATCGCCGAGAGCCTGGTTCACCAGGCGTTCGACCTCGTCGTCCACCTCTCCTTCGACCTGCACCGGCGGCGGGTCGTGAGCGGGGTCGCGGCCCTCGGCGACGAGCCCGGGCACGTCGCCTGGATCTACCGCACCGATCCATCGACCGGCCTGCTCCGCCGGGAGGCCAGCCTGATCGGCGATCTGCCGCCCAACCTGCGCCGCAAGCTCCGCTCGAGCCTGCCCGGGGCCGAGGTTCCGCAGCCGGCATGAGTGGAGTCGTCCTCGACCCGGTGGCCCTGGTCGCCGAGCTGCTTGCCATCCTCGCCCTCTGGTTCCTCTACGTCGCCTTCATAGCCCGGGCGCGGCCACGGTCGATGCGGCGCGCCGGGTCGTTGCTGCGCATGCTCTGGGACCGTGAGCGTAGGCAGTCGGCCGAGCTCGGCTGGCAGCCGCGCTGGTGGTTCCTTCTCCGCGCCGCCGCGCTCGCCGCGGCCACGGCTGCCGGCGTCTGGATGGGCACGCCGCTCACGGCCCTGCTCGGTGTCGGGCTGGGCCTGGCGGGCGTGCCCTACCTGCTGCAGTCGCGCGCCGAGCGGCGGCGGTTGCGGATGGACCAGGCGATGGTCGAGATGGTGCGGACGCTGAGCTCCATGGTGCGGGGCTCCAACCAGACCCTGGACCAGGCGCTGACCGACCAGGGTCAGAATCCCGATCTGGTCCTGGCCTCCGTGCTGGCGCCGCTGGCCGACACCCAGCGCTCCGTGCGGGAGCGTCTGGTCGAGGTCGAGCGGCGGATGCCCAGCCCGATCGGCAACCGCATCTGCCTGGACCTGGTCATCGGCCACTCGATCACCCCGGAGGCCTTCCTGGACGCTGCCGACCGGGTGCTGGTGCCGCAGTACGAGCGCGACCTCCAGGTCCAGCAGCGGAACCACGCGACCGCGGCCGGGGCCAGGCAGGTCGCCTTCATCTGCGTCTTCCTGATGGCCTTCATGTTCGTCTTCGTCATGTCCGACGCCGCCCTGCGCGGCCCCTACGAGACGGCGGGAGGGCAGCTGGTGCTGCTTCTGGTCGTGCTCATGGTGGCGGGGGTGCTCTGGCTGATCCACCTGCTCACGCCCAGGGCGCGGTCGGTGCGGTGGGATGTCCGAGCCATGATCGACGTGCTCGAGCGGCGCTATGGCTGAGTCGGCGGCGCCGCTGGCGGTGCTCCTCGCCGGTGTCGTCGGGCTGGGCCTGCTCTGGCGGCTGGGAACCTGGGCGCCGCCGTCGGTCCAGACCTTCCGCCGCCTCGCCCGCCGCCACGGCATCGTCGTCCGTGAGCCGCTGGCCGAGCGCCTGGCCCTGCGGGCCCCGCTGCTCCGGCGGCTACAGGAGGCGACCGACATCCAGCGGCTGCTCGTCGTCGCCGACCGCCAGGAGGCCGCGCCGGCCTGGCTCCTCCGCGTCCTCGGCCTCTCGCTGCTGGCGACGGCGGTGCTGCTGCTTCTCGACCTTCTCGCCTGGATGGTGGCGGGACGGCTGGCCTTCGCCCCCTGGCTCGCCTTCGCCGTCGGCCTCCTGCTCATCGCCATCGCCTACGTGCACCTCCGCAACGCCGCCCTGGCCCGCTGCCGCGGGCTCGAGCTGGCCGTGAACCAGTCCCTCACCGAGCTGGCCATGCTCACCTACACCCGACAGCTCCCGATCGAGGTGGCGCTGGAGGACGTGGTCGCCCGCTGTCAGACCGATGGCCAGCTCCACCGGCTCTTCGACGGCGAGCGGTGGCAGGACCTGGTCAGCCAGGAGGCCGGGCCGCTGGGCTTCGACCGGAGCCTGCTCGCCAGCCACACCGCGATCTACGAGGCCATCGCCGGCCGCTACGGCGTACCCGCCTTCAAGGTCCTGGCCACGACCATGCGCCGGATCAACGACAAGGGCCAGGTGCCGGCAGAGGTCCTGACCGGCCTGGCCGCGACCGTCGCCGAGGGCGAGCTGGTCTCGATGATGGTGGAGGCGGAGCAGTCGCGCGCTCGCCAGGCATTGCCGGTGGGGCTGCTCGTCCTCCCTCTGCTGCTCCTCATCGGCTACCCGCTGATCGTGGGCCTGGCCCACGCCTTCTCCTGACCGTGGCACGTCGCAGCCTGCTCCCGATCGTGGTGACCGCCATGCAGGTGGCGGCGGCGATCGTCGTGCTCGGGGTGCCCCACCCGGGCGACGTGATCGGATTTCTGATGGGCAGCGTCCCCACCCTGGGGCAGGCCGTGGCCATGCTCCAGGCGCTGCTCTGGGCGGTGGTCGCGGGCTCCGCGCTGGTCAGCCTCTGGCTCGGCCTTCGCCAGGCCCGGCTGGCGCTCAGGATGCGAACCCTTCGGCAGGCCTGGGCGGGCGCCGTCGTCGTCGTCGGGTGCTGCGTGCT
Organism: Candidatus Dormiibacterota bacterium; assembly: GCA_036272915.1. Lineage (GTDB taxonomy): Bacteria > Chloroflexota > Dormibacteria > Dormibacterales > Dormibacteraceae > DATAXV01. The sequence continues at coordinate 12,382 of DATAXV010000210.1, forward strand.
GCTCGCCGGCGTCGCGCACCGCCTGGCCACTCCGGGGGAGACCATGACCGGGGGATCAGTACAGGAGGCGAGGCAGGAACTTGCGCGGTAGCCGATACGAGTCCTACACGTTCGTGCCGCTCTTCCCGACGCCGCATGACCGCGACGCCGCGGAGGAGTTGGAGGAGGCGGCCAATCCCGACGCCCCCTGCCCGGCGAGGGTCGCGACCATGCCTCTCCAGGGGATGGCCTTCTTCGAGGCCGCCGGCGAGCGCGCGGCGGAGCTCGACCGGGTCTGGTCGGAGCGGGTTCCCCGAGCCAGCTGCCCGGTGGTGCTGCTGCTCGACGAGCCCGGGCTGGAGGAATGCCTGGCCGGGCTCGACGCGGAGTTCGTCATCGGGGTCACCGACGGAGGCGCCGGCGCCAGGTACGCCGGGCTCCCCAACGTCCGCCTGATCGAGAGCGGCGAGGCGATCGAGATCACCGACGAGGCGATGCGCCTGTGGACCGAGAACGGCGCCCGCTGCTTCCTGCCCGGGTCACCACCGGAGGCGGACGCCAGCGCCGCCGGGAGCGACGACGACCTGCTCGCCGCGCTCTTCGGCGAGGCATCGCCCGCTCCGCGTCCGGCCCGCCCCGACGAGCCGCCCCCCGATCCGCTGGCCGCGCTCTCGGCCGCCACGCCGGAGGCCCCGCCCGAGCCGCCTGGGCTCCAGGGACGGCAGGGCCTGTTCTCCGTTCCGCGGCCGGAGAGCGGAGCGCGGGACTGGCTGGCTTGGGCCCGATCGATCATCGCCCGCCACAGGGAGGTGGCGGTCCCCGACGAGATCGGCGACCTGCTTCTCGGCGTCTCGCCGTCGCCGCTGGTCGTGGTCGGGTCGCGCAAGGGCGGCGTGGGCAAGACCGCGCTCAGCGCCGGGCTGGCCCAGGTCTGCGGCTACTCGCTCGACGGCAAGGCCGGAGTGGCTGGCCTGATCGACCAGAACATCAACAACGCCGATCAGTGGGGAAGGGTCATGGTGCCGGAGGGAACCCCGACGGTCCGGGACCTGATGAGCGCCCTGGAGACCGGGTATGAGCTTCCCCCGCCTCCGGCCTACGCCCGGACCCCAGCGCTCGCCGTGTACCCGGAGTCGAGGGACCCCGGGGACGGCTATCCGGCGGCGCTGGTGCGCCGTTTCGTCAACGGTCTCCGAGCACGTCACGTGATCTCGGTGGTCGACCTGCCCAACACGCTGCCGGCCTACACCTCGGCCGAGGCGTCCGTCGCCGCCGCCTACGTCGGTGAGGCGGACCTGGTCGTCGTCCCCACCACCGACGACCCCAACGCCCTTCGCGCCGTCACCGATTACCTGACGCTGCCCTCGCTTCGCGCCAAGCCGGTCGTCGTCGCCTACATCGTCTCCCCGGAGCCGGGCATCCGGGAGGACCCCAACGTGCTCCGGCTGCTGCAGGGCATCCGGCGCGGAAGCCGCGCCATCGTGCCCTTCCCGAAGACCGAGAAGGCGACGCTGGCGGTGGTCAAGGGCACGTCCATCCTCGACGTCGAGACCAGCCTCCGGAACGCCTTCATCGAGCTCGCCTCGACCGTGGCGAGGGTGCTGGTGGAGGGCGACGCGTGATCCTCGCCAGGCGCGAGCCGGACGCGGCTCACCTGAGCCGGGTGGCCCTGCTGGTCCACGCGCTCATCCACGACCTCGCCGCGTGGATGGCGGGGGTGGAGGGGCCGGTGACTCCCGGATCGAATCCGAGCTACCGCCTGGACGGCGTCGCCGCCCTTCCGTCTCCCCGCGAACGGCTGCGTCGGTACGTGGATCCGTCGATACTCCGAGCCTGGTCGCCGGCGATCGCCGAGTGGCGGGCGCTGGGGCACGGCTACCGTCCCCGCTTCGAACGCCGCCTGCAGGTCCACCTCTCCACGAACGGGGGAGGGCCCCGCGCGGAGCTCCTGCTCCGGGATCAGTCGACGATCGAGTCGCCCGATGGCGTGTGGTGGAAGCCTGATCGGACCTGGCGGCTGGTGGTCGGCTTCGACGGCGCCCTGGACCGCATCGCCAGCATCGAGCTTCGTCCGGATGAGCCAGAACGTTCCGCTCGGCCCCCTCGATAGCCCGCACGCGGTCAGACGCCGCCGTCGACGCCTGCGAGCACCGGAAGGCCACCTGACGCTGGTCGGGATTGGACTGGTGCTGGCGGGAATCGGGGTCTGGGTCAGCGCCACCCCGCCGTCCGTCACCGTGCGCCGAACGTCCGGCACCTACCGGATCGGAGGCGCGACGCTGGCGGCCCGGGGTGATGGCACCTACGTCGGGGCCGGCGGCGTGATCGTCTTCGACGAGAAGGGTGGCGTCGTTCGCGCGGCCGCCTCGTCGACTCTGAACGGGAAGCCGATGGTCGGGCTGTGCACGTGGGCGAGAGGGAGCCGGGAGGAGCGGTGCCGGTTCCGTCTCGGCGACCGTCGGTTGACCGCCATCGACGCTCTGACGGCGTCCGGGTGGGATCGCCACTACGAGGGCGGGTCCGAGGTCCTGCTTAATACCGGTGGTGCGGCGACTCCGGTCCCCTTCGCGGTCGACGCGAGCTGAGGCCGGCTACTGGACTCTCCGCTCTCCGATCGCTCCGCGACCTATTCGGAGCCGTTGCGCGGCGGGACATGAGGTCCCCAGGAGACACCGCCGCCGATGTGCCAAGCCGGTACGCAGGTGGTATAAGGGTGAGGCCCTTCCATAGGGGGTCCAGGCTTCAGGGTCCCGATTTCTCGAACTGCCCAGGCGTCAGGTCACAAGTTGTTCGAGAAGAAGGACATCAGAATGCCAGCAGGCACCATCCGGAAGGTCGTGCTCGATCGCGGATTCGGCTTCATCGCAGCTGAGGACGGCAAGGAGTACTTCTTCCACCGCAGCGGCGTCGAGGGTCTGGACCTCTTCGACCGCCTTAGCGAGGGCGAGAAGGTCGAGTTCACGATCGAGCCGAGCCCCAAGGGGCCTCGTGCGAGCCGGGTCCGGACTGTTTAGGCGCCAGCTGGAGGTGCGCTGCGGCGCACCTCTAACGCATCCCCCGTCGCGGGTTCCATCCCCGCATCAAAAACGGTCATCTGAAGGACATCCCCCGTCTGCCACAACCGCCGGATGGGGTCGGTGAAGATGTCCCCAACCATGACCACGGCGCCGGTCTCCGACCCGCGACGAGCGCCAACCGACTACGCGCTGCTGAAACGGCGGATTCGTGACGCCGGCCTGCTCGACCGCCAGCCGCGCTTCTACATCCGTTCCGTCGCCATCAAGCTGACGCTCCTGGCCGCGTCGCTGGCCCTCTTCATCCCGCTTCGTCACCTGCCCTGGGCGCTCTGCGTCAACGCCTTCGCCCTGGCGCTGATCTTCGGTCAGCTCGGCTTCCAGCTGCATGACGCGGGACACCGTCAGATGTTTCGGCAGAGGTGGATCAACACGGTGATCGGCCTGGTCACGGGCAACCTGCTGCTCGGGATGAGCTACGGCTGGTGGGTCGACAAACACAACCGCCACCACGCCAATCCCAACAACGTCAGTCTGGATCCGGACATCGGGCCCGGCACCATCTCTTACTCGGAGGAGCAGGCGCTGGCCTCGCGCGGGCTGCGGCGCATCGTCGCCAGGTACCAGGCCTATCTCTTCTTCCCCCTGCTGTTCGGGCTTGGCTGGGCGATGCACGTGAAGAGCGCCCGCTTTCTCGCCAGCGGTTCCGCCCGCCGTCGCTGGTTGGAGATCGGCCTGATCGGTGTCCATGTGGCGCTCTACCTGGGCTTCTTCCTCCTCGTCCTCGGTCCCCTCTGGGGGCCCGTGGCAATCGTCATAACCCAGTGCGTCGGAGGTTTCTACCTGGCCTCGGTGTTCGCGCCCAACCACAAGGGCATGGAGCAGGTCGGGCCCGGTGTCGAGCTCGACTTCCTGCGCAGCCAGGTGCTCACCTCGCGCAATGTGCGGGGGAACGTGTTCACCGACATCTGGTACGGCGCCCTGAACCACCAGATCGAACACCACCTGTTCCCGACGATGTCGCGGAACTGCATGAGCAGGGCCCACGGCATCGTCAGCGACTTCTGTGCCGAGCGCGGCGTGCCCTTCTACGAGACCTCGATGCCCCGGTCCTACTGGGAGATCCTCGTCTTCCTTCACGGCGTCGGCGCACCCGTGCGTGGCGTGGCGTGGGCCCCTGCGCCCGCCGCCGAGGATGGCGCGGCCAAGGCGTCTGGCGCCGTCGAGATCCTCTGATCGATCTCGCGATGCCGTAGCACCGTTCAGGGACACGAATCAGGGCGCACGACGCGAGGATCGGGGTTCGCCCGGTCATCCGACCTGCATCAGCCGACGGCTGATGCAGGTAACGCCCTGGCGATCTGAATCGTTTGAACAGTGACGGTCCGGCGATGAGCGTCACCTGGACATCCACTCGCCGGACGGTGGATTCCAGCGCTGAGGTGGTAGGTCGCCATGAGGATGACGGTCGTGGTCTTGGGTTGCCTCGTCGCGGTCTCGCTGGCACTGGTCGCCTGCCGCCCGGGATCGGCGGCGATCCACGATCTCACGCCCCACGAGCGCAGCGGCCCTCCGGTC